>NZ_DAOKZG010000001.1:0-172704 GCF_035325765.1 Ottowia sp.
CGTTGAGCGTTGAGCGTTGAGCGTTGAGCGTTGAGCGTTGAGCGTTGAGCGTTGAGCGTTGAGCGTTGAGCGTTGAGCGTTGAGCGTTGAGCGTTGAGCGTTGAGCGTTGAGCGTTGAGCGTTGAGCGTTGAGCGTTGAGCGTTGAGCGTTGAGCGTTGAGCGTTGAGCAAGTTGGGAGCGCCGGGTTTTCGGAAGTTCACGCCAAACGCTGAACCGCGCGTCGCGCTGAACGCTCAACGCTGAACGCTGAACGCCGGTCGTGTGTCATTGCAACCTCGGGTTCAGCGCATCGCGCAGCCAGTCGCCCAGCAGGTTCACCGACAGCGCGATCAGCACCAGCATCACGCCCGGGAAGATGGTGATCCACCATTCGCCCGAGAACAGGTAGTCGTTGCCGATGCGGATCAGGGTGCCGAGCGAGGGCGAGGTCGGCGGCACGCCGACGCCCAGGAACGACAGCGTCGCCTCGGTGATGATGGCCGTGGCCACCTGGATCGTGGCCAGCACCAGCACCGGCCCCAGCACGTTGGGCAGCACGTGGCGGCGCATGATGCGCAGCGGCGACACGCCGGTCACGCGCGCCGCCTGCACGTATTCCTTGCCCCGCTCGACCAGGGTGCTGCCGCGCACCGTGCGCGCGTACTGCACCCAGCCGGTGAGCGAGATCGCCAGGATCAGCACGCCGAAGGCCAGCGATTCGTTGGCGTTCGGAAACAGCGCGCGCCCTACGCCGGCGATCAGCAGCGCCACCAGGATCGCCGGGAACGACAGCATCACGTCGCACAGGCGCATCAGGAAGGTGTCGATCCAGCCGCCACGAAAGCCCGCCAGCAGGCCCAGCGCGACGCCCGCCAGCACCGACAGGATGACCGACACCACGCCCACCACCAGCGAGATGCGCGCGCCGTAGATCACGGCCGACAGGATGTCGCGCCCCTGGTCGTCCGTGCCCAGCAGGTAGGTCGTGCTGCCCTGCTCGTACCAGGCCGGCGGCAGGCGCGCGTCGGCCAGGTTCAGCGTCGCCAGGTCGAACGGGTTGTGCGGCGACACCCAGCCCGCAAACACGGCGCAGAACACGCAGACCAGGGCGATCAGCGCCGCCACGATCGCCGTCGGCGAGCTGCGAAAGCTGTAGCCGATGTCGCTGTCGAGCCAGCGATGCAGGAATGAGCCCATGTCAGCTTTGCGGTCCGCGCCCCACTCGGTCACGCGCTCAGGCCACGCGCAGGCGCGGGTCGACCACGGCATAGAGCAGGTCGACGACCAGGTTGATGATGACGAAGATCAGCGCGATCAGGCACAGGTAGGCCGCCATCACCGGCACGTCGCCGAAGGTCACGGCCTGGATGAACAGCAGGCCCATGCCGGGCCACTGGAACACCGTCTCGGTGATGATGGCAAAGGCGATCAGGCCGCCCAGTTGCAGACCGGTGATGGTCATCACCGGCACCAGGGTGTTCTTCAGCGCATGGCCGAAGTGCACGGCGCGGTCGGTCAGGCCGCGCGCACGGGCGAACTTGATGTAGTCGGTGCGCAGCACCTCGAGCATCTCGGCGCGCACCAGGCGCATGATCAGCGTGAGCTGGAAGATCGCCAGCGTGATCGCCGGCAGCACCATGTGCATCCAGCCGTCGCGCGTCAGCAGGCCGCTGCTCCACCAGCCGAGCTGCACCGTCTCGCCACGCCCGAAGCTGGGCATCCAGCCGAGCCAGACCGAGAACACCAGGATCAGCAGGATGCCGATCAGGAAGGTCGGCAGCGACACGCCCAGCAGCGACACCGTCATGAACACCTGGCTCAGGAAGTTGCCGCGCTTGAGCGCCGCGTAGACGCCCATCGGCATGCCCACCAGCAGCGCCAGCGCCGCCGCCACGATGGAAAGCTCGAAGGTGGCCGGAAAGCGCTCGCCCAGCAGGCGCGACACCTTGGCCCCCTGGCGCAGCGACAAGCCGAATTCGCCCTGCGCGGCATTCACCAGGAAGTGCCAGAACTGCACGAAGAAGGGCTGGTCCAGCCCGAGTTCGGCGCGGAGGCGGGCGATCTGCTCGGGCGTCGCGTCCTGCCCCAGCAGGAACACCACCGGGTCGCCCAGGTACTGGAACAGCAGGAAGGCGACGAAGGCCACCGAGACCATGACGATGATGGCCTGCAGCAGGCGGCGGAAGATGAAGGCCAGCATGTCACGTCGGCGTTGCGTCGGCCGATGCTAGCAGAGCCCCCGGGCGCCCGGACTCAGGGATTGCGCGCATGGCACCCGGCCTCGGGTGCGTCCGACGCGCGCGCGATGGACGAAAAAAAGCCGCCCGAAGGCGGCTTTGAAACTGTTCGGGCACTGCCCTTGCGGGCAGCGTCACGATCAGAAGTTGTGGCGCAGGCCAATGCCGTAGTTGTTGTCGCCATCGAAGCGCAGGTAGGCGGCGTACACGAAGGTGCGCTTGGACAGGGCATACTTGCCTTCCAGCACGCCGTTGGTGTACTTCTTGCCCGTCCACTCGTTCTTGGTGTCACGCGTCAGGTCCAGCGTGAGCGCGAAGGCACCCAGGTTGGCGGTGCCACCGATCGAGAAGCCGCGACGACGCAGGTCGGCGGCATCGTTCGCGTTGTTGTACGAAGCGGCCACGGCGAAGCTGCCGAAGTTGTACTTGCCGCCCAGTGCGTAGTTGGTCTTCTGGCTCTTAGTCTTGTTGACCGACAGACCCGCAGCGATCGGGCCGTTGGCGTAAATCGCGTTCAGGTCCCACTTCGCAAGGTCGCTGTTGTCGGCCTTGAAGACGTAGCCCAGTTCGGCGGTGAAGCCACCCAGGTTGGGGGTCTTGTAGCTGAACTGGTTGCTGGTACGAGGACCTTCGCCGGTGTAGCCGTAGGTGTTGCCGACCACGGAGTAGTTGGCGGCGCCGGTCAGTTCCCAGGTGGCCAGGCCGTAGAACGACGGGTTCAGCGTGCGGCCCATCTTGAAGGTACCCCAGTTGCCACCGATCCACAGGTTGGCCGCGCGACTCCACATTTGACCGCCGCTGAGGTTCCCAGCGCCGTTTTCTAGGTTAAGGCCATGCTCGAAGTTGAAGCCAGCCTGCAGGCCACCGCCCAGATCCTCGACTCCGCGCACGCCCAAACGGCTGGTGCCGTTGTTCATAGCGCTGGAACCAAGCATCTCGATTTTGGGATCGGCAGCGGCTCCAAGAGCCGGCGAATTGATCTTGCCGAAACCCGCGTCGGCCACGCCGTACAGGGTCACGGAAGACTGCGCCATGGCGCCGCCGGCAAAGCCCAGGACCGCCAGGGCAATCAGAGATTTTTTCATTCCAAGTTCTCCAAGGTTAAACATAGGGCGCCGGTGCGAAGGGTCCGTCTGCGTATCCCGCCGGTTCCCCGGGCCAACCTCCCCATGTGGGAAGTTGTTGCTATTGCACCAGAGGCGCCCCCAACTTGCAAAGATTTCCGGTTCAAAACACCGGGCCCGGGGTCGATCTGTTGCATAAGGGCGACAACCTGGGCCTGCGCGTGGGCAGATTGCAACGCTCGCCCTCGGCACCCCTTGCTCGTGCGCTGCGCGGGCAGTGGCGACGATGGTCCGCAGCCTACGTTGCCACGGCAGCGCCCAGGCTCGGCCATCCGCGCGGTAGCGGCCGCGCATCTGGCGTACCATGCGCCCATGTTGAGCCCAACCGACCGCCTGCTGGCCGCCGCGGACGGCGCACTGCGCACCTTGTGCGCGCCGCCGCAGGCGGCGCGGCCGACACCGCAGCCCGGCGTGCCACCCGAGGCGCAGGTGGCGCTGAGCGACGCCGAGCGCCAGCTCTCGGGCGCGCTGATGCGCGTCAACCACGTGGGCGAGGTGTGCGCCCAGGCCTTGTACACGGCGCAGGCGCTGATGACGCGCGATCCGGCGCTGCGCCAGCAGCTCGATACGGCGGCCCGCGAGGAAACCGACCACCTGGCGTGGACGCACGAGCGCCTGGGCGAGCTGGGCGCGCGCACCTCGCTGCTCAATCCGCTCTGGTACGCCGGCGCATTCGGCATCGGCGTGCTGGCGGGCAAGCTCGGCGGCGACCGGCTGAACCTGGGCTTCGTGGTCGAGACCGAGCGCCAGGTCGAGGCGCATCTGGCGCGCCATCTGGACCGCCTGCCGGCGGCCGACGCGGCCTCCCGCGCCATCGTTGCCGAGATGAAGAAGGACGAGGCACGCCACGCCGACAACGCACGCGCTGCTGGCGGGGTGGACCTGCCACTGCCGGTGCGCGGCCTGATGCGCCTGGCCGCGCGCGTGATGACGACGACCGCGCACTACGTGTGAGCGTCGCCGAGGGGGGCGCCCGCCCCCTCGACGGCAAGGGCATGAAGCCCCGGTCAACCCCGGTGTTTGCCGCCGGCTTGCTTTCGCGCGCTTCGCGCTCCTTTCACGCCCTTCGCGCCCCGATGCAGCGGGGCGCGCATCCAGGCCGGATGAACGGGCGCATGCCCTGGCGTGGCCGACGCCTCACGTGTCCACGGCACCACCATCCACCTCGACCACCTCGAACGAGGTCGTGATGTCGGCCGTCTTGCCCAGCATGATGGACGCCGAGCAGTACTTGTCGTGGCTCAGGCGGATGGCGCGCTCGACCGCGGCCGGCGGCACGCCGCGGCCGCTGACGGTGAAGTGCATGTGGATGCGCGTGAAGACCTTGGGGTCCTCGGTCGCACGCTCGCTGGTCAGGCGCACCGAGCAGCCGCGCACGTCGTGGCGGCCGCGGCGCAGGATCAGCACGAGGTCGTAGGCGGTGCAACCGCCGGCACCGGCCAGCACGGCTTCCATCGGCCGCGGCGCCAGGTTCTGGCCGCCCTGCTCGGGCCGCGCGGGGTCGGGCGCGCCATCCATGGCGATGACGTGGCCCGAACCGGTTTCCGCGACGAAACCCATGCCCGAGCGCGTGCCGGCGGCGCCGGTCCAGCTGACTGTGCATTCCATGTCGATCCGAGCTCCACGAAGCAGGCCGCCAGCGTAGCCGATCGGGCCGCGCCGCGCCAACAGGGCGCACGCCCCGCCTGAACCCGCCAGGGATTCTCCCCGGGCGACTGCCTGCAGCGCTCCCGCGGGCCTGCTGCGGGCCGCCGCCCCGGCGGGGACGTGCAGGCGGCGCGGAACCGTGCACAAATCGGCATCCGGAAGGCCTTGATGCTGCGACGCAACATGTGTTTGTGAACGCTCGTGCTTTTTCGGGTATGCTACGCAACAAGTCCGGTGGAACCACCGGACGCCACTTGTCTCCTCCACCCCTTCAGTAGGTGGATTCAAGCCCTGAACCCCGCGGTTCGGGGCTTTTTTTTGTGCGTCGCAGCAGCACGCCCGGCAGGGCGTCCTTATGATGGACGGCTTCGTCCGATCCCGCCATCCGTCCATGCCGACCGCCGCCCGCCGCCCTGCCCTGACTTCCATCGATTACCTCAAGCGCGTGCTGACGGCGCGCGTCTACGACGTGGCGATCGAGTCCGACCTGACGCCGGCGCGCGTGCTGGGACGACGCCTGCACAACAAGGTGCTGCTCAAGCGCGAGGACCAGCAGCCGGTGTTCTCGTTCAAGCTGCGCGGCGCCTACAACAAGATGGTCAACCTGACCCCCGAGCAGCTCAAGTGCGGGGTGATCTGCGCCAGCGCCGGCAACCACGCCCAGGGCGTGGCGCTGTCGGCGCAGAAGCTGGGCGCGCGCGCCGTCATCGTGATGCCGGTGACGACACCGCAGGTCAAGGTGGACGCGGTGAAGGCGCTGGGCGGCGAGGTGGTGCTGCAGGGCGACAGCTTTTCCGACGCCTACCAGCACGCGCTGAAGCTCCAGGCCGAACAGCAGCTGACCTTCGTGCATCCGTTCGACGACCCGCTGGTGATCGCCGGCCAGGGCACGATCGGCATGGAGATCCTGCGCCAGCACCAGGGCCCCCTGGATGCCGTGTTCGTCGCGATCGGCGGCGGCGGGCTGATCAGCGGCGTGGCCGGCTACATCAAGGCGGTGCGGCCGGAGGTGAAGGTGATCGGCGTGCAGATGACCGACTCGGACGCGATGGCGCGCTCGGTGGCCGAGGGCCGGCGCGTGAACCTGCCCGACGTCGGGCTGTTTTCCGACGGCACGGCGGTCAAGCAGGTGGGCGCCGAGACCTTTCGCATCGCGCGTGCGCTGGTCGACGAGTTCGTGCACGTCGACATCGACGCCGTGTGCGCGGCGATCCGCGACGTCTTCATCGACACGCGCAGCATCGTCGAGCCGGCCGGTGCGATGACGGTGGCCGCGGTCAAGCAGTACGCGGCGCGCCACAAGACCCGGGGCGAGACCTACGTGGCCATCCTGTCGGGCGCCAACATGAACTTCGACCGCCTGCGCTTCGTTGCCGACCGCGCCGAGGTGGGCGAGGAGCGCGAGGCGCTGCTGGCGGTGACGATTCCGGAGGAGCGCGGCAGCTTCAAGCGCTTCTGCCAGGCGATCGGCGCCCTGCCGGGCGGCCCGCGCAACGTGACCGAGTTCAGCTACCGCATCAGCGACGCCGCCAACGGCGGCCAGGCCCACGTGTTTGCCGGCCTGACGACCACCGGCAAGGGCGAGTCGCCGCGCATCGCCGCGGCGCTGCAGCGCGCCGGCTTCGGCGCGATTGACCTGACGCACGACGAGCTGGCCAAGGAGCATGTGCGCTTCATGATCGGCGGGCGCTCGGTGCAGGCGCGCGACGAGCGCCTGTTGCGCTTCCTGTTTCCGGAGCGGCCGGGCGCGCTGTTCAAGTTCCTCGACCTGATGAAGCCGAACTGGAACATCTCGTTGTTCCACTACCGCCACCAGGGCGCGGATTACGGCCAGATCCTGGTGGGCATGCAGGTGCCGACGCGCGACGACGCGGCGTTCAAGCGCTTCCTGGCGGAGCTGGGCTACCCCTGGGTGGAGGAAACGGACAATCCGGCGTACCGGCTGTTCCTGCGCGGCGCGGAGACGCCAGCAGCCACGTCCTGAGCCCGGCTGCGGTGCAGCGCCGCCTATTCGGAGGGCACCCCGGACGGTGCCGGCACGCCCAGCGGACGCCCGCTGGTCATGGGGGTCCGCACCGGTGCACGGGTGGTGCGCCGGGGCGGCGTCGCGATGGCATCGCCCGCGCGCGAGCGTTCGCTGAACGGCGGCAACTCGAGGCGCGCCTCGCGCCCGTCCGCGCCCAGCACCACGGCGTGCGGGGCCACCGAACGCAGGGTCCAGCCACCGTCCAAGCCTTCCACGGTGGCGCCAACCCGCAGCGGCCGGGCCGGCTGGCCATCGACCGCAATCAATGCGGCGCCGCCGGCGCCGTGCGTCAGGATGCCCTGCAGCACCAGGCGCGTGCCGATGTCGGCCGTCACCGGGGCGCTGGCACGGGACTCCAGTGCGCCCAGCGCGCGCGCCACCGCCGCCGTGTCCACGCCGGTCGACGGTCCGGCCGCGCCTGCCACCGGCGCGTCCAGCCGGGGCGCGCTTGCGCCCAGGCGCAACAACCAGAACACGATGCTGCCCGCGGCAAGCGTCCACACCATCAGCGTGACGAGGGCAACCGAGAGGCGGGGAGCCAGGCGCAGGGACCGCATGCGCCCGATTATCATTGAACCCAAAAACGGCGGTTGGCCGCTTGCCTTCTTCACGAGATCCGCATGAACCTTGACTTCCGCTGCTTCGATCACCTCCACCTGTTGGGCGAACGCGTCCAACTGCCGCCTTTTAGGTTGAACCGCTTTCGGCTTCCCGCAGTCTGACTCCGATGAACCCCCGCCTTCTCCGCTTTCTTCACCGGCCGCGCGTGCGCGGCTTCACCTTGATCGAGCTGATGGTGGTGCTGGTCATCATCGGCGTGCTGGCGGCACTGATCGTGCCCAACGTGCTGGACCGCACCGACGACGCGCGTGCCACCGCGGCGCGCACCGACGTGCGCAACATCATGCAGGCGCTCAAGCTCTACAAGCTCGACAACCAGCGCTTCCCGACCGCGGAACAAGGCCTGCAGGCGCTGGTCCAGCGTCCCACCATCGCCCCCGTGCCGAGCAACTGGCGGCCCTACCTGGAGAAGCTGCCGAACGACCCCTGGGGCCAGCCCTACCAGTACCTCAACCCGGGCATCCAGGGCGAAGTGGACGTGATGAGCTTCGGCGCCGATGGCCAGAGCGGCGGCGAGGGCAAGGACGCCGATATCGGCAGCTGGCAGTGACGGGCCGCGCGGCGGCGCATGACGAATGACCCCGAACGCCCGCGCCGCTGGCACCCCCGCCATGAGCGGCACAGCCGCCGTCATCGGGGCCGCGCAAGGGCCCCGTCATCGTGCGCGGCGCGGTCATGCGCGCGGGCGCGGCTTCACCCTGATCGAGCTGATGGTGGTGATCGCCATCATCGCGCTCGGCAGCGCCGCCGTCAGCCTGGCGCTGCCCGATCCCCAGGCGCGCGCGCTCACGCGCGACGCCCAGCGGCTCGCGGCGCTGCTGGAGGCGGCACGCGCGCAATCGCGCGTGGCCGGCGTGCCGGTGTACTGGCAGGCCACGCAGGATGGCTTCGCCTTCGAGGGCTTGCCACCCGGCGCACCGCCCCTGCCGCGCCATTGGCTGGATCGCCAGACGGTGGCGCTGGGCAACGCGCCGGTGTGGCTGGGCCCGGACCCGGTCATCGCTCCCCAGGCCATCGTGCTGCGCCGCCTGGGCAGCACGCTGGCGCCGCTGTCGGTGCAGACCGACGGGCTGCGCCCGTTCACGGTGGAGCCGCTGCCATGAGCCGGTGCCAGGGGCCAGGGCGCGCGCGTGGCTTGACGCGCGGCTTCACCCTGGTGGAGGTGATGGTGGCGCTGGCCATCACCGCGATCGCGCTGATCGCCGGCCTGAAGGCCAGCAGCGCGCTGACCGACAACGCGGGGCGCCAGGACAGCCTGCTGCTGGCGCAGATCTGCGCCGACAACCATCTGATCGAACTGCGCCTGGCGCGCCAGCTCCCCGGCATCGGCGACAGCAGCCACGATTGCCAGCAGGCAGGCCATGCGCTGCAGGTGATACGGCAGGTGCGGCCCACCCCCAATACCAACTTCCGGCGGGTCGAGGCCGTGGTCAGCGAAAACGGTCGCTTCATCGTGCGCGTCGCAACCATCGTCGGTCGCAACTGACGTGAAGCGCCTGCCATGCCGCCGCGCTCCGTCCCCCGGCAGGGGGCCGCGCCCGGCCTGCCCCGCGGACATCGAAGTCGCGTCGGGTCATGCGTCGCCGATCGCGCCAGGCGCAGCAGGGGAGCGTGGGAGCACCATCCCCAGCGGCTTCACCCTGGTCGAGGTGCTGGTGGCGCTCGCCATCCTCGCGCTGATGGCGCTGATGAGCTGGCGCGGCATCGACGGCATGGCGCAGGCGGATCAGGCCACCGCGCGCCACACGGACGGCACGCTGGCACTGCAGGCCGGATTGGCCCAGTGGCGCGCCGACCTGGATGCCATAATGATCTGGCCGACCGCCGCCCCCACGACCGACCCGCCCGCGTCGGCAGCGCGCGTCCAGCGCAGCCTCGCGTGGGACGGCCGTGCCCTGCGCATCACGCGCACGATCCCGGGCGATGCGGCGGCGGGCCTGCGCGTGGTGGTCTGGACACGCCGTCCGACGGATGGCCAGTGGCTGCGCTGGCAATCGGCACCCGTGCGCTCGGTGCGCGCCTGGCAGGCCGCATGGGACGCCGCTGCGCGCTGGGCCGAAGCGGGCGCCAGCGCCGCCACCGAAGGCATCGGCGCCCAGGCCGTGGCGATCGCCACTGCCACCGACTGGCAGCTGCATTACTTCCGCCGGAATGCCTGGAGCAACCCGCTGTCGAGCGCCGCCGAAAGCGCGACCGACACCGACGCCCTGCCCGATGCCGTGCGGCTGTTCATCACGCTGGCGCCCGACCAGGCCGTGACCGGCGCGCTGCAGCTCGACTGGGTGCGACCGGACTTCGTCGGAGACCAGCCGTGAACGCCGAATGCGTCCAGGCCGCCCGCGGCGACGCCCTGCCCGCCGGGCCGCTCCCAAGGCGGGCTGCGGCCCCCTCGGGAGGCAGCGCAGCAGGCGCAGCCGCGAAGCGTGGGGGTCAGCAGTCAGGCGCCGCCCTCCTCATGGCCATGATCACGGTCGCCCTGGTGGCCACCCTGGCGGCCGGGGCGCTGTGGCGCCAGTGGCGCGGGGTCGAGGTGGAAAGTGCCGAGCGCGCGCGCGTACAGTCCGCCTGGATCCTGACGGGGGCGCTGGACTGGGGGCGGCTGATCCTGCAGGGTGACCTGAACGAGGATCGGCGCAAGGGCCACCTGGTCGACCACCTGGCCGAGCCCTGGGCGGTGCCGCTGGCCGAGGCGCGCCTGTCGACCTTCCTGGCCGCCGGCGAACGCGATGCAGAGCTTGAGCGCGATGCCTTCCTGTCGGGCGAGATCACCGACCTGCAGGCCCGGCTGAACGTGATGAACCTGGTGACCGAAGACGCGCTGGGCGCGCTGGCCCGGTTCGAGCGCCTGTTCGACCTGCTGGGACTGCCGAGCCAGCAGCTGGGAGCGTTGCAGCGCGCCCTGGCACGCGCCCGGGACGCGCAGGACGGCACGCTCGAGGATGACGGCGATGCGCCCCTGCTGCCGCGTCGCTTCGAGCAACTGGCGTGGCTCGGGCTCGACGCCGAGGCGCTGGCCCGGCTGCGCCCATACGTCACCGTGCTGCCGTTGCAGGGGGGTCGACCCACGCCGGTGAACCTGAATACCGCCAGCGCATCCGTGATGCACGCCGCCGTGCCCGGGCTTGACCTGGCCCAGGCGGAGCGCCTGGTGGCGCTGCGCAGCCAGAACGATTTCAAGAGCCCGCAGGCGGCCATGGAGGCCCTGGGGGTGACCGATGCCGAACTCGGCTGGGCCACGGTGTCGTCCGGCTTCTTCGAGATTCGCGGCCGTCTGCGGCTCGACGACTTCGCGCTGGAAGAAGTCGCCGCCATGCAGCGTGCCGCCGGTGTGCGGGGCCGGCGCACGGTCACCGTGCTGTGGCGCGAACGCCAGAGCCTGACGCTGGAGGCACGCTGAGCGTTGAGGGCCGCCGGCACCGCGCCCTACAATCGCCGCGGAAACCGCGCCGGATCGCGCTGGCCAGGATTGCGGGTCGGGCGCGACCTGGCGCGCGGCACACGCACGCACCCGGCCGGGTCAAGCGGCTGGAAGCGCGCGGCGCGGCCAGCACCGCCCCGCGCGGCAAGCGGCCGGGATGGGCGATGATTGTCCGCGCCTGGCCACCATTTCCAGGAACGACCCGCCTGCCACCATGAGCCTGCTTGTTCTCGACCTGCCACCCGGCCCGCCGGGCAGCTATGCGTGGGCCACCTCGACCGACGGCCACGCGCCCGACGCCCACGGCGAGGCGGTACCGGCCCTGCTGCCCAGCGCGGCACGCAGCCTGGAAGTGGTGGCACGGGTGCCGGCGGCACGCCTGTCCTGGCATCGCGTGGAGCTGCCGCGCGGAATCGGCCCGCGTTCTCCCCGCCTGCGCGCCGTGCTGACGGGCCTGCTGGAAGAGCGCGTGCTGGAAGAACCGCAGACACTGCACTTCGCCCTGGAGCCGCGCGCCGGTGGCGGCGGCCCGGTGTGGGTCGCGGTGTGCCGGCGCGACTGGCTCGACGCGCACCTCCGCGCGCTCGCCGCCGCCGGGCGAACCGTGGCGCGGGTGGTGCCCGAACTGGCACCGGACAGCGGCACCCTGCAGTTGATGGTGGTCGGCGAGCCGGAGCATCCGCGCCTGCTCGCCAGTGGCAGCGCGGTGCCTGGCGGGGTGCAGAACCTGCCGCTGTCGACCAGCAGCCTGGCGCTGCTGCAGGGGCAACTGGCGCCCGAGGCACGCGCCGCGGCGCGGCTCGACGCCGAACCGGCGGTTGCCGCGCTGGCCGAACAGTTGCTGGGCCAGCCGCCGGCCCTCGTCGCGCCGGCCGAACGCCTGTTGCGCAGCGCCAGCTCGGCGTGGGACCTGGCCCAGGGCGAACTAGCGCGCACCGGCGCCGCCTGGGCGGCACGGCGTGTGGCGGCCGGATGGCGCGACTTCCTGCACGCACCACGCTGGCGGCCTGCGCGCTGGGGCCTGGTGGCGTTGCTGCTGGCGCAGCTGGGCGGGCTCAACCTGGCAGCCTGGCAGACCCGTGCCGAACTGCAGGAGCAACGCGCCGACATCCGGGCGCTGCTCGGCCAGGCCTTTCCCGAAGTGCGCGTGGTGGTCGATGCGCCGGTCCAGATGGCGCGCGAGGTGGCGCTGCTGCGCCAGGCCGCGGGCGCCAGTTCGCAGCGCGACCTGGAACCCATGCTGGCTGCCTACGCACGCATTGCCCCGGCCGACGCGCAACCCAGCGCGATCGAGTTCACGCCGGGGGAGCTGCGGCTGCGGGGGCTGCAATGGGCAGCCGATGCGCTGGCACAGGCACAGACCCGATTGCGCCCGCTGGGCTACCGCATGCTGACCGAGGGCGACAGCACCGTGCTGCGCGAGGAGCTGGCGCCATGAAAACCCCATCCGAAGCCGGCGTTGGCGCCCGCGCGCGTGCCGCGTGGACTGCGCTGGCACCACGCGAACGCCGGCTGATTGCCCTGGCCACCACCGCCGTGCTGCTGGGCCTGTTGTGGCTGCTGGCCCTGGCGCCGGCGCTGGCCACGCTGCGCGCGGCGCCGGCACAGCGCCAGCTGCTGCAGGGCGAGGCCCAGCGCATGCAGGCCTTGCGCGATGAGGCGCAGGCCCTCAAGGCGCTGCCACGCCTGGGTCGCGATGAGGCGTTGCGCGCCCTGGAGGCCGGCACGCGCGCGCGCCTGGGTACGGCCGCGCAGCTCAGCGTGGCCGGTGATCGCGCGCAGCTGACCCTGCGCGACGTCTCGGCGCAAGCCCTGGCCGACTGGCTGGCCGACGCGCGCGCCAACGCACGGGCCAGCGTGGTCGACGCCCGCCTGACGCGCGCGGGTGATCGCACGGCGGGCACGAGCGCGAGCTGGAGCGGCACGCTGTCGCTCAGCCTGCCGCAATGAAGGCAACGCTGGACAAGTCCCCGGCACGCCGCGCATGCCTGCCTGGGGCGGCCCGCTTCGCGGCCCATGCCCGCGAGCCCCAGCCATTGCCGCGCCTTGCGCGCGCCGGGCGCGCGACATCATGGAGGCCGGTCCCGCGTTGCCCGAAGCGCAGGCCCGCACCGGAGCGGGTGCTGCGGGCACCTGGAGCGCACCCGGCATGAAGCGCACGCGCACCGCACTGCCCGGCGCGACACGCGCAGCGCCCTGGTACTGGGCCGTTGCCGGCATGGTGCTCGGCGGCGCGCTGGTGCTGCTGTGGCAGGCCCCGGCGCGCTGGCTCGCCAGCGGCCTGGCGCAGGCCAGCGGTGAACGCGTGCTGCTGGCCCAGGCGCAGGGCAGCGTCTGGTCCGGCACGGCGCGGCTGCTGCTCACCGGCGGCGCCGGCAGCCGCGACCGCGCCGCCCTGCCGGGTCGCGTGCATTGGCGGCTGCGTCCGGCCTGGCCCGGCCTGATGGTGCGCCTGCACGCCGACTGCTGCACGCCGGACGGGCCCCTGGAACTGCGCCTGATGGCCCGCTGGAGCGGCCTGCAGCTGCAACTGGCGGATGGCCAGACTGTCTGGCCGGCTGCCGTGCTGGCGGGCCTGGGCACGCCGTTCAACACGATCCAGCCCCGGGGCGAACTGACGCTGGCGACCCAGGGGCTGCGCATCGACTGGCTGGCCGGGCGCGTGCGCATGGCCGGCACCGCCAGCCTGACGGCACGCGATGTCTCGTCGCGCCTGACCACCCTGCAGCCGATGGGATCGTACCGGCTGCAGCTGTACGGAGGCGAGCCGGTCAGCATCGAGCTGTCGACGCTGGAAGGCGCGTTGCGCCTGGCGGGCCGCGGCCAGTGGGCGCCGGGCGCGCAGCCGCGCTTCCGCGGCGAGGCCAGTGCCGCCCCGGGCCTGGAGGCACAACTGGCCAACCTGCTCAACATCCTGGGGCAACGCCGGGGCGACCGTGCCATCCTGTCGTTCGGGTGAAGCCATGGTGCGCCGACTGACCCCCGTCAACCTGAACCCGGCGATGGACCGGGCCTGAACGCCCCGAAGCCGACATGCACACGTACCTTGACCGCGTCGATCGGGCCCATCCGCCGGATGCGCGGGCCATGCGTGCGCCCGCACCACCCTCGCGGCGCCATGCTGCGCTGTTCCTCGTCGTGCACGAAAGTGCGCACCCCTGCCCGCCGGCATTTGTTACAGTGCCACCCGCTGACCGATTTGCCCACCCATGGCCCGATTCACCCTGACGCCCACCCGCACCCTGTGCGCCCTCGCGCTGCTCGCGTGCACGCCCGGCCTGCATGCTGCCGATCCGGCCCCGGTGCTGACGGGCGCGGACACCGACGTCGCGACGCCGCGTGCCGGGGATCGCGTGACGCTGGATTTCGTGAATGCCGAGATCGACGCCGTGGCGCGCACCATGGCCACGCTGACCGGCCGCAACGTGGTGGTCGACCCGCGCGTCAAGGGCACGCTGTCGCTCACCAGCACCACGCCGGTGACGCCGACGCAGGCGCTCGACCTGTTCGCGGCGCAGTTGCGCACGCAGGGTTTTGCCCTGATCGAATCCAGCGGCATCGTGCTGGTGCTGCCCGAGTCCGAGGCCAAGCTGCAAAGCGGCGCCGTCTCGGCTGGCCGCGTGCACGGCGGCGGCCAGATCCAGACCCAGATCTTTCGCCTCACGCACGAGAACGCCAACAACCTGGTGCCGATCCTGCGTCCGCTGATCAGCCCCAACAACACGATCAACGTGAACCCGGGCACCAACGCGCTGGTGATCACCGACTACGGCGACAACCTGCAGCGCCTGGGGCGCATCATCGCGGCGCTCGACGTCTCCAACGCCACCGGCGTCGAGATCGTGCGCCTCAAGCACGCGGTGGCCAGCGACCTGGCACCGCTGGTGGCGCGCCTGCTGGAGAGCGGCGCCAGCGGCAGCCTGCCCGGCCCGGTGGCTGCGGCGCCGCAGGCCGCGGGCGCCCAGGCCGCCGGGCTGAGCGTGGGCAGCGGCGGCGGCTACCACACCACCATCCTGCCCGAGCCGCGCAGCAATGCGCTGATCCTGCGCGCCGCCAATCCGGCGCGCCTGGCGCTGGCGCGCACCCTGATCGAGCAGCTCGACCAGCCGCCCTCGCGCCTGGCCGATGGCACCGGCAGCAACATCCACGTGGTCTACCTGAAGAACGCCGAAGCGGCCAAGCTGGCGGTCACGCTGCGCGCCGCCCTGGCCGCGCTGCCCGGACAGGCCGCAAGCAGCGGCGGCGGCGCCGGCGCCGCCACCGGCGCGACGGCGCAGGCCACGGTGCGCACCAGCAGTGCCAGCCTCGGCGGCAATTCGAGCGGCCTGGCCAGCGGCCCGACCATCGACGCCGCCGCCAGCAACCAGCCCTCCACCGGTGGCCAGATCCAGGCCGACCCGGCCACCAATGCCCTCATCATCAGCGCGCCCGAGCCGGTCTACCGCGAGCTGCGCACGGCGATCGACCAGCTCGACCAGCGCCGCGCCCAAGTCTACGTGGAAAGCCTGATCGCCGAGGTGCGCGCCGACAAGGCGGCCGAGTTCGGCATCCAGTGGCAGGGCATCCTGGGCAAGAAGGGCGACACCAACATCGGCGTGATCGGCACCAACTACGGTGCCGGCAGCACCAACATCATCGACTTCAGCGCCCAGTTCATCGGCGCCGGCAGCAGCGGCTGGACCCCCACCACGCCACCCTCGGCCGGCCTGAACCTGGGGCTGGTGCACCGCTTCGGCGCCACCTACGCGCTGGCGGCGCTGGCCAACTTCCTGCAGTCCACCGGTACCGGCAACGTGCTGTCGGCGCCCACCCTGCTGACGCTGGACAACGAGGAAGCCAGCATCATGGTGGGCCGCAACGTGCCCTTCGTCACCGGCAGCTTCACCAACACCGGCGCCTCCGGCGGCACCGTCAACCCGTTCCAGACCTATGAGCGCAAGGACGTCGGCCTGACCTTGCGCGTGCGCCCGCAGATCAGCGAGAACGGCACCGTCAAGATGGTGATCTACCAGGAGACCTCCAGCGTCGAGCCGACCTCGGTCAACTCGCCGCAGGGCCTGATCACCAACAAGCGCGCGATCGAATCGAGCGTGCTGGTGGACGACGGCGCCATCATCGTGCTGGGCGGGCTGATGGAGGACCAGTTCACCGAAAGCGAGGACAAGGTGCCCGGCCTGGGCGACATCCCGGTGGTCGGCAACCTGTTCAAGAGCCGCTCGCGCGGCATCACCAAGAGCAACCTGATGGTGTTCCTGCGCCCGGTGGTGGTGCGCGACGCCATCGCCACGGAGCAATTCTCGCTCGACCGCTACGACCTGATGCGCAGCGCCCAGCAGGGCAACCAGCCCCAGCCCAGCAGCGTGCTGCAGATCAACCAGGCGCCGGTGCTGCCGGCGGTGCAGCCGACCAGCGCCGAAGGCTGGACGCGCCCGGCGCCGCCGCCCCCGCTGATCGAGATGCCGGCCAGCGGCGAGGCCAATTACCTGGGCCGCTGAGCGACGCCACCGGCCGTGCGCTACCCCCTGCCCTACGCCTTTGCCCGCGGCAACCGCCTGCTGCTGGAAAACGATGGCCAGGCGCTGACCCTGTGGCACGACGGCGCGCCCGACCCGGCCGCGCTGGGCGAGGTGCTGCGCTGTCACGGCGAAAGCGAACTGCCGCTGGCCCTGCAGCAACTCGACGCGGGTGCGCTCGCGCAGCGCATCAGCAATGCCTATGCGCAGGGCGAATCGAGCGCCGCCGCCGTGGTCAGCGAGGTCGAGAGCGATGCCGACCTGTCGCGCATCATGCAGGAACTGCCCGCCGTCGAGGACCTGCTGGAATCGGCCGACGACGCGCCGATCATCCGCATGCTCAACGCCCTGCTGACGCAGGCCGCGCGCGACGGCGCCAGCGACATCCACATCGAGCCCTACGAGCGCCATTCCAGCGTGCGCTTTCGCGTCGACGGCGCGCTGCGCGAGGTGGTGCAGCCCAACCGCGCGCTGCACGCGGCGCTGATCAGCCGCCTGAAGATCATGGCCGACCTGGACATCGCCGAAAAGCGCCTGCCACAGGACGGTCGCATCAGCCTGCGCCTGGGCACGCGCGCCATCGACGTGCGCGTCTCCACCCTGCCGAGCGCGCACGGCGAGCGCGCCGTGCTGCGCCTGCTCGACAAGTCCGAACAGCGCATCAGCCTGGAAGCCGTCGGCATGCACGGCGACGTGCTGCACAGCTTCGAGCGCCTGATCGCGCAGCCGCACGGCATCATCCTGGTCACCGGCCCCACCGGCAGCGGCAAGACCACCACCCTCTACGCCAGCCTGGCGCGGCTGGACGCGGCGCACAACAACATCATGACGGTGGAGGATCCGATCGAGTACGAGCTGCCCGGCGTCGGCCAGACCCAGGTCAACCCGCGCATCGAGCTGACCTTCGCGCGCGCGCTGCGCGCCATCCTGCGCCAGGACCCGGACATCGTCATGATCGGCGAGATCCGCGACATCGAGACCGCGCAGATCGCCATCCAGGCCTCGCTCACCGGCCACCTGGTGCTCGCCACGCTGCACACCAACGACGCCGCCAGCGCCGTGACGCGCCTGATCGACATGGGGGTCGAACCCTTCCTGCTGTCCTCCTCGCTGCTGGGCGTGCTGGCGCAGCGCCTGGTGCGCAAGCTGTGCACGGCCTGCGGCGGAAAAGGCTGTGCCGCCTGCGGCGAGACCGGCTATTCCGGCCGCACCGGCGTGTTCGAGCTGCTGGTGGTGGATGACGAGATTCGTGCCCAGATCCACGGCCAGGCGCCGGAGGCCAACATCCGCGCCACGGCGCTGGCCAAGGGCATGCGCCTGATGCGCGACGACGGCGAGCGCCTGGTCGCCGCCGGCATCACCAGCCGCGAGGAGGTGCTGCGGGTGACGCGGGATTAAGGCCCACCCCCGTGCCTCCACTCGCTGCGCGATGTTGCGCCTCCCCCCTCAAGAGGGCGCTGCCTATGGCCAGGGGAACCCTGGCCATGGCTGCCACCGGCGTGGCCTGCTTCGCGGCCATTTGAGTCCGCGAGGAAGTGGCGTCGCGGGCGATGGGATCGGCGATGGGGAACAAGCCACCCCTGCGCCTCCACTCGCTGCGCGACGTTGCAGCACTCCTTGAGCACCGCACGGCCGCCCGAAGGTGCGAAGGCCCTCTCCGGGGGCAGCGCAGCGTGGGGGTGTTGGGTTGGGGGCGCTGCCCATGGCCAGGGGAACCCTGGCCATGGCTCCGTGCGCGGTGACTCGATCCGCGTGCTGCGCATCCTGCACGCCGCGCGCCGGTGGCCGGCCCCGCCGCCCGCCTGATTGCATCAAGCCTGCGCGAGCTGGCGAAACGCATGATCCAGGTCGGCGATCAGGTCGTCCGCGTGCTCCAGGCCGATCGAGACACGGATCAGCCCCTCCGACACGCCGGCGGCCTCGCGCGCCGCGGCCGGCACGCCCGAGTGCGTGGTCGAGGCCGGATGGCAGACCAGCGATTCGGTGCCGCCCAGGCTGACGGCCGACTTGAACAGCGACAGTGCGTTGATGAGGCGGAAGGCGTCGGCGCGCCCGCCCTCGAGCACGAAGGAGAAGGTGGAGCCGGCGGCGGCGCACTGGCGCCGGTAGACCGCCTGGTAGGCGGCGCTGTCGACCTGCTCGGGATGGTGCACCTGCACGCGCTGGTAGGGGTTGTCGGCCAGCCAGCGCGCGACGCGGCTGGCGCTGTCCGCGGCCTGTCGCATGCGCAGCACCACGGTTTCCATCGAACGCCCCAGCATCCACGAGGAGTGCGGATCGAGCTGCGAACCGTAGACGCCGCGCGTGGCGCGCACGCGGTCCACCAGTGCCTTGCGGCCCGTGACGCCGCCGGCCACCAGGTCGCTGTGGCCGCCGACGTACTTGGTGAGCGAGTAGACGGACAGGTCGATGCCATGACGCGCGGGCTGCTGGAAGATCGGGCCCAGCAGGGTGTTGTCGCACACCGAGATCGGGCGCGTGCCGTGGCGCTGCTCGAAGGCGTCGATCTGCGCCGCCAGGGCGTTCAGGTCGATCAGTGCATTGGTCGGATTGGCCGGGGTCTCGACGTAGCACAGGCGCACCGGGCCGCGTGCTGCCGACGCCTCCAGCGCCTCGCCCATGGCCGCGGCCGACAGGCCGTCGGCCATGACGTGGGTGCCGATGCCCCACTCGGCCAGGACTTTCGACAGCAGGGTTTCGGTGCCGCCATAGAGCGGCGCCGACTGCACCACCTGGTCGCCGGGGCGCAGGAAGGTCAGCAGCACGGCGCTGATGGCCGACATGCCGCTGGAGGTCACGAGTGCCGCCTCGCTGCCGTCCAGCAGCGCCAGCCGGTCCTCCGCGATCTCCAGGTTGGGGTTGTTGAAGCGGCTGTACACCAGGCCCGCCGATTCGCCTTCGGCCAGCGGCACGCGGCCCGACACCACGTCGAAGAAGTGCGCGCCATCCTCGGCCGAGCGGAAGGCAAAGGTCGAGGTCAGGAACACCGGCGGCTTCACCGAACCCTCGGCCAGGAAGGGGTCGTAGCCGTAGGACATCATCTGGGTCTCGGCGTGCAGCGCGTGCGCGTCGATCTGCTTGCGGTGGTAGGCGGGCTTGCTCATGGGTGCTCCTCGTCGTGCGGGCCGGTGGTGTGCGCGCCTGCATCGACGCGCCGCCCCTCGGCCTGCCGCCCATGGTAGGGCAGCCGGCCGGCACGGTCGGCGGTCAGGTCATTCGGGCGCGGGCGCAGCGGCATCATCGGCCGCGCCCCAGGCGGCCTGCTGCAGGGCGATCGGCAATTCGTGCGCCAGCGCCATCTCCTCGCGCTGGTGATGGTGCTCGAGCAGGTGGCGCAGCGCATGCGCGGCATCCAGCAGCCTGAGTGCCGCCTCGCGCCGCGCCAGCCCATCGGCGTGCGTGCGCCGCGCCAGCGCCGCCACGCGCCCCGCATATTCGTCCGCCAGCTCGACGATGCGCTGGTGCTCCAGCCGGTACACCCTGGCCTGCCAGCGCGCACCCGCGGGCACCTGCGGCAGCAGGCGCTCCTCCTCGATCTCGATGTGGCGCGCCAGCCCCGCGCGCCAGAGCTCAAGCAGCTGCTGCGCGCGCCCGAAGTCGCCCGCCACCACCTCGAGCAGATGCGCATGCAGTTGCGCTTCCAGCCGCTGGTGTTCGCGCTCGAACAGGCTCGGAGCCTCGGGTGCTTCCATGCGCCGATCATCCCACGGCGGGCGGCTGGCGGCCGACACCGCCTTGCGGTCAACAAGATGAAGGATGACGCCGGCTGGCGCCGGCATGACGAAATGACTCGCGCCGTCACGACAGCGCAGCGGAGTCATCCTGTCCCTTCGTCAGCTTGAACGGAGACCCGTTTGTATCGGCAGGTCCGCCACGCCGTGCGCGACCCACGACGCATGAACCGACCCTGCACCGAGGGCCATCGGGCGGGCCATGCGGGGCAGGCGTGGCCAGGGTCTCCCTGGGCGCCGGGTGCGTCTCCCTTTCAGGGGGATGGCGCGCGGCGCCGCCGGGCGTTCACTTCAGGCGTGCGCGAGCGCCGGCTCCGTGCGCTCGGCTGCCACCGGCGCCGGCAGCGGCTCGAAACGCGCCGTGAAGAAGCGCAGGAACTTCGGCTCGTACACCATCTTCATGCCCTGAATCTCGCGCCGGCGCGCGTACAGGTCCTTGCAGGCGCGCGCCACCACGTCGAGGTGGGCATAGGTGTAGACGCGGCGCGGGATGGTCAGGCGCACCAGCTCGAGCTTGGGCCGGTGGTGATCGCCGGTCTCCTGGTTGCGCCCGGCCGAGACGATGCCGCGCTCCATGCTGCGCACGCCGCTTTCCAGATAGAGCTGGGCCGCCAGCGTCTGCGCCGGAAACTCGTCCTGCGGCAGGTGGTCGAGAAAGGCCCGCGCGTCCAGGAACACTGCGTGTCCGCCCACCGGCTTGACGATCGGGATGCCGGCGGCCTCGAGCTGGTCGGCCAGGTAGCGGCACTGGCCGACACGGTGGCTGATGTAGTGCTGGTCCACCGATTCCTCGATGCCGCGCGCCATGGCCTCCATGTCGCGACCGGCCAGGCCGCCGTAGCTGGGCATGCCCTCGAACAGCACCACCAGTTCGGTCGCGCGCTGGTAGAGCTCGTCGTCGTTCATGCACAGGAAGCCGCCGATGTTGACCAGGCAGTCCTTCTTGCCGCTCATGGTGCAGCCGTCGGCATGGCTCATCATTTCCTTCAGGATGGCGCGAATGGTCTTGCCGGCATAGCCGTCTTCGCGCTCCTGGATGAAGTAGGCGTTCTCGACGCAGCGCGTGGCGTCGAACATCACCGGGATGCCGTGCTGGCTGCACAGTTGCTTGACCGCGCGCAGGTTGGCCATGCTGACCGGCTGGCCGCCCGCCAGGTTGACGGTGACGGCGACGCAGACGTAGGGGATGCGCTCGGCGCCGACCTCGTCGATCAGCTTCTGCAGCTTGGCCAGGTCGACATTGCCCTTGAACGGCACCTCGGCCTGCGAATCGTGCGCCTCGTCGATGATGATGTCGACGAACTGCGCGCCGTTCAGCTCCTGGTGCGCGCGTGTGGTGGTGAAGTACATGTTGCCCGGCACGGTGTCGCCCGGCTTGATGCACAGGCGCGACAGCAGGTTCTCGGCGCCGCGGCCCTGATGGGTCGGGACGATGTGCTTGAAGCCGTAGTACTCGCGCACCACCTCCTGCAGGTGGATGAAGTTCTTGCTGCCGGCGTAGGCCTCGTCGCCCAGCATCATGCCGGCCCACTGGTAGTCGCTCATCGCCGTGGTGCCGCTGTCGGTCAGCAGGTCGATGTAGCACTGGTCGGATCGCAGCAGGAAGGTGTTGTAGCCGGCCTCCTGCAGGTACTGGGCACGCTCGGCGCGCGTGGTCATCTTGATCGGCTCGACCACCTTGATCTTGAAGGGCTCGGCAGCGTACATCGGGTTCATGTGTCTCTCCTGTCTGGCTATCGATGAAACAAACCGTGCGTGATGGCTTGCCCCGGGTTGGCTCGATGCCGTCCTGAAGGAAATCAGGCGCTGTCTGGCAAGATCCGAAGATCAACGCAACGTAACCATATTTGTACCGGCTATTCGCTGATGTTTTTTGTTGATGATTTCTGATTGACGCACTTTTATTGCGTAACGACCCTGACGCCGATGGGGTTGGTGTCGGGCGCCACGGCAGGACACCCGGACCTCCGACGCACTGCCGAAGCGGGATTCGCCACGCGCTCGGGGGTGGTCGCTTGCAGCGCCGAAAAGCGCCGGCAGGCGCGCCACGCGCGCCGACGCGGCGTGCCGCGGCACTTCAGGCTGCGCCGATGCCGCGCCCGGCGGCGGGTCGCACCACGTCCCCCGCCACCAGGAGGAAGGCACCGGTGGTGCACCGCGTGGGCACGAGGCGCTCGACGCAGCGCGGCAGCCATCCACCGTCCGGCAACTGGATGGCGCTGCGCACGCGCAGGTTCGCCACCGGCAGGCCATCGAACAGGCGGCGCGCCTCGGCCACCGTGTGCCAGCGCGCGCCCTGGTAGGCCCCCACGCCGCCGTCACGGCCCTTCTGGTGCCACAGCAGGCTGTGGCGGTTGAGCAAACCCAGCACGAAGCGCCGCCGCGTCACGCGCAGCAGTTCGCGCACCGCCAGGCGCTCGTCATCGACGAAGCACAGGGCCGTGATCGACATCGTCAGATCAAAACGCGCGTCGGCATACGGCAGGGCGCGCGCGTCGGCCTCGTCATAGCGGATGCGCGCGCCGCCACGCGCTCGGGCATGCGCGAGCCACGCGGCACTGATGTCGGCGCCGACGATTTCGCCCGACACCGCGGCGGACACCGCACGCGTGAAATAGCCGGTCCCGCAGCCCACGTCCAGCAGCGATTCGCCCGGCCTGGGTTGCAGGTGGCGCAGGATCAGTGCCGTCTCGCGCGTGCCGATCCAGCGCCCGCGCGGGGTGTCGTACCAGGCGTCGTAGGCGGCGGCGTCCATGCCGGCTCAGGGCCCTGCTTCAGCCGGCACGGGGCGGTGCCGCGAGAATCGCGTAATTGCCTGTCGCCAGCGCCACCAGCTGTTCGCCCGCCCGCACGCGCGAGCTCAGGTGCGCCACCGTGCGGCCGCGGTTCACCAGCTCGGTGGTGCACACCAGGCGTCCGCCCTGCACGGGCCGGAAGTAGCTGATCGAGATGTCGATGGTGGCGCAGGTCTGCCCCGTCTCCAGCGTCGGATACAGGGCCAGGCCCATGCCGGTATCGGCCAGCGCGAACACCACCGCGCCATGCACCACGCCGTGCGGGTTCATGTGCTCGGGCGCCAGCTCCAGGCTCATCGTGCTGTAGCCCGCGCGCTGCTCGCCCGTTTCCAGCTTGATCAGGTCGGCAAAAGGGTGCTTCATGGATGTCATCGGACAGTCGCTGCAGCGCGGGACGCGCTCCGGCAGCCAGTCTACCGGCAGCAGCGGCGTCAGGTGCAGCGCGTCCGTGGCTTCGTGGGCTCTGGGGCAACGCGCAACAATGCCCGGGACTCGCGAACACTTGCACCCAGGCAGCGATGCGCAGCGCGCGAGGAGCGGGTTCAGCGTTGCCCTGATCTTGCACGGCGACACCAGCACTGCGGAACGCTCGAGCGCCCCGAGCACGCGATCCGGGCTGTCTGCCAGCAGGCCCCCCCGTCGGACGCCCTGCCCGGCGGTTCGCGGCAAGCCACGGACCTCCCATGGAGCGCTCGGCATCCGCTTGCCGCAACGCGCTGTCAAGCCGCGCCGTCGCCCCCCAGCATCCGCAGCGTGAGCGGATCCGGCACGCCGCCACAAAAGGCCTCGAGCGCCCGCACGAACTCCGGCACCTCGGGCGCCGCGCGGGCGAACAGCGTCAGGCACGAACACAGCTTGAGCGCATCGATGCCACCCAGGATGGATTCGGCCGACCGCCCGGCATGGCCGAGCAAGGCCCGCACGCACTCCAGCAGCCGCGGGCCCAGCACGGGGTGCGCCACGTAGGCCCGCGCCTCGGCCAGGCCGGCAATGCCATAGGCCTGCGCCATGGCGCTCGAGCCCAGGCCGCGCAGCTGCGGGAAGATGAACCACATCCAGTGCGAGCGCTTGCTCCCTTCCTGCAGCTCGGCCAGCGCGCGTGCGTAGGTGCTGGCCTGCGCCTGGACGAAACGCTCCAGATCGAATGCATCGCCCACCATGGGATGTCTGTGGCTGGTTCAAAGGCCCAACTCGGCCTTGATGCCAGAAATCATCGTGGTCGTCCAGTCCTGGCCCGTGAGCTGGATCCGGGAGCGCTTCAGGCTCTGCACCTCGACCGTATACACGCGCGCCCCCTTTTGTGCCGGCCGCACGAACACCCCCACCACCTCGCCCAAGGTCGCCAGGCCCGCGCCCTTCTCGGCCCGCAGCACGCCCTGTTCCGGACTGTTCTCGACGATCGTCAGGTTGCGGCTGGCCGTCAGCACCACCGCGCGCCAGATGGCGTCATAGCTGCGACCACGCACCTCGAAGGTCGACCCACCCGTGCCCGGCTGCAGGCTGTCCGTCGTGGCGCAGCCCGCGGCCGCCAGTCCACCCAGTGCCGCCAGCAATGTCCTGCGTTTCATGCCGATCTCCTCCGTGTTGGCTTGCCTGACACACTGCAGAGGAGGCTTCCGGCCCGGGCACTCTCCAGGGTCGGCCAGGCGCACCCGGTCAATCGCAACGCAGGCGCCGCGATCGACCTCCCGCTACCCGGCCGTGGCGGATCGCTGGCGTCAATCCGCGTAGCCCGGATTCGGCAACGCCCCGCCCACCAGCTTGGGCATGTTGGCCTTGCGCGGCGCGACCTTGCCGCCCGTGGCCTTGAGCCACTTCTCCACCAGGTCCCACACCATCGGGTTGCCGGCCTGGGCGGCCTCCTGGCCGACGGGCGCCCAGCCGGCCACCTTGTAGGTCTTGTCGGGGTCGATGAGCTCGCCCTTGAGGCGCATGTCGGTGACGCGCTTGCCGATGCTTTCCTGCGGGTTGAAGGCGTAGCTCAGGCCGCCGACGCGCACCATGTCGCCGCCCTGCTGGTAGTAGGGGTCGGGGTTGAACAGGTTGTCGGCCACGTCCTCCATCACGGTCTTGATCATCTCGCCCTTCATCTCGGTGAGCGTGGCGTAGCTGTAGGTGGTGGCGGTCATGTCCATGACCCACTCGCGCGTGATGGGCTGGCCGGGCAGCAGCGTGGTGCCCCAGCGGAAGCCGGGCGAGAAGGCCAGGTCGGCGCCCTGCACTTCCATCAGCGCGTCGACGATGAGCTGGTCGCCGGTGCCGTTGAAGTTGCCGCGCCGGTACAGCAGGCCCTCGGTGATGGCGAGCTGCTCGGCCAGCCTGGCCTCGTAGGGCGCGCGGACCTTCGTGATGAGCGCGTCCATGTCGGGGTCGGCCGGCAGCATGTTGGCGAACACGGGCAGCAGCTTGTAGCGGAAGTCGCGCACCTTGCCGTCCTTGACGTCGAGGTCGAGCACGGCCAGGAACTTGCCGTTGCTGCCGGCATTGGTGACGAGAGTCTGGCCGCCACCGTTCCTGACGATGCTGGGCACGGGCATGCCGTCATGGGTGTGGCCGCCCAGGATGGCGTCGATGCCGCGCACGCGGCTGGCCATCTTCAGGTCCACGTCCATGCCGTTGTGGCTGAGCACGATGACGACCTGGGCGCCCTTGCCGCGCGCCGCGTCGACCACCTCCTGCATGTGCTCGTCCTGGATGCCGAACTCCCACTCCTCGACCATGTAGCGCGGGTTGGCGATGGGCGTGTAGGGGAAGGCCTGGCCGATGATGGCGCAGGGCACGCCGTTGATGGTCTTCATCGTGTAGTGCTCGAAAACCGGATCGCCGAAGTCGGTGGTCTTGATGTTCTGCGCCACGAAGTCGACGTGGCCGGCGAAGTCCTTCTTGACGATCTCCTGCACGCGGTCCATGCCGAGCGTGAACTCGAAGTGCCCGGTCATCACTTGAACGCCCAGCAGCTTGCAGGCATCGACCATGTCCTGGCCCTTGGTCCACAGCGCGGTGCCGCTGCCCTGCCAGGTGTCGCCGCCGTCGACCAGCAGCGCGCCGGGGCGACTCGCGCGCAGGCGCTTGACCAGGGTCGCCAGATGCGCAAAGCCGCCCACCTTGCCGTAGCGCTCGGCGGCCTGGGCGAAGTCGAGGTAGGTCAGCGCGTGCGCGCCCGGCGTGCCGGCCGTCACGCCGACGGCCTTCAGCAGCTGCTCGCCCACCAGGTGCGGCAGGCGCCCCTTCATGTCGCCGTAGCCCAGGTTGACGCTGGGCTCGCGGAAGTGGATCGGCCTGAGCTGCGCATGGCAGTCGGTGAAGTGCAGGAACGAGACGTTGCCGAACTTCGGGATCTCGTACAGGCCCTCGGCCGCGGTCTGGGCACTGGCGTTGGCAAAACGCCCCAGGCCCATGCCGGCGGCGCTGGCGGCGCCCAGCACCTGGAGGAACTCGCGCTTGCTCAGGTTCATGGATCAGTCTCCGCTCATATATGACTTGAAAAAAAGGCCCGGCAGAACCGGGCCGTGTCTCTGGTGTGCGGCAGCTCAGCGATTGACCGGCGACCGCGGGTCCAGCAGCAGCGCCACGATGTGGCGGATCTGGTCCTGCGTCAGGATGCCCTTGGCACCGGCGCGCGGCATGTTGGAGCAGGCGTTGTAGGCCTTGCTGTTCCAGATCTTGCCCCAGGTGTACTTGACGACCTCCTGCGCCTGCGGGCTGTTCGGGTCCGTCACGCCGCGCAGCTTGCCGTACTGGTAGAGGCTCGGACCGATGGTGCCGAAGGAGATCTCCTCCTTGCTGATCTGGTGGCAGTTGTAGCAGTTGCCGCCGTTGGCGGCGCCAGCCTTGTCGGTCCAGGTCATGCCGCGGCCGCTCTGGGCGATCTTCTCGCCCTCCTTCCAGTTGCCGATGAACTTGCCGTCGCTGGGCCACTGGATGGTCTTCATGTTGGCCGCTTCCAGGCGCTTAGCCAGCTCGGGGTCGAGCGGCTGGCCGGCCACGTCGGCAGCGTCGCAGGCGGCCAGGGTGTCGTCGTGGGCCAGGGCTTCGTCGACCTTGACGATGCCCTTGTCATGAAAGCCGGTCTTGACCACTTCGGCGGCGCGCGCATCGGCCTCGGCCGACGTCGGCCCGGGGGCAACGACGGCGCAGCCAACCACCAGGGCACCGGCGCCCAGCAGCAGCGCCGACACGGTCGTGAGCTTGAGATGTTTCATGCTTGTGCCTCCTTCTCAGCGCTTGATGGCGGGTGCCACGGAACGGGCTCCCTTGGCGTTCACGCCCATGTAGACCCCCAGCGCCACCGTGGCGTCGCTGATGAAGTCGGGCTCGGGGAAGCGCTGCTGGCGATAGCAGTCGTTCAGGCGGTGCTGCATGGACCACATCTGGCCGTTGGAGACGCGATACGCGGGCCAGGCGGCAAAGCCGACGCCGTCGCCCGGGTTGCCGGTCAGGCGCGGCAGGTCCTGCAGGCGAATGCGCTTGCCGTCCTCGCCGTGGCAGGAGGCGCAGGCGAAGTCATGCGAGCCGCCGCGCTGGAAGAACAGGCGCTTGCCAACCTCGTACATCATGCGTTCCTCGGCATGCGACTGCGGCAGGTTGAAGGTCATGCCCTTGGATTCCTCGGCGATCCAGGTTGCCAGCGCAGAGGTGTTGGCGCGCTCGCCCTTGCCCCAGCTGGCGTCGATGACCTCCTTCGGGTCGATGCCCTGCAGCGTGCTCATGCAGGTGACCAGCCGTGACTCCAGGTCCTGCACCTTGCCGGTGTCGGCAAAGTAGCGCGGCAGCTCGACGAAGGCGCCCTTGACGACGCCCGGGCCCTTGCCGAGGTCGCACTGCTCGAGCGAGGCGTTCTTCGGGCCGCGCTTCTTCGTCCAGAGCTCCTCGCCCTTCATCGAGAACAGGTCGGCCGGGTTGCCGTCCTGCAGCATCTCGCGGTATTCGTCGATCGCCTCGGTGCTGGTCTTCTGCGCCAGGGCGCCGCCGGCCAGGGCCAGCAGTCCCAGGGCAGCCAGCGCGGTCGCGCCGTGCTTGATCTTCATCGTGCTTGTCTCCTCGTCATGAAAGCGGCAGGGCAGGCCCGGAACGCGCCGGGCCTGCCCGAATGCGGGTCGGGCGTCAGGACACCGTCGCCTCGTCGGTGCGCGTGTCGCCCTTGTTGTCGGTCCAGGTGATGGAAATCTTGTCGCCAGCCTTGGCGCCCTTGACGACGAACTGCAGGAACGGGTTCTTGGACACCGCCGGCCCCCATTCGCAGCTGAACACCTCCTTGCCGTTGAGCGAGGCCTTCACGTCCTGGATGTGCCAGGCCGGCACGATCTGCCCGGACGCGTCCTTGCGCTGGCCGGACTCCATCTCGTGACTCATCAGCACGCGCACCGTGGCCTTGTCGTCCTTGGCCTGCGCGCGGATACGCATTGGATCACCCATGTCTTTTCTCCTGAATTCAGTTCAAATCAATTCAACGAACCTCACCACACCCCCATCCGCACCGGGCCCAGTGGCCGCGGAGCAGGCCATGCCAGCGAACGCCATGCCCGGGCTTGTACCGGGCATCGGCGTTGTCCCCCTCAGGGGGAAGGAGCGCAGCGACACAGGGGGAGTGTCTTTCTAGCCACCACAGCCACCCAGGGTGACCTTCACTTCCTTCTTGGCGTAATGCGCCTTGCCATCGGCCGTGATGGCCACGGCATAGACGTCCGACGACTGGCCCATCTTGCTGCGCGTGGCAAAGCTCGGCTCGACCGCGTCGCTCACGTTGAACACCGCCACCAGCGCGTTCGGGTTCTTCTCGACCAGCAGCACCATCTGCTTGACGTTCGGCAGCGTCGTGCTCAGCGCCAGCGGCACCACGGCGCCGTTCTCGGCGATGTCGGGCGCCGTCAGCGTGACGTCCCCGCTCTCGGTCGGAGCACCGCCGGCACCCAGGGCCTTGAGCGCGCCGTCCAGGCTCTTGGCATTGAAGGCCTCCTTGTTGAAGGCGAGGGCGAACTGCGGGAACAGGCCGCTGCCGGCCAGCAGGCCCGCCACGACGGCGCTTTGCTTGAGGGTTTGCCTGCGTGTCTGCATGGGCGTTTCTCCTTCGGGATGGATCGGAACTGGTTTCATGTTAATCGATGGATGGCAGGTTTCTTGATGCGCGTCAGATTGTTTTGAAATGAGCTCATTTGGCGGCGGCGCCAGCCGCCAGCCACTCGGCCATGACCTGCACGTCGGCGGCCGGCAGGTCCTGCGGCGGCATCGGGGTTTCGCCCCAGACGCCGGAACCACCGGCCTTGATCTTGCCGGCAATGTAATCGGCCTTGCCGCCGTGCTTCTTGCCGATGTCGACGAAGCTCGGTCCGACCAGCTTGCTGGCCTGCGCGTGGCAGGCCGTGCACCCGTGCTGCTGCGTCAGCGCCACGGCAGGTGGCACGGCGCCCGCGACCTTGTCGGCGTCGGGCACGGCGACCGGGCCGGCGGCATCGCCCAGCAGGCCTTCCTCGCGCGTGGTATCGGAGCCGCGCTGCGGCCCGACGGTGCGGTTCTGCTCGCGCAGGTTGCCGTGCGCGTCGCGGGCATGCGCCGGCAGCACGGAGGAGACCTTCAGCTCGGGCGTGCAGTCCTTCATGCAGGCCGTGGCCTGCACGTCCGGCTTGCCCGGGGTCCCGCCCAGTTCGGGGCCGGGCCACATGGCGTGCTTCGTCGTCATGCCGTTGCGGTTGGGCATCCGTTGCTGCACCTCGGCGATGTTCCGGTTGCTCAGCGTGAAGTCGGCCGGCAGCACGTCGGCCAGATGCAGCAGGAAGGCCGTGACGGCATAGACCTCGTCGGGCTGGAGCGACTTCGGCTTGTCCCAGGGCATGGCGCGGTTGATGTAGTCCCACAGCGTCGAGACCGTGGGCACCTTCATCAGCGTGGTGCGCTGCGGATAGTCCAGCCGGCTCAGGTTGGCGACGCGCCCGCTCTTGACGTCGTCCTTGCCGGTGCCGCCGATGAGCGGAAAGAACACCGAGTTGGATTCGCCGAAGAAGCCGTGGCAGCTCGCGCAGCGCGACTCCCACACGTCCTGGCCCTGGTCGACGCTGCCCGAGCCGGCCGGCAGGCCCTGGAAGTCGGGGCGCACGTCGATGTCCCAGGCCTTGACCTCGGCCGGGGTGGCGGCGCGGCCGACGCCCGCAAAGCGCTGCTGGGCCAGTGCCGGCAGCGTGATGGCCGCCGCCAGCAGCATGGCCAGCCACTTACGAGAGCTGGACATTCTTCACCTCGCCGTTTTCCTGCACCAGCCAGGACTGGATCGCGTTGTTGTGGTAGATCGAGCGCGACCCGCGCACCTCGCGCAACTGCCGGTAGTTGGGCTGCACGTAGCCGGTCTCGTCCATGGCGCGGCTCTGCACGATGGCGGGCTTGCCGTCCCAGGTCCAGTCGAGGTTGAAACGCGTGAGGCAGCGGTCGAGCACCGGCGTCTCGAGCCGCGCCGTGCGCCAGTTGCGCCCGCCGTCGACCGAGACGTCGACGCGCTTGATCTTGCCGCGCCCGGACCAGGCGATGCCGCTCAGGTTGTAGAAGCCCTGGTCCAGCAGCACCTGGCCGCCCGAGGGCGTGGTGATGACGCTCTTGCACTCCTGGATGCTGGTGTACTGGCGGTGCGTGCCGTCGGGCATCAGGTCGACGTAGTGGATGGCCTCGTCCTTCGTCGCCCAGGGCTGGTCGCCCACTTCGACGCGGCGCAGGTATTTCACCCAGCTCACGCCCTGCACGCCCGGCACCACCAGGCGCAGCGGGTAGCCGTTCTCGGGCCGCAGCATCTCGCCGTTCTGGCCGTAGGCCACCAGCACCTGGCCGCTGGTGACGAGTTCGATCGGGATGGTGCGCGTCATCGACGAACCGTCGGCGCCCTCGGCCAGCACGAATTTGCCCTTTTTCAGGTCGGCGCCGGCCAGCTCCAGCAGGGTGATCAGCGGCACGCCCGTGAACTCGCTGCAGGACAGCATGCCATGCGTGTACTGCACCGTCGGCACGGCGACGTTGCCCCATTCCATGCCGGTGTTGGCGCCGCACTCGATGAAGTAAAAGCGGGACACGCTGGGCAGGCGCATCAGCTCGTCCATGGTGAAGACCATCGGCGTCTTCACCAGGCCGTTGATCATGAAACGATGCTTGGACGGATCGATGTCCCACCAGCCCTGGTGATGGCGCTCGAAGTGCAGGCCGCTCGGCGTGACGATGCCGAACAGCGACTGCAGCGGCGCGAACGACACCGAAGCCTGGGTGGTCTGCGTCAGGCCCGGGCTCTGGCGCCGCTGCACATTGGCCTCCCAGCGCGAAGGACGGCCGTAGCCGTCCGTGACCACCGCCTGGCCGAGGCTGGTGGAGTGCGTCGGCAGATTCAGGATGTTGGGGTCGCCGCCGTCCGCCGGCACCGGGTTGGCCTGCGCACCCGCCTGCGTGGCCGCGGTGCCGGCCAGGGCCGCCGCGAAGGCGCTGCGGATGAAGTCGCGCCGACCGCGCTGGCCCTCGGCGAACACGGCCTGCACGCCGACCGGATCGACGAAGTGCTCGGGCGCCTTGCGCAGGCGGCCACGGGCCGTCAGGCCCGCAGGCAGCGAAATGGTTTCAGGATCCATGGCGTGAAATCAATATATGCGCAAGAACTAATGTTATAGGCGCAAGACAGCGCCGCACATGGGGTTTTACCCGAGTGTCCGGCTCAGGCGCCAGGGAACCTCTGCATGACTTCTCGCGGCAGGCAGGCGCCGCGGATCGAGATCGGATGCAAGGCGCGAACCGCAGCGATAGCCGCAGCCATGGCGAGGATTCGCAACGCGGCAGACCGCCCGAGACTGCGGATGCCCGCGGCGCGGGAGGTCATGCACAGGCTCCCTAACGCGCGAAGTGGTAGTGGTCGCGGTTGAGCACCGCGGCGACGGCCTCGATTTCCTCGGGAAACAGCGTCAGGCTCAGCTCGCTGCTGCAGCGTTCGACCATGGCGAGCAGCGCCGCCGGCGTGTTGATGCGGCCTTGCGGGCGGTAGATCGCCTTGCCGTCGTCGGCCCACTTGAGGGCATGGCACTGGTTGCACCGGTGTTCCGCGATCAGGCGCTCGCCGAGCGCCAGGTCCGCGTCCCGGAACGCGGCGGGACCATCGGCCCAGGCCGCCGCGGTCACCAGTGCCAGTGCCAGTGCGGTGATGGCGCGCTTCATGCAGGAGTCCTCCATCGTCGGTGCCGGGCCGCGCATGCGGCGACAGCTTGCCCATGATATCGGATCGGCCTGAATCCGGCCGCTGGATGCGCCTGTCCGGCACATGGACGCGGTTGAACCCAGGACAACGCTGGACCCGTCCCTCGCGCGCCGCGCATCCCAGCCTGGGGCGGCCTGCTTCGCTGCCAAGGCCCATGACCCCCAGCCATTGCCGCGCCTTGCCCCTGCAGGGCGCGCATCATGCCGTGGGACCTGGTCGGCGTCACCGGAAGTCCGGGGCATGGGCCAGGACGGCCCGGCGTGCCGGCGTGCCGGCGTGCGCCGCCATGCTTCCACGGCCGTCATGGACTCCCGCGCGCAAGCTGACGCCGGGTTCGGCCGGCGTGACAATCGAGGCGCAGAGAAAGGACCACACCGTGACGGACATTCCCTTCACCCAGCGCATGAACGTGCATGCGACCGACCCCAAGGCCTACGCGCCGATGCTGGCGCTGGAAAAATACATCCATGCGGGCAGCCTCGGCGAGGCCCTGCTGGCACTGGTCAAGCTGCGCGCGTCACAGATCAACGGCTGCGCCTTCTGCCTCGACATGCACGGTCGCGAGGCGCGTGCCGCGGGCGTGCCGCAGCGCCAGCTCGACGTGCTGGCCGGCTGGCAGGAAGCGCCCGGCCTGTACTCGGCGCGCGAACGGGCCGCCATCGCCCTGACCGAGCAGGTCACGCTGATCAGCCAGGGCGGCGTGTCGGACGCCGTGTGGGCCCGGGTCGCGGCCGAGTTCAGCCCGCAGGAGACCGTCGAGCTGCTGATGGCCATCTGCGCCATCAACAGCTGGAACCGACTGGCCATCACCACGCACCAGGACCTGCCGCCGCAACAGGACTGAAGCCGGTTGCCGGCACAGGCCGCGCGTCGGAGGTTCAGCCAGCCAGCGCGCGGCGCGCGCGCTCCAGTCGGTCGTCCAGATAGGCGGAATAGAAATCGGGCGAGCCGCCCTCCAGGCGCTCGGCGACCTCCTGCCCGCCGCGCCCGAGGAACAGCAGGGTCGGCGCCATGGTCACGCCCCAGGCCTTGATCAGGGCCTCGTGCGTGGTGGGTGCGCCGCCCGCGGTTTCGGTGGCCTGGCGGCTGCCCATGTCGATCTGCACCACGGGCAGGCCCTCCTGCGCGTGCATGGGCGCGAGGTAGTGCTCGCGCACCAGCTTGCACCAGGGGCAGCCGTGCAGGCTGACCATCACCACCAGCGGCTGGCGCGCCGCCAGCGCGGGCGCCAGCTCGGCGCGCAGCGAGCGCGACAGCGGCAGTTCCCTGGCCGCCGCCGCAGCCGGCGCGCTCCGGCCGAGCGCGCCCAGCGCGCCCAGCACGGCGAGCAGTTGTCGGCGGCCGATGGCACGGTCCCTCACTGCTCGTGCTCCATCAGCAGGTAGGTGTTGTAGGCGTTCATGCGGTTGGCCGCGCCAAACAGCGGGAGGTGCTCGAACTGGCTCCAGTCGGTGGCTGCGTACGCCTCGTCGAACGGCGTCATGTCGCGCGCCGCCTCGCCCATCGTCTTGCGCAGGTAGACCAGGTAGTCGCGCGTGAGCTGCATGTCCTTGCGCGCCTCGGTCGAGACCGGGCCGTGGCCGGGCACGACGACCTGGGCGTCGAAGGTCAGCAGCTTCTCCAGCGACTGGATCCAGTTGCGGCTGTCGGCCTCGCCAACGAAGGGGATGCGGCTGCGAAACACCAGGTCGCCGGCGTACAGGAGCTTGCGCTGCGGCAGGTAGATCACCAGGTCGTCCGGCGTGTGCGCGGGGCCCACCGGCTGGATCACCAGTTGCGTGTCGCCCACCCTGAGCTCGCGCCGGCCGTCGATCCATTCGGTGGCGGGCACCAGGCGCGTGCGCGCGTCGATCCAGGGCGCCAGCTCCTGGCGCGAGGCCTGCAGGCGCAGGCGCGCGGTGTCGGAGTTGAGGTATTCGCGCCCGGCCTGGTGCGCGATGATGTGCGCGCCCAGGTCGGCGAACACCTGCAGGCCGTAGATGTGGTCGGCGTGGTAGTGGGTCAGGATGACATGCGTGACCTTCTGCTCGGTCACCTTGCGGATCTCGCCGAGCAGGCGTTCGGCCAGGGCCGGCGAACCGAGGGTGTCGATCACCACCACGCCGGCCGAGGTGACGACGAAGCCGGCGTTGGAGATGAAGTTCTGGTTGGCGGGCGAGCCCAGCGCCGACAGGCCCTCGACGTACCAGCAGCCGGGCGCGGCTTCGCGCGCCTGCATGGGGGGGAGCGCCGCGGGCTCGGCCGCCTCGGCATAGGCCGCCCAGCGTCCGGCGCCGCCGGCGCAGGCCAGCAGGCCCGCGCAGCCACGCAATAGTTGACGTCGATCAAATTGCACCGCCATGTCCCATCCTATATTTATAAGTCACGACTAAAGTAATTATCTGGAATGCACCCCGACTTGACAAGCCTGCTGGACCAGCATGGCACGGGCACGGTGCTGGCCCTGGGTGGCGCGCTGATCGGGGCGCTGTTCGGCTTCTTCGCGCAGCGCTCGCGCTTCTGCCTGCGGGCAGCGGTGATCGAGTTCTGGCGTGGCCAGTTCGCCGAGAAGCTGTCGGTGTGGCTGCTGGCGTTTGCCAGCGCCGTGATCGGCGTGCAGGCGCTGATCCTGGCGGGCTGGCTCGACGTCAGCGAAGCGCGCCAGCTGGCCACGCGCGGCAGCCTGTCGGGCGCGCTGGTGGGGGGCCTCGTGTTCGGTGCCGGCATGATCATGACGCGCGGTTGCGCCAGCCGGCTGCTGGTCCTGTCGGCGGGCGGCAATCTGCGCGCCCTGCTCTCGGGCCTGGTGTTTGCCGTCACCGCGCAGGCCGCGCTGGGCGGCAGCCTGGCGCCGCTGCGCGAACAGATCGCAGGCTGGTGGACCGTGGACGGCGGCGCTGCCCGCCACCTGCTGGAACGCCTGGGCGCGGGTCCGCTGGATGGCCTGGTGCTGGGACTGGTGTGGCTCGCGGTGGCGGTGATCTTCTCGCTGCGCAGCGGCAACCGACCCTGGATGTGGATCGGCGGCATCGGCACCGGCCTGGCGGTGGCAGCAGCCTGGGGCTTCAGCCACGCGATCGCGCGCGCCAGCTTCGACCCGGTGGCGATCCAGGGCCTGACCTTCAGCGGCCCCTCGGCGGAATGGTTGATGCGCGTGCTGGCGACGCCGTCGCGTCCGTTCGGCTTCGACGCCGGCATGCTGCCCGGCGTCTTCATCGGCTCGGCGCTGGGCGCCTGGATCGGGCGCGAATTCAAGGTCGAGGGCTTCAAGGACGGCACCAGCATGGCGCGTTACATCGTCGGCGCCATGGGCATGGGTTTCGGCAGCATGCTGGCCGGCGGCTGCGCCGTGGGTGCCGGCATGACGGGTGGCGCCATCTTCGCCCTCACCGCCTGGCTCGCGCTGGCCGGCATGTGGCTGGGCGGCGGGCTGATGAACCGGCTGCTGGCCGAACCCGTGCAGACCAGCCAGCCCGCGACGCAGCAGGCACCGGTGGTCGTACCGCTCGCGCCATGAGCGACAGCACCCTCCCGAGTCGCCCAAGGCGCTCGCTGCTCCTCGGCCGCGACTGCCCGCCCATGGCCGGCCCTGTGGCGACCAGGGTCGCGGGCCGGGGCTACTGGCCGCTCAGGTATTCGGCCACGGCTGCCATCTCCAGCGCCGTCATCTTCTCGGCCACGGTGTGCATCACGGCGTTGTCGTTGTTGCGCGCGCGCTGATGGAACTGCTTGAGCTGGTTTTCCAGGTAGGCTGCGTGCTGGCCGGCCAGGCGCGGCAGGGTCGCGCTGCCGGCGCCGGTGAGGCCGTGGCAGCTCGCGCAGGCGGGCACCCCGCTCCACTTGTTGCCGGCCTGGTAGAGGTACTTGCCCACCCCCGCCAGCGCCGCGTCACTGGCCACCTCCTGGTGCGGCGGGCGGCTGGCGTAGAAGCGGCCGAGCGCCACCATGTCCTCGGGCGACAGTTCGGCCACCATGCTGGCCATGGCCGTGCTCTTGCGCGTGCCGTTCTTGAAGTTCTCGAGCTGCTTGGCGATGTACTCGGCGTTCTGGCCCGCCAGCCGCGGGAACACCTCGCTGGCCGATTCGCCCTCGGCGCCGTGGCACAGGAAGCAGGAGCCGCCGATGATCTTCTGGGCGCGGGCGGTGGTGTCGCTGCCGTCCTGCGCCCAAGCCGCGCCGGCCAGGGCCAGCGCGGCGGCGGCCAGCAGGGCCCGCCTCATGCCAGGGTGTCGGCCCAGATGTTGCGTGCCCAGGCCATGGCGTAGCGGCCCTCCAGCTCGCTGGCCGCCACCGACACGCCGCCCGAGCCCTTGACCGGCACCATGGTCTTCTGGTCGGCCTCGTAGCGGTGCACGCTGGCGACGTGGATAACGTCCGTGTCGCTGACGAAGCTGTAGCAGGTGTTGTTGTAGATCGGCAGGCGGTTGACGTCGCGACCCGAAAGCAGGGCCACGATGGCGGCCGCCGCCACCTTGCCATGCTGGTTGGCCATGTGGCCGGACTTGGGCATGGCCGGCGCGATCTGCAGCGCATCGCCGAGGATGTGGATGTTCTTCGCCGCCACCGACTCCATGGTCAGCCAGTCGACCTCGCACCAGCGCTTGTTGGCCGTGGTCAGGCCCGCGTTGTGCGCGACGTCGCCGGCGCGCATCGGCGGCACGACGTTCAGCACCTGGGCCTTGACGTCGTCGTTGAAGTCGAACTTCAGCGTCTTGGTGGCCACATCGACATCGATCAGCTTGTGGCCGCCGCGGTATTCGATGATGCCCTTGTAGCGCTCGGCCCAGGCCTTCTTGAACAACGGGCCCTTGGACGTGACGTCGTCGTTGGCGTCGAGGATCAGCACCTTGGATTTGGGCTTGGCCTGCTTGAAGTACCACGCCACCTGGCAGGCGCGCTCATAGGGCCCGGGCGGGCAGCGGTAGGGCGACAGCGGGATGGCCAGTGCATAGACACCACCATCGGGCATGGCCTCGAGCTGCTTGCGCAGCGCGACGGTCTGCGGCCCGGCCTTCCAGGCGTGCAACACCTGGTCCTGGGCGCCTGGCCTGGTCATGCCGGGCAGGGCATCCCACATGAAGTCGACGCCGGGCGACAGCACCAGCCGGTCGTAGCCGAGGGTGGCCCCGCCGGCCAGGCGCACCTGGCGCTTGTCGGCGTCGATGGCGGTGACGCGATCGCGCACGATCTTCACGCCGTGGCGCTTGGCGAGGTTGTCGTAGGGCGTGGTGATGTCGGCGATCTGCTTGCTGCCGCCCAACACCAGGTTGGAGATCGGGCAGGAGATGAACACCTCGCCCGGCTCGACCAGGGTGACCTCGACCCGGCCTTCCGACCACATGCGGATGTACTTCGCGGCCGTGGCGCCACCGTAGCCGCCGCCGACGACCACCACCTTGCCGCCGGCGCCCGAGCCGGTGGAAGCGCAGCCGGCCGCGAGGCCGAGCGTGGACACCGCGGTGGCGGCCGAACCTGCACGAATGAATTGACGACGATCGATCATGGCTGCCTCCCTCACTTCTTCTGCGCCGCGAACCAGCCGGCGATCGCGTCCAGTTGCTCGTCGCTGTAGCCCTTGGCGAGCTGGTGCATCACCGTGGCCGGCTTGGCGCCGCTCTTGAAGTCCTTCAGCTTCTTCAGCAGCTCGTCCTTGGCCACGCCCGCCAGCGGCTCGTTGCCCGGCTGCGCATGTCCGTTCGTGCCGTGGCAGTTGGCGCAGGCCGCGGCCCAGCTGCGCACCTGCAGCACATCGGTCTGGGCATGGGCCGTGCCGAGCACCGTCATCAGGCCGGCCGCCAGGCCGACAAGCAAAGTCCGTTTCATTGCGTGGATCCTCCCCGATGAATACAACGAAGGCTGACGGAAATTCGTGGCGATTTATATCGTCGCTCGATGATATAGCGCGGGTTTCGGGTCTGACACTGGGGGATTACCCCAGACCCGGGTGCATCCGCCGCAGTCCGCGTGGGTGCCAGGCCCAGCGATCGATCCGCCGGATCGCCGTGCGCCGCAGCCATCCCGGCGCGCCGCGCGGACCAAGGGGGGCCCTGCCCCCGGGCTCAGTAGAGGTTGCTCTCGGAGGCGATCTGGGTGCAGACGGCGCGGCACAACGCGACCACGCGGTCGTTCGTGATGCGGTAGTAGATCTGCACGCCGTCGCGCCGCTTGCCGACCACGCCCGCCTTGTAGAGCGCGCCCAGGTGTTGGCTCATGTTGGGCTGGGTGGTGGGGATGTGCGCCAGCAGCTCGCCCACGTTCTTCTCGCCATGGCACAGCGCGCTGATGATCTTCAGCCGCATCGGCGCCGACATCAGGCGAAACACCTCGGCCGCCGATTCGAAGACTTCGTCGGTCTTGTGCTCCGCTTCGGCGACAAGGGGTTGCTTGGCTTGATCCATGGTGCGAGACGACACGAACCCACCTGAACTATACGTGCTCGGCATCCTCGTGGCGATGGGCGCGCAGCGTGCGACTGAGCAGGATCACCGGCACCAGGCCCACCAGCACCAGCGCGAGCGAGGGCAGCGCGGCCTCGCCCAGGCGTTCGTCGCGCGCCAGTTGATCCGCCACCACCGCCAGCGTGTCGGTGTTGAACGGGCGCAGCACGACGGTGGCCGGCAGCTCCTTCATGACGTCGACGAATACCAGCAGGCCGGCGGCGAAACCGGCGCGCCGCAGCAGCGGCCAGTGCACGCGCGCGGCCAGCTCCAGCCCGCGCGCTCCGAGCAGGCTGGCCGACTCGTCCAGGCTGCGCGGCAGGCGCGCGTAGCCGGCCTGCATCGACTGCAGCGCGACCGAGACGAAGCGCACCAGGTAGGCCCACAGCAGGCCCAGCACGGTGGCCGTGACCCAGCCGCCGGCGCCCGACTCGGGCCAGCGCTGCTGCAGCCAGCCCACCGGCAGCAGCACCCCCACCACCACCACGGCACCCGGGATGGCGTAGCCGAGCGAGACCACCTGCACCGCCCCGCGGCGCAGCGCGGTCGGCCCGTGACGCAGGCTGAAGGCCAGGAACCAGGCGGCCAGCACCGCCAGGACCGCCGTCATGGCACCCAGGCGCACGCTGTTCCAGGCCCAGCCGAGGAAGCGGTCCCAGGGCAGCACCGACCAGTCGGCCGACAGCGGCCGCAGCATGAACAGCACCGGCAGCGCGAAGCCCATCAGCACCGGCAGCAGGCACAGCAGCCAGGCCAGCGCGCCGCGCCAGCCGCGCAACCGCACCGGCCGCGCCTCGGTCGAGCTGCTGTGCTGCGCGCCCGAGCTGGCAAAGCGCAGGCGCTGCTGGGCGCGCTGCTCCAGCCACAGCAGCAGCGCCGCCAGCGCCAGCAGCACGGTGGCCAGTTGCGCCGCCGCCGTGCGGTTGTCCATCGAGAGCCAGGCCTTGTAGATGCCGAGCGTGAAGGTCTGCAGGCCGAAGTAGGCCGACACCCCGTAGTCGGCCAGCACCTCCATCAGCGCCAGCGCCACGCCTGCCGCCACCGCCGGACGCGCCATCGGCAGCGCCACCTCGCGCAGGCGCCGCGGCAGGCTGGCACCGAGCAGGCGCGCTGCCTCCATCAGGTGCGGCGCGCGCTCGGCCAGCGCGGTGCGCGTCAGCAGGTAGACATAGGGATAGAGCGAGAACGAGAACACCCAGGCCGCGCCGCCCAGGCTGCGCACCTCGGGCAGCAGCCGGCCCTGCAGGCCGAAGCTGGCGCGCAGCCAGCTCTGCAGCGGCCCGGAGAACTGCAGGAAGTCGGTGTAGGCGTAGGCCGTGACGTAGGCCGGCATGGCCAGCGGCAGCAACAGCAGCCATTCGAAGCTGCGCCGGCCGCGAAAGTCGAACACCGTCACCAGCACCGCCGCCGGCACGCCCAGCGCGACCACGCCGATGCCGACCAGCAGCGCCAGTTCGACCGTCACGCCGAAATAGGTCGGCAGCACGGTGCCGGCCATCTCCTGCAGGATCTGCGCCGAGACGGCGTTCCACTGACCCCAGGAACTGACCAGCGCCAGCACCGGCAGCGCCAGCGCCAGCGCGACGGCGGCAAGGATCAGGGAAGGCAGCGAGCGCAAGATGGATGCGAGGCGGGCGAGACCGGCCGCGCGCGCGCAGAACCGGGGTCGGTGGAGTGGCTGGTGCACGCACCAGTGCAAATGAGAATTGTACGCATCTACAATCCCCGCCATGTTCCTACGCATCGACCAGGTGGACGTGTGCTACCCGGGCCAGTCGCGCCCGGCGGTGCGGGCAGCCTCGCTCATCCTGCAGGCCGGCGAGATCGGCGTGCTGATCGGCCCCTCGGGCTGCGGCAAGACCACGCTGCTGCGTGCCGTCGCCGGGCTCGAGCGCGTGTGCGGCGGCAGCATCGCGCTGGCCGGCGAGACCGTCAGCGGCGCACACCTGCACGTGCCGCCCGAGCAGCGCCGCATTGGCATGGTGTTCCAGGACTACGCCCTGTTCCCGCACCTCGACGTGGGGCGCAATGTCGGTTTCGGCCTGCGCCACCTGCCGCCGCCCGAGCGCGCCAAGCGCGTTGCCGAAGTGCTGGCCCTGGTCGACCTGCCGGGCAGCGAGCGCCGCTTCCCGCACGAGCTCTCGGGTGGCCAGCAGCAGCGCGTGGCGCTGGCGCGCGCGATGGCGCCGCGCCCGCGCCTGCTGCTGCTGGACGAGCCGTTTTCCAATCTGGACGCGGACCTGCGCGAGCGCCTGGCCCATGAGCTGCGCGCCATCCTGAAGGCGGCTGGCGCCACGGTGCTGTTCGTGACGCACGACCAGTTCGAGGCCTTTGCCATCGGCGACCGCATCGGCGTCATGGACGAGGGCCACCTGCACCAGTGGGACGACGCCTACACGCTCTACCACCGACCGGCCACGCGCTTCGTTGCCGACTTCATCGGCCACGGCGTGCTCGTGCCGGCGCACATCGTGCTGGACGCCGGCGGCCCCCATGTCGACACCCCGCTCGGGCGCCTGAAGGACACCGCGGAGTGCCCGCTGCCCAGCGCCTATCCGGGCGGGCGCTGCGACCTGCTGCTGCGCGCCGACGACATCGTGCACGACGACCAGTCGCCGGTGAAGGCGCAGATCATCCGCAAGGCGTTTCGCGGCTCGGAATTCCTGTACACGCTACGCCTGGCCAGCGGCGAGACGGTGATGGCCCACGTGCCGAGCCACCACAACCACCGCATCGGCGAGTGGATCGGCATCCAGCCCGACGTCGACCACGTGGTGGTGTTCGCGCCCGAATCACAGGCCCCGCGCGCGGCGGCCTGACGCCGGGCGCGCGTCGCGCGGCACACCCGCGCGCGGCCTCCTCGCGTCGGGCTTGGCACGCCGAGGATGGCGCTGCCGAGCGCACCCAGCCATCGGATTCAGGTTCAAGCCGGCACGGCGTCGGTGGCGTGCGCCAGATGGCCTCCGACCAGGGTCCAGCGCACGCGGCCCGGCATCTCGTGGCCCTCGAACGGCGTGTGCTTGCCCTGGCTGCGCAGCGCCGACGGCTCGACCTGCCAGAAATCCCGGGGGTCGTACACGCACAGGTCGGCCACGCCCCCCTCGACCAGCCGACCCGAACTGGCCTGCAGCGTGCCGAGCGCGGCCCCCAGCACGCGCGCTGGTCCCTGGGTCACGACTTCGAGCGCGCGCGCCAGGCCGGGCCCGCCGCGCTGCTCGCCCCATTTCAGCGCCAGTGGCAGCAGCAGCTCGAGCGCCGTCGCGCCCGGCTCGGCCTCGGCGAACGGCAGGTGCTTGGCGTCCGGCTCGACCGGCGTATGGTCCGACACCAGGGCATCAAGCGTGCCGTCGGCCAGCGCCGTCTGCAGGGCATCGCGGTCGCGCTGCTGCCGCAGTGGCGGATTCAGGCGCGCGCGGCTGTCGAAGTAGCCGATGTCGTGGTCGATCAGGTGCAGCGAATGGATGCTGACGTCGGCCGTGACGTTCAGCCCCTCGGCCTTGGCACGCCGCAGCAGCTCGACCCCGGCGGCACTCGACAGGCGACACAGATGCACGCGCGGCGCGGCGCCGCCGCCCAGGGCGCGCAGCAGTTCGAACACGGTGTGCAGGGCGATCGTCTCGGCCGCGGCCGGCACGCCCGCCAGCCCCATGCGCATGGCGAGCGGCCCGCTGGCGGCGACGCCGCCGCCGAGCCAGGGATCCAGCGGACGCAGCCAGATGGCGTAGCCGAAGGTCCCCGCGTACAGCAGCGCGCGCTGCAGCACCTGGATGTTGACGATGGGCGCATCGGCCTGGCCGAAGGCGATGCAGCCGGCCTCGGTCAGCAGCACCATCTCGGTCAGCACCTCGCCCTTGAGGCCGCGCGTGAGCGCGCCCTGAGGAAACACGCGCGCCTGGTGCAGCTTCTCGGCGCGCATGCGCAGCATCTCGACCAGGCCGGGCTCGTCCAGCACCGGGTCGGTGTCGGGCGGGCACACCAGGCTGGTGACGCCGCCGGCGACGGCGGCCGCCATCTCGCTCTCCAGCATGTGGGCGTGCTCGTGCCCGGGCTCGCGCAGGCGCGCCGCGAGGTCCACCAGGCCCGGCAGCACCCAGCAACCCGCGGCATCGATGCTGCGCGTCGGCGTGAAGCCCGGCGGCACGCGCCCGATGCTGAGGATGCGGCCGGCCGCGATCGCCACGTCGGCCCGTTCGTCGCGCCCGGATGCCGGGTCGATCACGCGGCCGTTCTGGATCAGGATCTTCATGTCTTGCCCATCAAAACAGCTTCCACCTTCCCGGATCGGGCGGCCGCGGCGCAGGCCATTCCAGTGCACCCGTGGTCAGGGTCTCCCTGGCCACTGGGTGCATCCCCCTCAGGGGGATGGCGCCGCAGGCGACTCAGGGGGAGCGTCATTTCATGCCTCGTTCCCCGCCACGATGCTCATCACCGCCATGCGCACGGCGACGCCGAAGGTCACCTGCGGCAGGATCACGCTCTGGCCGCCGTCGACCACGCGCGAATCGATCTCGACGCCCCGATTGATGGGTCCGGGGTGCATGACGATGGCGTCGGGCCGCGCCCAGCGCAGCTTCTCGGGCGTCAGGCCGAAGCTCTGGAAGAATTCCTGGCTGGAAGGCAGCAGGGCGCCGCTCATGCGCTCGTTCTGCAGGCGCAGGGTGATGATGACGTCGGCATCCCGGATGCCCTCCTCCAGCGTGTGGCAGACACGCACGCCCAGCGGCGCCAGGTCGCCCGGCACCAGGGTACGGGGGCCGACCACGCGCACCTCGGCCGCGCCCAGCGTGGTGAGGGCATGGATGTCCGAGCGCGCCACGCGCGAATGCAGGATGTCCCCGACGATCGCCACCACGAGGTTGGAGAAGTCCTGCTTGTAGTGGCGGATCGTGTACATGTCGAGCAGGCCCTGCGTCGGGTGCGCATGGCGCCCGTCGCCGGCGTTGATGACGTGCACGTGCGGCGCCACGTGGCGCGCCAGCAGGTAGGGCGCGCCGCTCTCGCCGTGGCGCACGACGAACAGGTCGGCCGCCATGGCGCTCAGGTTGGCCACGGTATCGAGCAGCGATTCGCCCTTGTTGGTCGACGAGCGCGCGATGTCCAGCGTGTAGACGTCGGCGGACAGCCGCGTGGCGGCGATGTCGAAGGTGGTGCGCGTGCGCGTGCTGCTCTCGAAGAACAGGTTGAACACGCTCTTGCCGCGCAGCAGCGGCACCTTCTTGACCTCGCGGTCGCTGACGCTGACGAACTGCGCCGCGGTGTCGAGGATGTGCGTCAGCAGCTCGCGCGACAGCCCTTCGGTGGACAGCAGGTGGATCAGCTCGCCGTGGCGATTGAGTTGGGGATTGCCCCGGCCCAGCATGCTCAGTCCCGCCTTTCGATGTGGAAGCGAAAGCGGCCATCGTCCCCGCGCGCCAGCTCGAGCGACTGGCTGGCCGGCAGCGTGACCCGCGCGGCGGCGAATTCGGCCGCCATCGGCAGCTCGCGCCCGCCGCGGTCGACCAGCACCGCCAGGCGCACGCGCGCCGGCCGGCCATAGTCGAACAGCTCGTTCAGAACGGCGCGGATGGTGCGACCGGTGTAGAGCACGTCGTCCAGCAGCAGGATGTCGGCGCCATGGACCTCGAACGGCAGCCGCGTCTGCGCCGCGGCGGCCAGGCCGCGGCGCGCGAAGTCGTCGCGGTGCATGGCCGAGGACAGGGCCCCGGCCGCGCCGGCGCGACCGAGGTCGCGCTGCAGGCGCTCGGCCAGCCACCAGCCGCCCGAGACCACGCCGGCCAACTGCGTTTCGGGCTCCAGCAGGCCGCGCACGCCGCGCAGCAGCTCGCCGTACAGGGCCTCGGCATCGAGTGCCAGCGTGCTCATGCGAGATTCCTCAGAAACTGCTCCAGGATGATGGCCGCGGCGGCCGCATCGGTGTCGCGCGCGCCCGCGGCCCGCGCCTCGGTGGTGCTGTAGCGCTCATCGACCTCGTACACCGGCAGGCCGTGACGCGCGCGCAGCTGGCGCGCGAAGCGGCGCGCGCGGCGCGTGTTCTCGTGCTCGGCGCCATCGGGATGCAGCGGGATGCCGACCACCAGGGCATCGGGCTGCCACTGGCGCACCTGGGCGTCGATCGGCGCCCAGCGCGCCGCGCCCTCGGCGCGGATCGTGCCCTGCGGCGTGGCGCTGCGCGTCAGGCGGTTGCCGCTCGCCACGCCGGTGCGCTTGAGGCCGAAGTCGAACGCCAGGAACTGGCTCTGTTCCGCCGGCACCGTGTCGTCCATCACCGGCCCGCGGCCTCTCACGCGTGGCCGGCATCGGGCGCCAGCATCCACGCCTCCAGCCCCAGCAGGCCGAGCGCGCGCGCGTAGCGCTGCTCGATCGGGGTATCGAACACCAGCGTCGCGTCGGCATCCACCGTGAGCCAGCTGTTGCCGGCGATCTCGGACTCGAGCTGGCCCTCGCCCCAGGCCGAATAGCCCAGGGTCACCATCACGCGGCGCGGTCCGCCGCCCGAGGACAGGGCTTCGAGCACGTCCTTGGACGTGGTCATCTCCAGGCCCCCGGGCACCGTGAGGGTGGAAGCGTAGACGGACTCGTCGGGCGCCAGTCCCTCGACCACGATCGGGTCGTGCAGCACGAAGCCGCGCTCGGTCTGCACCGGGCCGCCATGGAACACCGGTTGCGCGCCCAGGTCGCCGCGCGACAGCGGCAGGTCGACCTTCTCGAACAGGTCGGCCATGCTGATGCCGCCCGGCTTGTTGATGATGAGGCCGAGCGCCCCGTGCGTGCTGTGCTCGCACACGTAGACCACGCTGCGCGCGAAATTCTCGTCGACCATGCCCGGCATGGCGATCAGGAAGTGGTTCGTCAGGTTGATCGGCGCGGGATCGGCGGGCATGGCGCGATTTTACCGGCCGCGGCCAGGTCGCGCACCGACCGCGCCGGGGCCTGGGCAGTTCGGCGCGCGCGGCCCCGACGCCGGCGCCGCGGGGTGGGCGCCGTCAGAGTACCGGGCTGGGCGCCTGGGCGTGGGCATAGGCACGGATCAGCTCGAGCAGCTCCTGCTCCGAATACGGCTTGCCCAGGTAGTGGTCGGCGCCCAGCTGGCGTGCGTGCTCGCGGTGCTTCTCGGCGATGCGCGAGGTGATCATCACCACCGGCAGGTCCTGCAGGTCGGCGTCGGCGCGGATGTTGCGCAGGAAGTCGAAGCCGTCCATGCGCGGCATCTCGATGTCCGACAGCACCACCGCCGGGCGCTCCTGCTGCAGGCGTTCCAGCCCCTGCAGGCCGTCGGCGGCCAGCGCCACGCGATAGCCCTCGCGCTGCAGCAGGCGCTGGGTGACACGCCGCACGGTGATCGAGTCGTCGACCACCAGCACCAGCGGAATGTGCGAGGCGGCGGCCGGCGTCGGCACGCCCGGCAGCGCCGTCGCCGGCACGGCGGCCGGCTGGGTCCCGAAGGCGCGCGCGCGCTCGCCGTAGACCGAGGCCAGCGCCACCGGGTTGTAGATGAGTCGCACCGCGCCCGAAGCCAGCGCCGTGATGGCGACCAGGCCCGGCAGGTGCGAGAGCTGCGGTCCGAGCGCCTTGATGACCACTTCCTGGTTGCCCAGCACCTCGTCCACGTGCAGCGCCACGCGCTGCGCCGCCGAGCGCAGGATCAGGACCGGCGCCTTGCGCGCCGCCGCATCGCTGCTGCGGGCCGAATGCTGCAGCAGGGTGCCGGCCCAGAAGAACGGCACGGCCTCCCCGTCATAGCCGAACACGCCGCTCTCGTAGGCTGCGTCGAGGTCCTGCTCGGCGCCGCGCAGCAGGATCTCGACCAGGCTCGCGGGGACGCCGACCACCAGGTCGCCGACCCGGATCATGACCACCTGGGTGACGGCGGTGGTGAGCGGCAGCACGAGACGGAAGGCAGCGCCGCGACTCGCCTCGCTGCGCGTCTCGAGCCGGCCGCCCAGGGCCAGCACCTCCGAGCGCACGACGTCGGTGCCGACGCCACGGCCGGCGATCTCGGTGACTTCCCGCGCGGTGGAAAAGCCGGGCGCGAAGATCAGCTCGGCCAGCTCGCCGTCCGCGAGCGCCTGCCCCGGCTGGATCAGCCCGCGCTCGAGTGCGCGCGCGCGGATGCGCTCCAGGTCCAGGCCGGCGCCATCGTCGGCAAACTCGATCGCCACGTCGTTGCCCGACTGCTGCACGGTGATGGTGATGACGCCGGTCGCGTCCTTGCCGCGCGCGCTGCGCTCGGCTGGCGCCTCGATGCCGTGCACCACGCAGTTGCGCAGCAGGTGCTCGAAGGCCGGCGTCATGCGGTCCAGGATGCCGCGGTCGATTTCGATGCTGCCACCGAGGATGTCGAGGCGCACCTGCTTGTCCGCCACCTTGGCGGCCTGGCGCACGACGCGGTAGAGGCGCTCGGAAATGCCGTCGAATTCGACCATGCGCGTGCGCAGCAGGTCGTCCTGCAGCGCGCGCGACTGGCGCGCCTGGGCCGCCAGGTCATCCTCGCTGGAGTCGATCACGCGCTGCAGGTTGCGCTGCACGGTGGCCACGTCGTTGACCGATTCGGCCATCATGCGCGTGACTTCCTGCATGCGCGTGAAACGGTCGAGCTCGAGCGGATCGAAGCTGTGCTGCGCGTCGCGCGACTGGGCCAGCCGCGACTGCATCTGCGTCTCGGCCTGCAGTTCGACGTCGCGCACCTGGCGACGCAGGCGCTCGACGTTGCTGGCCAGCTCGGTCTGCAGGTTGCGCAACTGCTTCATGTCGGCTTCGAGGCGGGCGCGCGCGGTCATCACCTCGCCAGCCTGCGCCATCAGGCGGTCGAGCAGCTGGGCGCGCACGCGCACCGTCTGGCGCGCATGCACGCGCGCCGCGGCGAAGGAGAACGCGGTCGGCGCCGCCACTTCTCCCGCCACTGCTCCCGCCACCTCGCCCGCCGGTTCGCCCGCAAGCTCGGGCTCGGCTTGCGGCTGCGGCACCGCCGCCTCGGCCGCCTCGGCCGCCTCGTCCACGCGCGCCGGCGCCTCGGGCGCGGCCAGCGGCGTGGCCGCCGGCGCCGCGTGGGCGGCCGTGCGCAACTGCTGGAAATCGCCCAGCAGGTGGTCCAGGTACTCCTGCAGCGGTGCGATTTCGCCAGGCGCCAGATCCTCGGTACCCAGTGCCTCGACCGCCGACTCGGTGCGGTGCGCCATTTCACCCAGGCGCAAGGCGCCCGCCAGGCGCGCGCTGCCCTTGAGCGTGTGCAGCACGCGCAGCACCTGCGCGCGCGCTTCCAGGTCGCCCGGATGCGCCACCCACTGGCGCAGCGCGGCGCTCAGGCGTGGCAGCAGTTCGTCGGCCTCTTCCTCGAAGATCGGGAACAGATCGGGGTCGATGCCGTCGACCACGTCGATGCCTTCCTCCAGCTCGTGCGGCTGTTCGAGCGGCACCGCCACGCTGTGCAGCGGCTCCAGCGGGGCCAGGCTCGATGCCGCGGCATCGACCAGGAGCGGCGCCGCCGCCTCGGGCCGTTGCGGCCCGGCTTCGAGTGGCGCTGCCGCGACGCCGGGCACGGCGGGCTCCAGCGCATGCAGCGCGGCCAGCAGGCCGGCGGCCGGCGCCTTCAGCGCGCCCGCCGCGAACTGGTGCAACAGGCGGCGGATATCGTCGGCGGCGCGGCCCAGCACCGCGGCCTGCTCGGCCGTGCCCGCTGCCTGCCCCTGCAGGCGATCGAGCGCATGCTCGAGCGCGCGCGCCAGTTCCGACAATGCCGTGAAGCCCACCGTGGCGGAACTGCCGGCCAGCGAATGGGCGCAGGCAATCGCGCGCTCGGGCATCGGCGCTTCCGGATGCAACGCCCATTCGGACAGCTCCGACAACAGGCGCTCGGACCAGGTTTCGGCCTCGCCCAGGTAGACGTTGTAGAGCGGCTGGCTGATGCGCAGGTCGCCGACCTCCTGGATCGCCGCCTGGTCCCGGGCCGGGGCCGGTTCGGCGAGCGCTTCTTCGGCCGGCTCCGGCGCCAGCGCCGCGGATTCGTCCTCGACCGACTCCGGCGTGCGTGCCGCGGGGTCGGACTCGGCCGGCTCCGGCGGCAGCGCCGCGGGCTCTTCCTCGGCCGCCGCCTCCGGCACCAGCGCTGCAGGTTCGGACGCGCTTTCGAGGCGTTCCGGTGCCCGTGCCGCGGGATCGTCTTCGACCGGCTCCGGCGCCAGCGCTTGCGGCGCGTCCGCGCCGGGTGGCTGCTGGTCAAATGCCGCCAGGTCCAGTTCGAACGCGACCGGCTCGGCCTCGGGCGGCGTGTCCGCCAGCACGTCGATGCTGCGCGCCAGCCCGGCATCCAGTTCGAGCGGCGCGGGGGCGCTGTCGTCAACGCCGTCGGCGAGTGGCATGAGCTGCGACGCCGGCTGGAACGAGCTGTCCAGCACCAGCGGATCCGACAGCTCCAGGCCGGGCAGGTCGAACGCGGCCAGGGCCGTGTCAAGGCCCATGGCCGGCAGCGGTTCCCCGCCTTCCGGTTCGGCTTCGAGCAGGGCCTGGTCGTCGTCGAACCCGACCGCTTCGGCCTGCGCCGGCGCTGCGTCGGTGGCGGACTCCTGCTGCGCCTCGTCCTCTGCCAGGGCGGGCGCCGGCTCGGGCAGCCCGGCCTGTCCCAACTCCAGATCGGGGAGCTCGGGCAGCAACGCCGGCGCCGCCGCCTCGAATGCCACGGCCTCGGCGGTCGCCGCGTCGGCCGACAGGTCGCTCTCCACCGCAAGCGGCTCCGCCACCGCGCCGGCCTGGGGCGCCAGCGCCAGCACGCGCTGCTCGCCCTGCAGGCGCAGGGCGTCGGCCAGCTGCTCGAACGGCTCGGCACGCCAGGCCTCGGCCGCCTGGCCCGCAATCGCCTCGACCCATTGGCCAAACGCCGCCAGTGCGTCGCCGGCGACCGTGCGCAGCGGGGCATCGGCAGTCTTCTGCTCCGCCAGCCAGGCATTGAGGAGCTGCTCCAGCGCCCAGGCGGCGGCCCCGAATTCCGCCAGCCCGACCATGCGCGAACTGCCCTTGAGCGTGTGGAAGGCGCGGCGCAGGGTGGTCAGGCTTTCCAGGTCGGCAGGGGCATCGGCCAGGGTCGCGATCGCGGCGTTGCCCGTGGCCAGGACCTCGCGTGCCTCCTCCAGGAAGATCTCCAGCAGGTCATCGTCATCGTCCAGCGGCGCCTCTTCGGGCGCCGCTTCAGGCGTCGGCAACGGCATCGGGCGATCCGACGCGGCCGACTCCAGCTCGCGCAGCGCGCTGTCGAGGACGGTGCCGTCGTCCTGGCGCGCGGCTTCGGCCGCGCGGCTGGCGGCCTGGGCCAGCGCCGGCCGCTCGTCGAGCGCCGCGCGCGCCGCGATCTGCTCCAGCTGTTCGATCGGAACCGGGCCGGTATCCGACGCCGGCAGTTCCAGCGGCGCGGCACGGGACGGCACCTCGAGCGGCGCCGGGGCCGTGGCCGGCGCTTCGGCCAGCTCGGCGAAACCCCTGCGCGTGCGCTCGATCACGTAATGGAATTCACCGCTGTCGGCGTCGAAGAAGAACAGCTGACGCGCCAGCGTGGGCTGGTAGCCGAGCGTGTCGATCAGGAAACCCAGCGCGCCCAGGCTGTTGCCCAGGGTTTCGAATTGCGCCGCGGTTGCCGCCTCCTGCAGGTCGGCGCCCACGCCGCGCAGTTGCTCGACCTGCTCGCGCATGCGCCCCACCGCCAGGGCGGCCTGGTCCAGCCCCAGCACGTTGAGCACGCCCCGCATCTGCTGCATCAGGTCCGGCACCGCATCCAGCGGCGCGGTGTCGGCCGGCTGGCGGAAGAAGCGGTCCAGGTGCTGTTCTACCTCGCCCAGGGTGACGCGCAGCTCGCCCACCACCGTGCCCAGCGTCTGCTTGTCGCTGACGCTGCGGTAGAGCTCCTCCATCCACGGCTCCAGGCCGGGCGCGTGGCCGCCCTCGCGCACGGCATCGAGCCGCGCCGCGAGCTGGTCCATGCGCTGGGCGAAGATCACGTCGTCAGGGCGGAAATCCTCGAACGAAGCCTCCAGGAACAGCAGGGTGGTGGCCGTCTCGATGGCCAGCTCGGGCGCGGGCACCTGGCCGCCGCGGCCGACCAGGGCCGCCACTGCCGCCAGCGCCTGCGCCAGCGGCTTGCTGCGCTCGTGCAGGCGCTCGAGCGAATCGACCACCAGGCCGAACTGGTCGACACTGGCCTTCAGGCGGCCGATGTCCCCGCCCGCCAGCGCCGACCAGTTCTCCTTGATCGATTCGATGCGCCGGCGCGCCTGCGCCAGCACCGCCGGATCGTACAGGCCGAAGGTCGACACCTCGTAGGAGACGGGCGCCAGCGCGTCGAGTCCCCAGGCCGCCCGCACCGCCGCCAGCACCGGTGCCGCCGCGGCATCCACCGGTTGCGCCTGGCCGCAGAAGAACAGCAGGTCGTGCGCCAGGCGCTCGGAGACCTCGGCGTCGCCGCGCGCCAGCGTGGTGTATTGCAGCAGGATGCGCGAGGCCGCGCGCTTGACGTAGACGTCCAGTGGCAGCAGCGACTGCGCCAGCGCCTCGAAGAAGCCGGCCACCAGTTTCCAGAACATGGCGGGCCGCGTCGCCGCGCCGACGCCGGCGGCCAGCGACCGGCTCACGGTCGCCAGCTCGGCGGCGGCGTGCACGTCGCCGCGCTTCATGACCTTGAGCACGCCGTGGTCGAAGCGTTGGCGCACCACCGGGTCGCAGGCCAGCGGCTGCGCCGCTGCCGGCGTGTCCGCGTCCAGCCAGCGCCAGGGCACCGACCACAGGTCGGCTGGGTGGATGCGGTCGGCGCCGGCCATTTCCTGCACCTGGCGGTACGCCGGGAACAGGCCCAGGGTGGGACGCGGCCGCGTGCTGAGCTGGTCCTGCACGAATTCGACCAGGGCGAAGCCGCAGCGCTCGAGCGTCGCGGCAGCGGCCTCGGAGCACCGGTCGGGGTGGGCGACGAACTGCTGCGCCACCGCCTCCATGCCGCGCACCATGCGCGCCGCCATGTCCTGCTCGACCATCTCGAGCGCGCCGGCCACCTGGTGCAGCTGCTGGCGCGCCACGCGCAACTGGCTGGCATCGACCGAGGCCAGGTCCACCCCGCGCGCGCGCTCGGCCTCGTGCGCGAAGCGCTTCAGCGCCTTGGTCGCCGCCTGCACGGACTTGCGCGTCTCCTCCAGCACCCAGGCCAGGGGGCCCAGGTCGCTGGCCTGGGCCAGTGCTTCGGATGCCGGGAGGGTGGGGTGAAGGGTCGCCATGGGTCGATGCCTTGGGGGTTCGTGGGGCGGGCGCGGGCCGCCGGCGCGCACGCCGGCCCCGGGTTCAGGCGATCTTGAAGCGCGCCACCGACTGGCGCAGCTCGTCAGCCATGCGTGCCAGGTCGCGCACCTGCTGCGCCGTCGAGCGCGTGCCCTCGCCGGTCTGCTCGGTCACCGCGAAGATGTGCTGGATGTTCTCGGCCACCACGTTGGCATGGCTGGCCTCGCTCGAGGTCGAGGCGGAAATCTGCTCGATCAGCTGCGCCAGCTGGCGCGACACGCGGTCGATCTCGGAGAGTGCCGCCCCGGCGCGGTCGGACAGCTGCGCGCCCTGCACCACGCCCTGGGTCGAGCGCTCCATGGCGGCCACCGCGTCCTGGGTGTCGGTCTGGATCGCCTTCACCAGCGCGGCGATCTCGCGCGTCGCGTCGGCCGAACGCTCGGCCAGCCGCTGCACCTCCTCGGCCACCACCGAGAAGCCGCGCCCTGCCTCGCCCGCCGAGGCGGCCTGGATGGCGGCGTTGAGCGCCAGCACGTTGGTCTGCTCGGTAATGTCCGAGATCAGCTCGGTGATTTCGCCGATCTCCTGCGACGATTCGCCCAGGCGCTTGATGCGCTTGGAGGTCTCCTGGATCTGGTCACGGATCGCGTCCATGCCGCCGATCGCGTTCTGCACCGCCGCCAGGCCCGACTCGGCTGCCTGCAGCGACTGGCGCGCCACCGTCGCCGATTCCTGCGCCTGGGTCGAGACCTCGTTGATGCGCTGGGCCATGTCGAGCACCGACTGGCCGGTATCGCGAATCTCACGCAACTGCTCGGTCGAGGCGGACAGCAGGCCGGAGGACGTGGCCTCCACCTTCGAGGTCGTCTGCGCCACGCGCGTCGCCGTGCTCTGCACGCTGCCGACCAGCGAACGCAACTCCTCCACGGTGTAGTTCACCGAGTCGGCGATGGCGCCGGTGATGTCCTCGGTCACCGTGGCTTCCTGCGTCAGGTCGCCCTCGGCCACCGTCTGCAGCTCGTTCATCAGGCGCAGGATGGCGGCCTGGTTGGCGTCGTTGATGCGCTTGGCATCGAGCTCCTGCTGCTGCGCGCTCTGGCGCTGCAGCTCGGCCAGCGACTCGCGCTGGCGGCTCTCGCGCAGCGAGCTGTAGACCAGGCCGGCAATCGAGGCCGCCGCCACCAGCAGCGCCAACGCCATCAGCAGCCAGTTCTTCAGGCCCACGCCCGAAGCCGCGGACAGGCGCGCCTGCAGGGTCTCGAGCTGCTGGCGCAGCGGCTCGCTGTCCGTGACGATCTGGTTCTGCGCGTCGCGCACCGAGGCCAGGCCCTGGATGTTGTCGAGCACGCTGGTCGCCTGCGTCTGCACCTCGCCGTAGATCTTCAGCAACGCGCCCAGCGCATCACGCGTCTGCGCGTTGCGCGCCGGCGCGAGCTGCGCCTCGGCGCTGCCGTCGAGCATGCCGCGCGCCAGCGTGCTGAAGGTGGTGACGTCCTTGCCCAGCAGGAAGATCGCCTCGGGGTTGATGCCCTCCACGGTGAGCAGTTCGCTGGCCGACTTGCCGATGCGCTGCGACAGCATCACGAGCTGCCCGGAGGCGGTCAGTTCGCTGGCTGGCGCGCCGTGCTGGAACTTCAGCGTCGACACCGTCTCGGCCGCCTCCAGCAGATCGGAGGAACGCGTGCTGATGGTGCGCAGCGCACCGCCCACCTGCGCCATCACCTCCTGCTGCGCCAGCACCGTGGCCGCGCTCTTTTCCGCGCGCTGCACCGTCGGCACGATCTGGTCGAGCTCGGCCGCGTAGGCCGCGCCCAGCGCCTGCACGCCCGAACCGCCCGACTGCAGGCCGCCGACGCTGCGCGAGAGCGCGTCCGCGCTGTCCTTGACCTCAGCAAACGCCGAACGGCTGCCCAGCAGCGCCTGCGACACCGACTTGGCCAGACGCTGCGACTGCATCAGGGCCTGGCCGGTGGCCGCCACCTGCTGGGCAGCGCGATCGGCGCCGGAAATCGTCCAGTACACCACCACCACCAGCGCCAGCAGGGCCAGTGCCAGCACGGTCGAGAACAGGCGCTGGTGACTCGCCGCCGGGCGCGCCCCGAGCCCCGGCACCTCGAACGCGCCGTCATCGCTCACCACGTCGATCACCGGATCGCCGCTGACGGCGTAGGCCGGATCCGAGTCGACCGAAGACTCGTAGCCCGGCTCCGCGCCCAGGCTCTCCAGCGACTGGGTATCGTCGCGCTCGACCGGCGCGCTCGACGCCTCCTGCTTGTTGAACCGGGTGGAAAAGCTGCCAATCAGTGCCATGGGTGTCACCTCGAGAGACTGGATTCAGGCGCCCACGTCGAGAAAACCCGACTGTTGCGCCAGCACCTGCAAGTTGAGTTCGCGCCAGGATTCGCCGCCCGCGGTCACGTAGGCGTGACCGAAGTAGGGCGGCTCGGAGGGCGCCGGAGGGGTCGAGCGCACGAAGGCCTCGGTCGTGCGCATGCCCAGCAGCTCGTCCACCAGCAGCGCGCAGTTGACTTCCAGCAGCGCGTTGAAGCCGACCAGCCGGCACTGCGCGAGTGCCGCCGGGCTGCGCGCGGCCACCGACTGGCCGCCCAGGAAGGCCGCCAGGTCGACCACCCCGCACAGCGTGCTGCGCAGGTTGGTCACGCCCAGGAACCAGGGCTGCACGTGCGGCACGTGCTGCACCTCGCTCCAGGGGAAGATCTCGGCCGCGTGGCTGAGCGGAATCAGCAGCCGCGCCGGGCCGGCGCGCACCGCCAGCCAGGACGCTGCCGCCGTGCCGGTGCGCGCCACGCGCAGCCGTTCGGCCAGGTGGGCCTGGAATTCGAGCAGCGCCTGCTTGTCAGCCATGGTTCAACCCAGGGCCTTGATCTTGCCCAGCAGCTCGGCTTCGTCCACCGGCTTGACGACGTAGTCGCGCGCGCCCTGGCGCATGCCCCAGACGCGGTCGGTCTCCTGGCCCTTGCTGGTGCACATGATCACCGGCACGTCGGCATAGCGCGGGTCGCGGCTGAGCGAGCGCGTGAGCTGGAAACCGTTCTGTCCCGGCATCACGACATCCATCAGGATCAGGTCGGGCTTGGCCTGCGCGAGCCGCGCCTGCGCCTCCTCGGCGCCCTCGGCGGTGCTCACGCTGTAGCCGGCACGGCCCAGCATCTCGCTCAGGAACAGCAGTTCGGTCTTGGAATCGTCGACGATCAGGACTTTGCGAATGGGCATTTACACGGCTCCTTGGCTGGCCACGCCGAACTCGTCGACGGCACGCAGCAACTGATCCTTGGTGAACGGCTTGGTCAGGTAGTCCTGCGAGCCGACCATGCGGCCACGTGCCTTGTCGAACACGCCGTCCTTGGACGACAGCATCACGACCGGGGTGGCTGCGAACTTTTGATTGCGCTTGATAATGGCACAGGTCTGGTAGCCATCCAGGCGCGGCATCAGGATGTCGCAGAAGATCAGGTCGGGCGCGCTGTCGCTGACCTTGGACAGGGCGTCGAAGCCGTCCTCGGCCAGCATCACCTCGTGCCCGCCCTGCTTGAGGAAGATCTCGGCGCTGCGGCGGATCGTGTTGCTGTCGTCGATCACCAGCACCTTTCTCGAAATCCTTGCGTTCACGTGGGTCTCCTGTTGTCTGCTGCCGCGCCGCCGGGCCCGCCCGGCACGCGTGGCCGCAGGATGCGCTGCCCCGGCCACGGGCCCGCGCCGCCACGCTCCCGGACGCCGGATCCGGCCGAGCCGCGCGGGGCGCGATACCATGCCGGGATGGGCGTGCCACCGTGGTTGCCGGGTGCGTCCCAGGGCCAGTCCATGCTGATTGCTCTCGCTAATACAAAAGTCGCAAATACCAAAATGCAATTTATTGTATCAACAGGTAAACGATTTCGCCCCCCCACAAGGTGTCGAAAAGGTCTCAAATTCGGCACTTGAGCAACAAAATGGCGGAAAAAACGTCGCAAGACAACGACAGTCCGGCACCCGCGGTCGATCTCGAGCCGCCGGCAGTGCTGAGCTTCAACGCCAGCGACCCGACCGGCGCCGGCGGCCTGGCGGGCGATGCGCTGGTGGTGGCCTCGGTCGGCGCCCACCTGCTGCCGGTGGTGACCGGCGTGCAGTTGCGCGACACGCGCGAGGCGCTCGAGCACGTGGCGCTGGACGACGCCACCATCGCCGAGCAGGCGCGCCTGGTGGCCGAGGACGTGCCGGTGCGGGTGCTCAAGGTCGGCTTCGTCGGCAGCCCCGAGGCGGTGGCGGCGATTGCCGCCTTCGTCTCCGACTACCCCGAACTGCCGGTGGTGCTCTACATGCCCGACCTCTCCTGGTGGGACGAGCAGGCCATCGATGCCTACCAGGACGCACTGCGCGAGCTGCTGCTGCCGCAGGTCGACGTGCTGGTGGGCAACAACACCACGCTGCGCCACTGGCTGCTGCCCGAATCGGCGTCGCGCCGCAGCGCCGGCAGCGGCGACCTGGCGCGCGCCGCGGCCGCCCTCGGCGTCCCCTACGTGCTGGTGACCGGCCTGCCCGAGGCGGGCGACCGCATCGCCAGCGTGCTGGCGTCGCCGCAGGGCGAGCTGTGCCGCCAGAGTTTCGAGCGCATCGACGCCGGCTTCCTCGGCGCCGGCGACCTGCTGTCGGCGGCGCTGGCCGGGCTGCTGGCGATGGGCTCCGAGCTGGTCGAGGCCAGCGTCGAGGCCCTGCAATACCTGGACCAGGCGCTCGACCACGGCTTTCGCCCCGGCATGGGCCGCGCCATCGCCGACCGCCTGTTCTGGGCCGAGGCCGAGGAGCCCGAGGCCGCCGGCGCGGACGACGACGCCGCGTCGTCCCCCACCTTCCCCTACCCGACCCATGAAACCAGACACTGATTCCAACGACGCGCTGATGGAACGCGCCCGCCGCGTGATCCCCGGTGGCGTCAACTCTCCCGTGCGCGCCTTTCGCGCCGTCGGCGGCACGCCGCGCTTCGTGCAGCGCGCCCAGGGCGCGTATTTCTGGGATGCCAACGAGCAGCGCTACATCGACTACATCGGCTCCTGGGGCCCGATGATCCTCGGCCACGGCCATCCGGCCGTGCTGGAAGCGGTGCAGCGCGCCGCCGCCGAGGGCTTCTCCTTCGGCGCCCCGACCGAGCGCGAGATCGAGCTGGCCGAGGAAATCCTCGCCCTGCGCCCGGGCATGGAGATGCTGCGCCTGGTCAACTCCGGCACCGAGGCCGGCATGACCGCGATCCGGCTGGCGCGCGGCGCCACCGGGCGCAACCGCATCATCAAGTTCGAGGGCTGCTACCACGGCCACGCCGACGCCCTGCTGGTCAAGGCCGGCTCGGGCCTCGCCACCTTCGGCAACCCGACCAGCGCCGGCGTGCCGCCCGAGGTGGTACACGACACCATCGTGCTCGAATACAACAATCTGGAGCAGCTCGAACAGGCCTTTGCCGAGCACGGACCGAAGCTCGCCGGCCTGATCATGGAGCCGATCGCCGGCAACATGAACTTCGTGCGCGCCAGCGTCGACTTCACGCGGCGCTGCCGCGAGCTGTGCAGCCAGCACGGCGCGCTGCTGATCTACGACGAGGTCATGACCGGGTTTCGCGTCGCCCTGGGCGGCGCGCAAAGCGTCTATGCCCGTTCCATCCCCGGCTTCGAGCCCGACATCACCGTCATGGGCAAGGTGATCGGCGGCGGCATGCCGCTGGCCGCGTTTGGCGGCAAGCGCACGGTGATGGAGCAGCTCGCGCCGCTGGGCCCGGTCTACCAGGCCGGCACCCTGAGCGGCAACCCGGTGGCCACGGCCTGCGGCCTGGCCACGCTGCGCGAGATCCGCAAGCCCGGCTTCTTCGAGGCGCTGACGGCCAGGACGCACCGCCTGGTCGATGGCCTGGTGGCGGCCGCGCGCGATGCCGGCGTTCCGTTTGCCGCCGACAGCGAGGGCGGCATGTTCGGCTTCTTCCTGCTGCCCGAACTGCCACGCAACTACGGCGAGGTGATGCGCAGCGACGGCGCGCGCTTCAACCGGCTGTTCCACGGCCTGCTGGAGCGCGGCGTCTACATCGCGCCGGCCCTGTACGAAGCCGGCTTCGTCAGCGCCGCGCACAGCGACGCCGACATCGACGCCACCATCGAGGCCGCGCGCGCGGTGTTTGCCGAGCTCGGCGGCGGCTGAGCCGCGCGCCGAGCCGTTCCCCCGTGCCTGCGCTGCTCACCGGCACCGCGGCCGCGCTCGCGCTGGTCGTCTACACCCTGCTGCTGTTCGCGCTGCTGGCGCCGCTGGTGCTGCTCAAGCTGCTGGCGCGCCCGCTGCCGCCGATCGCGCCGCTGGATCGCGCCGTGATGGCGATCTCCGACACCTGGAATCGCCTCAACCTGGCCGGGCTGCAGCGCATCAACCGCACGCGCTGGCAGGTCCGCCTGCCGGACGGGCTGCAGCGGCAGGCCTGGTACCTGGTCATCGCCAACCACCAGAGCTGGGTCGACATCCTGGTGCTGCAGCGCTGCCTGCAGGGCCGTGCGCCCTTCCTCAAGTTCTTCATCAAGCGCGAGCTGATCTGGGTGCCGCTGGTCGGCCTGGCCTGGTGGGCGCTGGACTTTCCCTTTCTGCGCCGCGGCGGGGCCAGTGGCCGCCAGGACCTGGCGGCGACGCGCGCCGCCTGCGCGCGCTTTCGCGCCCTGCCGACCTCGGTCATGAGCTTCATCGAAGGCACGCGCCTCACGCCCGCCAAGCACGCGGCCCAGGACTCGCCCTACCGCCACCTGCTGCGCCCCAAGGCCGGCGGCGTCATGATGGCGCTCGACGTCCTGGGCGACCGGCTCGACGCCGTGCTCGACGTCACCATCGTCTACCCGGGCCGCGTCCCGAGCTTCATCGACGCGCTGTGCGGGCGCCTGCACGAAGTGCGCGTGCACATCGAGCGCCGGCCGGTGCCCACGGCCGATGGCGACGCACCCCTGAACGCCACGACCGTGCAGGCCTGGCTGGCCGAGCTGTGGCAGCTCAAGGACGAGCGCTTCGAGCGGCTGGCGTCCGGTGAAGACAGCAGCCCCACATGACGCGCTGAATCACCCGCAGGGCATCAAACGGCACAAATCCGATGGCCGCGGAGCAGGCCATGCCAGCGGCAGCCGTGGCCGGGGTCTCCCTGGCCACAGGCTGCGCCTCACTTGCAGGGGGATGGAGCGCAGCGACATAGGGGGGTGTCTTATTTCAGTTGCTCCACCGCGCTTCGCGCGACCCGCGACGCATGAAACGCCACCGTTCCAAAGGTCGCGGAGCAGGCCAGGCGGGAGAACCCGTGGCCGGGGTCCCCCTGGACACAGGATGCGTCCCCCTTGCAGGGGGATGGAGCGCAGCGACATAGGGGGTGTTTCATTTCAGTGCCGGAAGTGCCGCACCCCGGTGAACACCATGGCCACGCCGCGCTCGTCGGCGGCGTCGATCACCTCCTGGTCGCGCATCGAGCCGCCCGGCTGGATCACGCAGCTCGCGCCGTGGTCGATCACCACGTCGAGCCCGTCGCGAAACGGGAAGAAGGCGTCGCTGGCCACCGCCGAACCCGCTAGGGACAGGCCCGCCGCCTCGGCCTTGATGCTGGCGATGCGCGCCGAGTCGAGCCGGCTCATCTGCCCCGCGCCCACGCCCAGCGTCATGCCGCCGCCGCAGAACACGATGGCGTTGCTCTTGACGTACTGCGCCACCTTCCAGGCAAACAGCAGGTCCTCGATCTGCCCGGCGGTCGGCTGCTTCTTCGTCACCACCTTCAGGTCGCCGGCCTTGAGGTCATGGAAGTCCCCCGTCTGCACCAGCAGGCCGGAGCCGACGCGCTTGAACTCGAGCGCGTTCTGCCCGCGCGCCCATGGCGTGGCGCCGTCGCGCCGCACGCCATCGAGCGCAATCCGCAGCACGCGCACATTGGGCTTGGCGGCCAGCAGCGCCAGCGCTTCCGGCGTGTAGGCGGGCGCCATCAGGACCTCGACGAACTGCTGGCTGATGGCCTCGACCGTGGCCGCGTCGACCGGCAAGTTGAAGGCGATGATGCCGCCGAAGGCGCTGGTGGGGTCGGTCTTGAAGGCCTTGCGATACGCCTCCAGCGCGCTGGCGCCCAGCGCCACGCCGCAGGGGTTGGCGTGCTTGACGATGACGCACGCGGGCACGTCCCATTGCTTGACGCACTCCCAGGCCGCGTCGCCGTCGGCGATGTTGTTGTAGGAGAGCTCCTTGCCCTGCAACTGCTCGGCCGTGACGATGGCACCCGGCGCCGGCTGCAGGTCGCGATACAGCGCGGCCTGCTGGTGCGCGTTCTCGCCGTAGCGCAGGTCCTGCAGCTTGACGAAGCGGCCGTTGTGCTGCGCCGGGAAGGGGCTGCGCCGGGGCTCGCCCTCGGCCATCGCCTCGTCGAACTCGATCGACGACAGGTAGTCGCTGATGGCCGCGCCGTAGTTGGCGATGCGGTTGAACGCCGCCACCGCCAGCTCGAACTTCGTCTTCAGGCGGATGCCGCCGGCCTGCAACTCGGCCAGCACGCCGGGATATTGCGCGGCGTCGGTCAGCACCGCCACGTCGCGCCAGTTCTTGGCCGCGCTGCGCACCATGGCCGGGCCGCCGATGTCGATGTTCTCGATCGCATCGGGCAGGGTGCAACCGGGCCTGGCCACCGTGGCCTCGAACGGATACAGGTTGACCACCAGCAGGTCGATGGTCGGGATCTCGTGCTCGCGCAGCGCGGCCATGTGCCCGGGCACGTCGCGCCGCGCCAGCAGGCCGCCGTGGATGCGCGGGTGCAGGGTCTTGACGCGCCCGTCCAGCATTTCCGGAAAGCCGGTGTGCTCGGCTACCTCGGTCACCGGCAGGCCCGCCTGCAGCAGCAGCTTCGCGGTGCCGCCGGTGGACAGCAGCTTCACGCCCAGCGCATGCAGGGCCTGGGCAAACTCAAGGATGCCGGTCTTGTCGGAAACGGAAATCAGGGCCGTGGTCATTGGAGGTCGGACGTTGAGCGTTGGACGTTGACCGCCCTGCATCGGGCGGGGCCGGAAGTGATGGGTATCTGTGGGGTCACGCGGAATGCCGAACGCGCAACGCTGAAGCCCGTGCAGGACGCTTCTGCTGCCGCAGTGCCTCCCTCATCGCACGCCAGCGCGGCCGTCGGAGCGCCGCGTGGTCATTCGTCATTCGATCAGCCGGTGCTCCACCAGCTTCTTGCGCAGGGTGTTGCGGTTCATGCCCAGCCACTCGGCGGCCCGGCTCTGGTTGTGGCCGGCATGGTGCATCACCACGTCGAGCAGCGGTTTCTCGACCGCGCGGATCAGCATCTCGTACAGGCCGCCCGGCTCGGTGCCGTCCAAGTCGCGGAAGTACGCCTCCAGGCTGGTGCGCACGCTGTGCTCGATCGGGCTCGCGCCAGTATTGCTCATGATCGATCCGGCGCCTCCACCGCCACGTGGCCCAGCTGCCGCGCCACCCCGATCCGGGGCAGGCGCTCGTGCGCGTCGGCCAGTTCCTCGAAGTAATCCGCCACCACCTGCCACTGCACGGCCGCGCTCTCGACCGCGTTCATGCGGCGGCGAAACGCTTCACCGCCCGGCAGCCCGTGCACGGTCCAGCCGATGTGCTTGCGCGCCGAGCGCACGCCGCTCTCCTCGCCATACAGCGCGTAATGGTCCTGCAGGTGCGCCAGCAGCGCGCGCCGCACCTCGAGCACCAGCGGCGGTGCGAGCTCGCGCCCGGTGGCCAGCAAGTGCGCGATCTCGCGGAAGATCCAGGGCCGGCCCTGCGCCGCGCGCCCGATCATCAGGGCGTCGGCGCCGGTGGCCTGCAGCACGGCGCGCGCCTTGGCCGGGGAATCGATGTCGCCGTTGGCGACCACCGGAATGGCAAGCGCCGCCTTGACCGCGGCAATGGTTTCGTATTCGGCCGCGCCGCGGTAGCCCTGCTCGCGCGTGCGTCCGTGGATGGTGACCATCTGCACGCCGGCGCCCTCGGCGGCGCGCGCGATCGTCAGCGCATTCCTGGCCTGGGCGCTCCAGCCGGTGCGCATCTTCAGCGTCACCGGCACGCCGAGCGGCGCGCAGGCCGCGACCACCGCCTCGATGATGGCCAGGGCCAGCGCCTCGTCCTGCATCAGCGCGCTGCCGGCCCACTTGCTGCACACCTTCTTGGCCGGGCAGCCCATGTTGATGTCGATGATCTGCGCGCCGCGGTCGATGTTGTAGCGCGCCGCCTCGGCCATCATGGCCGCGTCGGTGCCGGCGATCTGCACTGCCACCGGCCCGGGCTCGCCCGCGTGGTCCGCGCGTCGCGAGGTCTTCAGCGAATCCCACAGCTCGCGCCGCGAGGTGACCATCTCGCTCACCGCATGGCCGGCGCCGAAGGCGCGGCAGAGCTGGCGAAACGGCCGATCCGTCACCCCGGCCATGGGAGCGACGAACAGCGAATTCGGAAGGGTGTGGGAGCCGATCTGCATGGTGGGGAGCGCAGCGGCGGCAGGACGAAACCGGGGACGCGCGGCAGGGAAACCGAATTCTAGCTGCTCAATATTTCAACAATCAAAATTGCGCGCCACGGGCCGCAAGCGCCGCAGACCTGTCCCCCACCGAACGCCGCGCGCCTTGCTGGGTGACGCGCCCTACACTCGCGCCGTCATGGAAGCCTGGATGCAATCGTTGCTGGCCGCGCTGGCGCTGCCCGAATACGGCCTCTCGACCGTGTTCACGGTCGCCTTCGTCTCGGCCACCCTGCTGCCCCTGGGCTCCGAGCCCGCCGTGTTCGGCCTGGTCAAGCTCAGCCCGCACCTGCTGTGGCCGGCGATCGGCGTGGCGACGGTCGGCAACACCCTGGGCGGCGTGGTGACCTGGTGGATGGGCCTGGGCGCGCATCGCGTGGTGGACCGCTGGCGCGATTCGCCCACGCACCTGCGCGCACTCGACTGGCTGCGGCGCATCGGCCCGCGCGCCTGCCTGCTGTCCTTCCTGCCGGTCATCGGCGACCCGCTGTGCGCGGTGGCCGGCTGGCTGCGCCTGCCGCTCCTGCCCTGCACGGCCTGGATGGCCGCCGGCAAGTTCGGCCGCTACGTGGTGATGACGCTGGGCCTGCTCTACCTGTGGCCCGAGCAGCTGCACGTCGGCGCCTGACGCCGCGGTCGCGGCGTCGGCGCTTACTCTCTTATTTGTAGCGTCGCAGGATCCGATCCGCCTCGCCCTGCGCGTCCTTCAGCGCCTTGGCCGGCTCCTTGCTGCCGGTGAGCGCGGCCTGCAGGGCATCGTTCAGGGTCTTGGTGACGCGCTGGTTTTCGTGCGTGGAGAACTCGGCCACCGAGAACGGCAGCTGGTCGCGCGCCACCAGCGCCGGCGGGAAGTCGGCCGCGTAGTCCTTCAGCACCTGGGTCTCATACGCTGCCGGCGAGATCGCCACGTAGCCGGTGTCGATGCTCCACTGCGCCGCGCGCTCGGGCTGGGTGATCCACTGGATGAACTTGAACGCCGCCTCCTGCTGCTCGGTCGACGCCTTCTTGAAGACGTAGAAGTTGCCGCCGCCGGTGGGCGAGCCCTTGCGCTTGTTGGCCGGGATCATCGCCACGCCAAACGGGAACCCGGCGTTCTTGCGGATGTTGGTCAGGTTGCCGGTGGTGGTGTAGATGATGGCGGCCTTCTTCTCGAAGAAGTCCTTGGGCGTCGTGCCCCACTCGACCACGCCGGTCGGGTGCACGCCGGCCTTGCCCAGGTCCACCCAGTACTGCAGCGCCTCGGCCACGCGCGGATCGTCGAAGGTCACCTGGTTGCCCGCCTCGTTGGCCAGGATCACGTCGTTGGTGGTGGTGAGCGTCTGGAACAGCCAGTACGGAAATCCGCTGGACGGGATCTGCACGCCGTACTGCGTGGTCTTGCCGCTGGCATCCTTCTTCGTCAGCTTGCCCGCCATCTCGCGCAGCTCGCCCCAGGTCGTGGGCGGCTGCTCGGGGTCCAGCCCGGCCTCCTTGAAGGCCTCCTTGTTCCAGTACATCACGACGGTCGAGCGCTGGAACGGAATGCCCCAGGTCTTGCCGCCGGTGCGGCTGTTCAGCATGAAGGCGGGATAGAAACCGTCCATCCAGGCCTTGTCCGCATCCGTCCTGGCGAAACCGTCCATCGGCACGATGGCGTCCTCGTCGATCAGCGTGAACATGTCGGTCGACAGCAGCACCGAAGTCACCGGCGGCGTGCCCGACTTGTGCGCGGTGAGCGCCTTGACGATGGTCTCCTGGTACGTGCCGGCGTAGATCGGGGTCACCTTGACGCCGGGGTTTTCCTGCATGAAACCGGCGGCGAAGTCGTCCATCACCTTGGCGATCGGCCCGCCCACCGCGACCGGGTAGTAGAACGACACCTCCACCGGGGCCTGGGCCCGGGCCGGGCCCAGCGCCAGCCCCGCGCCCGCGGCCGTCGCCAGCAGCGCGCCAGCCGCGCGCCGCAGAAAGGTCTTTCTCAGCATCTTCCTGTCCTCCGGGGTTCAGGGTTGGGGATTCAGCGCCAGGCGTCGCTCGGCGGCGTCGAAGGCGTGGGTGTCGCCGACGTCCCAGTACAGGCCGACCGCCTGACCGGGCTCCACCGCCAGCCGGCCCTCGGCGCGCACCAGCAGCTGCTGCCGGCTGCCGACGGCACAGCGCACGACGCGGTCGGCGCCCAGGTATTCGGTGCCCGCCACCGTCGCCGGCAGGGTGTTGGTCTGGCCGGCACGCGCCAGCCGCACCGCCTCGGGGCGCACGCCCAGCCAGGCCGCCTCGGGCGGCAGCGGCAGCGCGACGTCGCTGCCGGCGATGCAACCCTGCTCCAGCGCCAGCAGGTTCATCGGCGGCGTGCCGATGAAGCGCGCGGCAAAGGTGGTGGCCGGCTCGGCGTAGAGCGCCGGCGCGCTGGCCGCCTGCTCGACGCGGCCGCGGCTCAGCAGCACCACCTGGTCGGCCATGCTCATGGCCTCGGCCTGGTCGTGCGTGACGTAGATCACCGTCAGCCCGAGCTGGCGCTGCAGCTCGCGCAGTTCGCGCCGCATGTCCTGGCGCAGCTGGGCGTCGAGGTTGGACAGCGGCTCGTCCATCAGGCACACGCTGGCCTGCGACACCAGCGCGCGACCCAATGCCACGCGCTGCTGCTGGCCGCCCGAGAGCTGGCTCGGCTTGCGCTCCAGCAGCGCCGACAGGCCCAGCAGCTCGGCGGTCTCGGCCAGGCGCTGCGCGCGTTCGGCCGCCGGCAGGCGCCGCACCTGCAGGCCGAAGCAGATGTTGTCGGCCACCGTGAGGTGCGGGAACAGCGCGTAGTTCTGGAACACCATCGAGATGCCGCGCTGCGATGGCGGCAGCGCCGTAACGTCGCGCTCGCCGATGCGCACCGTGCCGCTGCTGGGCACCTCCAGGCCGGCAATGATGCGCAGCGTGGTCGACTTGCCGCAGCCCGACGGCCCCAGCAGCACGCAGAAGCTGCCCGACGGGATGTGCAGGTTGACGTCCTCCAGGGCAACGGCGTCGCCCCAACGCTTGCCGACGTGCTCGAGGATGACGGATGCCACGAAGTGAAGGGGGAAGAGGCGGTGGCCTGAATATAGGGCATTGCCCTCGACAACGCCTCCGGGCTTGCCCTGCCCGCCCGATGCTCCTGGCCGGACGGCAGCACCCGAATGCGAGAATCGCGCCCATGGCCCACCCCGCCCCCAGCTCCGACACCCTGGTCATCACCCGCCCCGACGACTGGCACCTGCACGTGCGCGACGGCGCCGCGCTGGCCGCCGTGGTGCCGCACACCGCGGCCCAGTTCGGGCGCGCCATCATCATGCCCAACCTGGTGCCACCCGTGACCACCACGGCGCAGGCGCTGGACTACAAGGCGCGCATCCTGCAGGCGCTGCCGGCGGGCTCGGCCTTCGAGCCGCTGATGACGCTCTACCTGACCGACAACACGCCGCCCGACGAGATCGCGCGCGCGCGCGACGCCGGCATCCCCGCGCTCAAGCTCTATCCGGCCGGCGCCACCACCAACAGCGACGCCGGCGTCACCGACGTGCGCAGGACCTACCGCACGCTGGAAGCCATGCAGCGCGCCGGCCTCAAGCTGCTGGTGCACGGCGAGGTCACCGACCCCGAGGTCGACCTGTTCGACCGCGAGGCGGTGTTCATCGAGCGCGTGCTGGCACCGCTGCGGCGCGACCTGCCCGAGCTGAAGATCGTGTTCGAGCACATCACGACAGCCGACGCCGCGCAATACGTGGCCGAAGCCGGCCCGCACCTGGGCGCCACCATCACCGCCCACCACCTGCTCTACAACCGCAACGCCATCTTCAAGGGCGGCATCCGCCCGCACTACTACTGCCTGCCCGTCCTCAAGCGCGAGCAGCACCGCCAGGCGCTGGTGCAGGCCGCCACCAGCGGCAACCCGCGCTTCTTCCTCGGCACCGACAGCGCACCCCACGCCGCGCACCTGAAGGAGCACGCCAGCGGCTGCGCCGGCTGCTACACCGCGCACGCCGCCGTCGAGCTCTACGCCAGCGCCTTCGACGCCGCCGGCGCGCTGGACCGGCTGGAAGGCTTCGCCAGCTTCCACGGCCCCGACTTCTACGGCCTGCCGCGCAACAGCGACCGCGTGACGCTGCAGCGCGAGACCTGGACCCCGCCCGAGCACTACCCCTTCGGCGAGGCGGTAGTCAAGCCGCTGGCCGGCGGCGAGCCGCTGGCCTGGAAGCTGCAGGCCTGAACTCCGGACCGATCCAACGATGGAACCCCAACCCAAGCCCTGGCGCATCGCCCTGCTGATCGATGCCGACAACGCCCCCGCCGCCCTGATCGACGAGATCCTGACCGAGCTCTCAACCCTGGGCGTCATCAACATCCGACGCGCCTACGGCAACTGGACCAAGCCCGCGCTCAAGGGCTGGCAGGAGCGCCTGCTGGACTTCGCCATCCAGCCGATCCAACAGTTCGACTACTCCAGGCGCAAGAACGCCAGCGACATGGCGATGACCGTCGACGCGCTCGAGTTGCTCTACACCGAGCGCCCCGACGCCTTCGGCATCGTGTCATCGGACGCCGACTTCACGCCGCTGGTGATGCACCTGCGCGCCAAGGGCGCGGCGGTGTTCGGCTTCGGCGCCGAGAAGACGCCCAAGCCCTTCGTCAACGCCTGCTCGCGCTTCCTCTACCTGGAAGCCCTGGCCGAGGCCCACGCCGAGGGCGAGTCCGACAGCAGCGGCGTGCCCGTCGTCGCCGCCAGCGAAGAAGCCGACGCGGCGCCCGCCAGCAGCCGTGCCGCCCGGCCCGCCGCCGAACCCGCGCGCCCGGGCCAGCGCGTGCGCGTGCCCACCCCGCAGCTGCGCCAGGACTCGGCCCTCATGAACCTGCTGCGCGACGCCGTCAACGCCATGCAGGACGAATCGGGCTGGGCCCGCGTCGGCGCCGTCGGCACCCAGATCAGCAACAAGGCGAGCTTCGACCCGCGCAACTACGGCTACGCCACGCTGACCAAGCTGCTGGTGGCCACGGAGGACTTCGACCTGCGCGACGAGGGCACGTCGCGCGTCAGCGTACGCGCGCGGCCGCGCAAGAGCGGGCGCCAGTAGGCCCGGCGTCTTGTCCGGGGCCGCGACCGGCTTCGCTTACTTCGGCAGCCGCCCCTTCAAGCTGGCAGCGTCGAACGGCCCCTTCTCGGCGATCAGCGCGCGCGCATGGTCCACCTGGTCCCAGGTGTTCCACAGCAGCACGCCGTGCACCCGGCCCTGGTCCAGGTAATAGACCACGCCTTCCTCGTAGGGCTTGACCCACTGCTCCACGGTCTCCAGCCGTGCATCCAGCGTGCCCACCGCCTCGTAGCCCAGGTCGAACAGGTCCGAATAGAAATACGGCAGCTCGTCATACGGCGCGTCCTCGCCCGCCATGCAGCGGCCGGCGCGCTCGCCCATGGTGAGCGCGGCGTTCTCGTGCTCGACGCGGATGTGGCGCCCGAACGCCACCGCCGGGAACGAGGCCACGTCGCCGGCGGCATAGATGTCGGGGTCCGAGGTGCGCAGGTGCTGGTCCACGCCGATGCCGTTGTTCACCGCCAGTCCGGCCGCCTGCGCCAGCTCGACGTTGGGCGTGATGCCCAGGCCGGCCACCACCGCGTCGGCCTTCAGCGTGCTGCCGTCGGAGCACTGCAGCGCGCCGTCGATCGTCTTGCCCGTCACCGTCACGCCCGCGCGCACGTCCACACCCTTGTCGCGGTAGTAGCGGGTCACGTACTCGGCCAGATCCTTGGGGAAGGGGCGCGCGGCAATCGTCGCTTCCGGGAACAGCATCGTCACCTTGCAGCCGTTCAAGTTCAGACCGGCGGCAATTTCGCTGCCGATGAAGCCGCCGCCGATCACCACCATGTGCGCCCCCGGCTTCACCTGCGCGCGCAGCTTCTGGTAGTCGTCGAAGGTGCGCAGGTAGATGAAGTCGGACCCGAAGGCCAGGCGCCGCGGCGTGCCGCCGGTGGCGATCAGCAGCTTGCCGTAGCGCCAGACGTCGCCGGTGCTGTCGCGCACCGCGTGGGCCGCGCGGTCCAGCGCCACCGCGCGCCGGCCGAGCTGCAGCGTGACCCGTGCCTGGTCGATCGGGCGCCAGATGTCGGCTTCCTGGCCATCCTTCCACAGCGCCTTGGACAGCGGCGGGCGGTCGTACGGCGGGTGCGACTCGTCGCCCAGGAGGGCGATGCTGGCATTCGGCGCCGCCGCGCGCAGCGCCACGGCGGCGGCCGATCCGGCCATGCCGGCGCCCAGGATCAGGTGGTCGAATTGATGTTCCATGTACGGGTCTCCCGAGCCATTGTGGTTGGGGACCATGATAGGAGCGCAGGCTTTCCCCTGCACGCCGGCCCGCCGCCGACAGCGCGCCCAGTGGGGTCGCCGTGGCACGATGTCGGGCCATGGAACGCGACGTCGTCGATCCGCTGGCGCAACCGCAGTGGGCGGCGCCGTGGTTCGCGCCCTGGCGCTGCGTGGGCGAGCCGCTGTGGCGGCAGCGGGCACCCACTCCGGGCGCGGTGGCACGCGCACTCGAGGCACAGGCGCCCGCCGGCCTGCCGGTGCGTTTCGCCCCGCAGTCGGTGCTGCCGCCCGGCACGGCCTACGAGACCCATATCTTCCAGCAGCGCAGCGTGCCGACGCGCGACAACCTGCACGACGCCTTCAACGGCCTGGTCTGGCTGCGCCTGCCACGCGCCAAGGCGCGGCTGAACGCCCTGCAGGCGGCCGAGCTCGCACGCGCCGGCATCGGCGCCACGCGCGGCCCGGTGCGCGACGCCGCCACCGTCTTCGACGAGAACGCCCTGCTGCTGCACGCCCCCGACGCGCTCTGGCAGGCGCTGCGCCAGCGCCGCTGGCAAACCCTGTTCGGCCCGCTGCGGCCGCTGTGGCGCGAGGCCCGCCTGCTGGTGTTCGGCCACGCCGCGCTGGAGAAGCTGGTGGCCCCCTACAAGTCCATCACCGTCCACGCCTGGCGCGTCGCCCCCGCCTTCGAACCGGCCGGCGACCTGCGCGCGCTCGACGACTGGCTGGCGCGCGACCTCACGCCCGAGCGCCTCGCCGCCAAGCCCTTCGCCCCGCTGCCCCTGCTCGGCGTGCCCGGCTGGTGGCCGGCCAACGAAGCGCCCGGGTTTTACGAGGACGCACAGGTGTTTCGTCCGGCGCGCGGCCAAGTCAGGCCTTGAGCCGGGATCGCGCGCCGACTGGATTGCCGCGCCGCCTGTGGCTCCTCAATGGGATGGACGCTCCCACCCCGCCAACGGCCTTGGTGTGCCAAAGTGGAAGTGTCACGAACCACTTGAAGCGAGAAGGAGCGTCCACCATGAATGCTACAGCCATCGCCATCCCCGTGGGCAATGACGGCCAGGGCGTCGCGTGGGCAGTCCGCACCTGCGCCACACCTCTCACCGCGTCATCGCGTGCGGCGCCAGCCGCATGGCGATCCAGTCCGGCGTTCGACTTTCCCGCCGCCACATCCTCCCGGCACAGCGTGTGCACCTGACCATCCCCAGGTCACGCCGACCCACCGCCCTCCTGCCGCAAGGGATCGACCACCATCAGATCCCCGAACTGCTGTCCGGCTGACAAATCCTCCGACCACAGCTTGCGCGCACCGCAGCGCATGGCGGCTGCGACGATCAGGCTGTCCCAGAAACTCAGGCCCCAGCGCTGCTGCACGTCAAAGGCCGTCCCCAGCAACAGCCGGTCGTTGTCCACCACCGACCAGGCCAGGTATGGCTCACGCGCGCCGCCGACTGCGCCGGCGCCAACCCTGCCTTGCGCACCAGGTTGACGTGCAGTTCCTGCAGCACCTGGACGCTGACCGCGGCACGGCCAGGCCCGGCCCACAGCCCGCGCACGCACTCGCGCGCCCGCACGTGACGCGGATCTTCCGATACCGTGTTGGCGTAGTAGAGGATATTGGTGTCGACGAAGACTTCAACGCTCACATGAAGCCCCTCAACGCTCGTGGGCCTGCCGCCGGTCGAGCATGCTGGCGTCGGGCACGCGAACCGGGTCGTCCATGGCCCGCAGCGCGCGCCGGCGCGCCGGCTCGAAGCCGTCCAGTTCCTCCACTGCGCGCGCCACCAGTTCCCCGACCCAGGCCGACACCGAGGTGTTGCGCTCCACCGCCAGATGCCGGACCCGGCGCAGGGTCTGCTCGCTCAGGCGCAAGGTGATGTTGGCACTCATGACATGACACTCCATCCAGGTATGCGCACATTTTAAGTGCTGCACATCATGAGTGCAATCGGACTGCAGCCCTCCCGGAGCCCTTCATGGCAAGGAAACCGGGTAGCTATCCAGATGGCGCCGCCGCGTCATCGCGAGCGGCGCAGCCGCGTGGCGATCCAGGAGAGAGGTGGCCCAGTGCGGCGGCGTCCTTGCACATTGCTGGCGTTGGCGACGCGGCAATCGTCGGGACTGGATTGCCGCGTCGGCTGCGCCTCCTCGCAATGACGACCAGGGCGCGGTGTCCACGGCCCGCCCACAGCCCTCACGTCACCCCAGCGACTCCGCCACCCGCCGCAGGAAGCGATCGCACTGCGCCAGCTGCTCCACCTCCACGTATTCATCCACCTTGTGCGCCTGCTCGATCGAGCCCGGCCCGCACAGCACGGCGGGGATGCCGGCGTTCTGGAACAGCCCGGCCTCGGTGCCGTAGGCCACCTTGCGCACCGTGCGGTCCGCCGTCAGCGCGCGCACCAGTTCGGTGATCGCCGCCTGCTCCTCGGCGTCCAGCCCGGGCGCCGAGGCGGCGCGCTCGATCTCCACGCGCGCGCCGTCGAACTCGCGCCGCATGCGCGGCAGCAGCTCCTCGTCCACGTAGCGCTGCACCTCGGCCTGGATCGCGTCGCGCGACTGCGCCGGCAGGTTGCGGAACTCGTAGCTCAACCGGCACGACTCCGGGATGGTGTTGACCGCGATGCCGCCCGAGATCAGATTCGTGGTGATGGTGCTGTGCGGCACGTCGTAGGCGGCGTCGAACGGGCCCTGGCCGCGCCAGCGATCCGCGAGATCGCGAATGTGGCAGATCAGCCGCGCCGCGTGCTCGATCGCATTGCAGCCCTGCGGCGTCAGCGACGAATGCGCCGCCTTGCCGTGCAGGCGGCAGTGGTAGAGGTGGATGCCCTTGTGCGCCACCACCGGCCGCATCGAGGTCGGCTCGCCCACGATGCAGCCGTCGGCGCGGATGCCGCGCGCCTTCAGCTCGGCCAGCAGCACCGGCGCGCCGATGCAGCCGACCTCCTCGTCGTACGACAGCGCCAGATGCAACGGCCGCGCGCGCGGCAGCGCCAGCGCCTCGGGCAGCAGCGCCAGGCTGCTCGCGATGAAGCCCTTCATGTCGCAGGCGCCGCGCCCATAGAGCCGGCCGTCGCCCTTGTCGGTGAGCACGAACGGGTCGCTCGCCCAGTCCTGGCCATCGACCGGCACCACGTCGGTGTGGCCCGACAGCACGATGCCGCCCTGTGTCTGGCCGTCCTGCGCCGGCACGGTGCAGAACAGGTTCGCCTTGCTGCCGTCGGCATTCGTCGCCAGCCAGGGCGCCAGGCCCAGGCCGCGCAGCGCGTCGCGCACCAGCTCGATCAGGCCGAGGTTGCTGTTGCGGCTGGTGGTGTCGATGGCGACCAGGCGCTCCAGCCAGGCAAGGGTGTTCATGCTGTGCTCCATCCGGCTTGGCCGCGGGAACCCCGGGCCTTGAACCCGCTCCAATGGCCCTCATCTGGGTCGCGGTTTCCGGGAGAATACCCGGCCGCGCTTCTTTTCAAGGGACTTCATGCAACGCATCCTGCTTTTCGTGCTCACCAACATCGCCGTCATGGTGGTGGTGGGCATCGTCACCAGCCTGCTGGGGGTCGGCCGCTACACCGGCACCAACACGCTGGACCTGATGATCTTCGCCCTGGTGATCGGTTTTTCGGGCTCCATCATCTCGCTGCTGATGAGCAAGCCGATGGCCAAGATGAGCATGCGCGTGCAGGTCATCGACCAGCCGCGCAGCGCCGACGAGGCCTGGATCGTCGACACCGTGCGCCGCTTCGCCGAGCAGGCCGGCATCGGCATGCCCGAGGTCGGCATCTACGAGGGCGAGCCCAACGCCTTCGCCACCGGCGCCTTCAGGAACTCGGCCCTGGTCGCCGTCTCCACGGGCCTCTTGCGCGGCATGACGCGCGAAGAGGTCGAGGCCGTGATCGGCCACGAGGTCAGCCACGTCGCCAACGGCGACATGGTCACCATGGCGCTGATCCAGGGCGTGATGAACACCTTCGTCGTCTTCGCCAGCCGCGTCATCGGCTCGCTGGTCGACGGCTTCCTGCGCCGCGACAGCGAGAGCAGCGGACCCGGCATCGGCTACTTCGTCACGACCATCGTGCTCGACCTGCTGTTCGGCTTCCTCGCCGGGATCATCGTCGCCTGGTTCTCGCGCCAGCGCGAGTTCCGCGCCGACGCCGGTGCCGCGCGCCTGATGGGCCAGCCCAACTCCATGATCAAGGCCCTGGCGCGCCTGGGCGGCATGCACGCCGAGGGCGCCGACATGCCCAGGAACCTGGCCGCCATGGGCATTGCCGGCGGCATCGGCAAGCTGTTCTCCACGCATCCGCCGATGGCGGAGCGCATCGCCGCGCTGCGCGCGCTGCAGGGCTGACCCGGGTTCTCTTGCTCACACCAATGGAAAGGGCGCCATCGGCGCCCTTTTCGTCCCCCTGTGCGGTTTTCCTTTTGGTTTCTCAGACGCTACGCGCGACCTGCAGCGCATCAGACGACACCACTCCAACGGCCGCGGAGCAGACCATCCCAGCGGCAGCCGTGGCCGGGGTCCCGCTGGCCACAGGCTGCGCCCCGACCCAATGCCCCCACCCTGCGCTGCCCCCCGCAGGGGGCCTTCGCACCTTCGGACGGCCGGACGGCGCTCAGGGGGAGGCACAACATCGCGCAGCGAGTGGAGCCACGGCGGGCATTTCAGTTGTTCATAGGGCTGCGCGCCACCCGCAGCCGATGAGACAGCACAGCTCCGATGGCCGCGGAGCAGGCCATGCGGGGCAGCCGTGGCCGGGGTCCCCCTGGCCACAGGCTGCGCCCCCTTGAGGGGGGAGGCGCAACATCGCGCAGCGAGTGGAGCCACGGGGGTGTTCCATTTCAAGCCGGCAGATAGCCCTCCACCGACAGGTAGCGCTCGCCCGTGTCGTAGTTGAAGCCCAGCACGCGGGCGCCCTTGGGCAGATCCGGCAGCTTGCCGGCGATCGCCGCCAGCGTGGCGCCGCTGCTGATGCCCACCAGCAGGCCCTCCTCGCGCGCGCTGCGCGCGCCCCAGGTGCGGGCATCCTCGTCCTCGATGGTGATCACACCGTCCAGCGCCTGCGTGTCCAGAATCTTCGGGATGAAGCCCGTGCCCAGGCCCTGGATGCCGTGCGGCCCCGGCTTGCCGCCGCTGATCACCGGTGACTTGGCCGGCTCCACCGCATAGACCTTCAGCTGCGGCCACCTGGGCTTGAGCACCTGGGCACAGGCCGTGATGTGGCCGCCCGTGCCGACGCCGGTAATGATCGCGTCCAGCCCTTCGGGGAAGTCGGCCAGGATCTCCTGCGCCGTGGTGCGCGCGTGCGCGTCGACGTTGGCCGGGTTGTCGAACTGGTTCAGCAGCACCGCGCCCGGCGTCTGCGCCGCCAGCTCCTTGGCGCGCTCGACGGCGCCGCCCGTGCCCTTCTCCTTCGGCGTCAGCTCGAACTTCGCGCCGTAGGCCAGCATCAGGCGGCGGCGTTCGACGCTCATGCTCTCGGGCATCACCAGGATGATCTGGTAGCCCTTGACGGCCGCCACCAGCGCCAGGCCGATGCCGGTGTTGCCGCTGGTCGGCTCGACGATGATGCCGCCGGGCTTCAGGCGTCCAGCGCGCTCGGCATCCTCCACCATCCCCAGCGCGATGCGGTCCTTCAGCGAGCCACCCGGGTTGGCACGCTCGCATTTGACCCACACCTGCGCGTCCGGCCCGAACAGACGGTTGATGCGCACCGCGGGCGTGCGGCCGATGGTCTGGAGGATGTTGTCGAATCTCATGACTGGCTTTCGAATTGAACTGAAACCAGCATTCTTCTCCGGCGCCGCGCGCGTGTCACCCATATGGATATGCCTGGCGGCGATAACGGAGGGGCGAGCTTCGACCAGCCAGTCTCGAATCAGGTCAACCAGGGCGACGCTGAACAAGTTCCCGTGATGCGGCGCGCCCTGCCTGGGGATGGGATGCAAGGCTGAGTGCCGCGGCTCCAGCGCTGCCTGCGCAGCGCTGGACGGGACGAAGAGGGCCCGACTCAGGCGGGCCCGCGCCCTGCAAGGGCGAAGCGCAGCAATAGCCGTAGCTCGCGAGCATTTGCAACGTCGCAGACCGCCGCAGGCAGGGATGCGCAGCGCGCGAAGAACTTGTTCAGCGTTGCCCTATGATCCGCGCCGCCGGCAAGGGAGCGCTGCCGCTCCAACCCGTGTCTTTCGGCTCGTGCCGGCACCAAGCCCGCCCCGAGCCCGAACCTCATTCACCCGCCCACGGGTTGCAGACGGGCACTCCCATCGGCTCGAAGTCGGTCACGTTGCGCGTGGCCACCGTCATGCCGTGCACCAGGGCGGTCGCGGCAATCAGCGCATCGCGCTCGCTGCGCGGATCGGGCACGTGCAGGCGTGCACAACACCGCGCAACGGCCGTATCCACCGGCAGGCTGCGCTCGGCAAACTCCGGTAGCACCGCTTGCTCCAGCCACTGCCGCAGCACCGCACCCTGGGCCGCATCGCGGCGCTCGATCTGCAAGACACCCAGTTCGAGCTCCAGCAAGGTGATCACGGACACGAAAAGATCGTCTGCGTCCAGGCTGGCCGCCCACCTCAGCACCCGCGGGTCGGCCCGGCCCAGCCGCGCCTTGCGCAACTCCGACACCACATTGGTGTCGAGCACGATCCTCACGACAAATCCGCCGGCTGCAAGCCGATGACCGCGCGCGGCGGCTCGAACTCAACCGCCACCGAGCCCGGCATGGCCAGTGCGTCAACGATGTTGCGCCGTCCGCCCGCCAAGCGCCGGTAGGCCTCGATGCTCAGCAGCACGTGGGCCGGCCGGCCTCGGTCAGTAATGATCACGGGGCCGTCCCGGGCCGCCCGCTTGGCGCGGCTCAGATCCTGGTTCAGCTCCCGACTGGAAAGAGTGGTGGTGCGCATCGCGATGCCTCTGGCAGAATCATGATGTAGTTATGTTACTACATTGCGCGCCGGATTCCCATCGGCTGTCTCGAGCCGGTGCAACGTTCCGGCCCCTCTGCGATAATTGACAGCGTGAAGCTCACCAGACCGCCGCTGGCGCAAGTCCCGAAAGGGCGCGCTGGAGGAACGTCCGGACTGCACAGGGCAGCGCAGCAGGCAACACCTGTCCACCGTGAGGTGAGGATCAGAGCAACAGAGACGAGTCGTGCGGGCCCGCCCGCGCGGGTGAAACGGGCAATCTCTGCGCGCAGCAACACCAAGTAGGCCAGCGTCGATGCGGCCCGCGGAGCTGGCGGGTAGGTGGCACCGAGCCGGGCGGGCGACCCCCGGCCCAGATGAATGGCGGTCACGCCCCGGTTCGCCGGGGTGCACAGAATCCGGCGTATCGGTGGGCTTCACACTTCTTTGGCGCGATAGCGGCCGGCCAGTGGCAGCGCCTGCATCTATCAGTCGGCAAACATCTGCTGCAGCGTCTGCGGCACAGCGGCCAGGGTCCGGTGCGGCACAGTGCCGGCCCGCTTGACGAGCCGCGTCTTGTCCACCGTGCGCAGCTGATCCAGCACGATCAGGCCCTTCTTGCCGGCGTGCGACACCGGCACCCGAAACGGGGCCGCAAAGCCGCGCGACGTCATCGGCGCGACGATGACCGTGCGCAGGTGATCATTCAGTTCCGGTGGCGACACCAGTACGCAGAGCGTCGCCCTGCGGATCTCGCTGCCAACCGTCGGATCCAGGTTGACGAGCCAGATATCGCCGCGCTTCACCAGTCCAGCTCCGCGTCGTCCGCGTTGCCGAACTCGCCCATCAGCAACGCGTCGCCGCCATGGGCCGCCACGGCAGCAGCCGCCTCGGACCACCCGTGCCGCGGTTCCCGCACCGGTTTGCTCAGGATGATCGAATCGCCCTGCACGCGCACGTTGGCCGTCGCTTCGCCGTCGAGCCCCGCCTGAACCAGCAACGCCTTGGGCAGCAGCACCCCTTTGCTGTTGCCGATGTTTCTGATGATGATTCGCATGACGGACTCCATGATGTTGCAACATAGTTACAACTTTCAGACTGCAGCAAACCAAGCGAGCGGGCGCCGTGTACACCAACACGCGCCGGCGCACCTCTCGCTCATAAGCATGGTTGGTGTTAGCATGTTGATGTGATTGCGCATCAAACCACCCCATGAACCGTCTCACCATCACCCTCAGTGCGGAGCGCTACCGCGCACTCAAGCAGGCGGCGGCGCAGCGCGGCACGACCATGGGCCAGTTGATCGACGACAGCCTGGAGTTCTACGGCATCAAGTCGCACGACGCTGCCCTGGAGCTGGTGCGGCGCGCACGCGCACACAGCAACCTGACCGAACCCGAGGCCATCGAGCTGGCCGTGCAGGAAACCCGCGCCGCCCGCCGTTCATGAGCCGGGTCGCGGTCGTCGACACCAACGTGGTTGCCGCGGGCCTGATGACGGCGCGGTCCGACGCGCCGACGGCCCGAATACTGGACGGCATGCTGAAAGCCCGGTTTCCGTTCGCCCTGTCCACCGCCCTGCTGGCCGAGTACCGGGGCGTACTGAACCGCCCCGCCCTGCGCCGCCGACATGGCCTCGACACGGACGAGCTCGATTCGCTGCTGCTGGCCCTGGCTCGACACGCCATCGTGCTGACGCCCACGACAGGGCCCCGGGCCCCCGACTCCGGGGACCAGCATCTGTGGGATTTGCTGGCCAGCCATCCCGGCCTGGTCCTGGTGACCGGCGACCACCTGCTGTTGGCCGCCAAGACGGCGCCGGCGCCCGTGGTCGGCGTGGCGGCGTTCGCGGGCCGCCTCGCCTGAGCGCGAAGTAGGCAGCAGGCCGGGCGGGCGCCCCCCGGCCCGGATGAATGGCGGTCACGCCCCGGTCCGCCGGGGCGCACAGAATCCGGCGTATCGGTGGGCTTCACACTTCTTCGATGAGTGGTCTCGAAAGCCGTCGGCACGGCTCAGCTTCCGAACTGCAACGCTTGGGCGGTAACGCCGCGTGTCGGCGCACACGATAGCCCACGCCCCTCACACACAATCCGGATTGTTTGCTTTTTTGGTTGCGTTTAGCTAACATGACGCAATGCACTCGGTCGAGTACACGAAGCATGCGCTGCGTGCCCTGATTGCCATGCCGGCCAACACGAGGGCGCTGATCAAGTCGAAGATCGAAGCCCTGGCTGCAGATCCAGTCAACGCTCGCAACGTGAAAAAGCTGGTGGGTCGCCCAGGCTATCGGCTTCGGGTGGGTGACTGGCGAGTCATTTATGCGGTCGATACTGGACAACTTGTGGTGCTCGCCCTGGACATCGGCGCACGTGGAGGTATCTATAAATGAACAAGGTACAGGTCATTCACAAGAACGGCAAACCCGCGTTCTACGTCGTTCCCGTCGAGCTCTGGAGCAAGGTGCGCGGCGTCATCGAAGACGCGGCCGATGCGGCAGCGTTCGATCGCGCGATCGCCGCCGATGAGGGCACGCGCTACCCGGCCGCCGTGGCCCATGCCATTGCAGACGGCACGCAGCCGCTCAAGGCCTGGCGTACCCATCGCGGCCTCACCCTGCAGGCGCTGGCGGACGCGGCCGGGCTGAGCAAGCCTTACGTCAGCCAACTCGAAAGCGGCAAGCGCAGTGGGCCCGCAGCCACGTTGAAAAGACTGGCGCGGGCACTCGACGTGCCCGTGGATGCGCTCACGCCATGAGCAAGATGCACTACAAGGGCTACACCGCCCATATCCAGTACGACGACCGGGACGGCATTCTTGTCGGCCGCATCCTCGGCATCGCGGACATCGTGGGCTTTCACGCCGACTCCGTGGCTGCGCTGCACCAGGCTTTTCATGCGGCCGTGGACGACTACCTGGAAAGCTGCCGCAAGCTCGGCAAGACGCCGCAAAGCAGCGCCAGCGGCCGGCTCATGCTGCGCGTGGCACCCGAAGTCCACCGCGCCGCGCTGATCGCGGCGCAGGCCGAAGGCACGAGCCTCAACCAGTGGGCGGAACGCGTGCTGGGCGAAGCCGCGCACGTGTGATCCGCCAGCCAGCAGGCGTAGCGCCACGGCCATTCCGGGGCGCCGCCCACCGGCGTGTTTCAGGCACAATGGCCTGTAGCCATCCCGCCGCGCGCATGCCCCCGGAGGCCGACATGTCCCTCGCTGCCGAGCAAGCCACTTTCGACGCCCCCGCCTACCTGACCTGGGAGGCCGAGCAGCCCGCCAAGCACGAATACCTGGATGGCGAAGTCTTCGCCATGGCTGGTGCCAGCGCCGCGCACGTGACGATCACCGGCAACATGTTCGTGGCCCTGCGCAACCACCTGCGCGGCAGCCCCTGCAGCGTCTTCATCTCCGACATGAAGCTGCAAGTGGCGGCCGACAACGCCTTCTTCTACCCCGACGTCTTCGTCACCTGCGCGCCGTCCGACAAGGCCCAGGATCAGTACAAGAGCAGCGCCACCCTGGTGGTCGAAGTGCTCTCGCCCACCACCAGCGCCTACGACCGCGGCGCCAAGTTCGCCGCCTACCGCAAACTGGCTGACCTGCGTGAATACCTGCTGATCGACCCCGAACGCTTCAGCGTCGACCTGTTCCGCCGCGACGACCAGGGGCGCTGGGTGCTCTACCCTTATGAAGCGCAGCAGACCGTGGAGTTGGCCAGCGTCGGCCTGTCGCTGCCCATGACGGCACTTTACGAGGACGCCGAACCCGGCGGCACCTGATGCCGAGGCTCCAACGCGGCGCAGCCGACGGCCGCGTGGCGTTCAGGAAGCCGGCATCACCCGCACCGCCGCCTCCAGGCCCCGCGCCGTCATCGCGAGCGGCGCAGCCGCGTGGCGATCCAGTCCGACGCCTGACCCGCAGCCGCCGCATCCTCCCGGCACAGCCCGTCCACTCGTTCGACCCAGGTGACGCATCGAGCCGCAGCACTGGATTGCCGCGTCGCCTGCGACGCAATGACGGGTCGAGACGCCGTGCCGGCCCCCCTCCGCGGCAGCAAGGCCAACCGATGCGCCGTTGACTGCACCCCACTACTACAACACCACCAGGCGCCGCGGCATGGCCCCGGGCACCACGCTCAAGGGGATGCGCTGGTCGAAGCTGACCAGCTGTTCGCCACGGTGCATGGCCAGGAGATGAATGGCGGTCACGGTCGGCGCCCATCGTCGATTGGCCTCCGGCAAACGCACGCCTGAGTGCGGCCTTGGCCGCGTCGGAGCATCCGCTGCCGGGGGCTGGTCTGCGCGGCCTCGCGCGGCCCTCGGGCGTGACCCCAGCTCTGGCTGCCTATGCCTGTGAGGCCTCCGACCCTCCATGCGCCGGCCTGAACGTCAACTCCAGGCCGAGCGCGCGCGCCACCTTCACCATCGTCGATAGACTGGGATTGCCCTTGCCGGACAGCGCCTTGTCCAGACCCTGTCGACTCATGCCGACATCGCGCGCCAACTGGCTCAGATTGCGAGCCCGTGCCACATCGCCAAGGGCCGCGGCGATCAGAGCCGGGTCACCGTCCTCCATTACGGCATCAAGGTAGGCCGCGATGTCGGCCTCGGTCTTGAGGTAGTCGACCGTGTCGTAGCGACTGAACTTCACTTTCGTCATCATGGCCCTTCCCATTGCGCCGCGATCGCCTTGGCCAAGGCGATATCCCCGCCCTGGCTGCTCTTGTCGCCGCCACACAGCAGCACGACCACAACCGACCCACGCCGCATGAAATACACGCGATAGCCCGGTCCATGGTCAATTCGCATCTCGGAGACGCCCTCGCCCACTGGCTTGACGTCGCCAAAATGGCCCAGGCTCAAACGCCGAAGACGGACTTCGATGCGAGCCCGCGCCTGCCGATCGCGCAGCTTGTCCAGCCAAAAGATCGAAACGATCGCTCCTGACAAGCTCGAATATGTGTCAATTATAGTTGACATCGTTTGAAGTTGGGAAGGATGGACGGCGCAGCGCAAGAGATTGGACAAGGTGGGCACCGAGCCGGGTGGGCGCCCCCCGGCCCAGATGAATGGCGGTCACGCCCCGGTCCGCCGGGGTGCACAGAATCCGGCGTATCGGTGGGCTTCACACTCTTTTTCAGCCTGCGTTTGAACACCGTTCGACGCTGGCTCCGCTCATGTGCCGCGCGCACGGTCGGCGCCGCCACTCCATGCCGTCCGCACCCGTTTCGGGCAAAATGCCTTGCAGCCATCCCGCCGCGCGCACGCCCCCGGAGGCCGACATGTCCTTTGCTGCCGAACAAGCCCCTTTCGACGCCGCCGCCTACCTGGCCTGGGAGGCCGGGCAGCCGGACAAGCACGAATACCTGGATGGCGAGGTCTTCGCCATGGCCGGCGCCAGCGACGCACACGTGACGATCGCCGGCAACGTGTTCATCGCCCTGCGCAACCACCTGCGCGGCGGTCCCTGCAGCGTCTTCATCTCCGATATGAAACTGCAGGTCGCCGCCGACAACGCCTTCTTCTACCCCGACGTCTTCGTCACCTGCGCGTCGGCCGACAAGGCCCAGGCCGAATACAAGAGCCGCGCCAGCCTGGTGATCGAGGTGCTGTCGCCCAGCACCAGCGCCTATGACCGCGGCGCCAAGTTCGCCAGCTATCGCAAGCTGCCCGAGCTGCGCGAATACGTGCTGATCGACCCCGAGCGCGTCAGCGTCGACCTGTTCCGGCGCGACGAGCAGGGGCACTGGGTGCTCTACCCGTATGAGGCGGGGCAGACCGTGGAGCTGGCCAGCGTGGGCCTCGCGCTGCCCGTTGCTGCCATTTACGAGGACGCGGAGCCGGCGCGCGCCTGACGGCGCCAGGGTTCGGGCGCGGCCGGGTGACGGACCGTGAAGCGGGCTGGGGGCAGGTGTCGAGAGCGTGCCCAGGGAATCGGGACCGCCGGACCGAGTTTTCATGCCTCGGGCGGCGCCTGCGGCATCGGGCGCGTCGGTGGGCGTCACACTCTTCCCGCCCCAGGAACGCCGCGAACGACCAGAACCTGTCGAAAATTGACCGACAGGGTCGGTCGCCTGACACATTTGGTCACTGCGGGTGACGCTGCGCGTCGACAGGAATTGTCACTTTCGGGGGTCGGCACGGGCCAAAACGTGATCCAGTGCACGAATTTGGGCCTCCGGCGGCCTGGAGCGGGTTGGCACGGTGTCTGCATCCCTACAGGGCGTGCGGCGACGCACTTCAGCAAGTGTCTCCAAAGGTTCAATCCCCCTCTTTTCTTGAAGGAAATGGAAATGAAAAAGATTCAGCAGGGCTTCACCCTGATCGAGTTGATGATCGTGGTGGCCATCATCGGTATCCTGGCCGCCATCGCGCTGCCGGCATATCAGGATTACATGATTCGCGCACGCGTATCTGAAGTGATGCTGGCCGCCTCGGCTGCACGCACAGCCGTCGCGGAAGTTGCGGCAGATCGGAACGAGCTGCCTACTTCCTATACAGTCCAGACGCAAAAGTCTGATTTTGTGGCGAGCGTCGGGTACGCAAGTGGCGTGATCACTGCAACTGCCGCTTCGAATTCCAAGCTGGGTGAGGCGGCGAATAAGACCATTACATTGTCAGGCACCTACAGCACGACCACCGGTCAAGTGACGTGGGTGTGTGGCGGGGACATTCCAGTCAAGTACCGCCCGGCTTCGTGCCGAAGCTAAGCCCGTCGGATCCGTGAATTACACGGTTAATCAGCCCGCCCGCAAGGGCGGGCTTTTTCTATTGGATCTGGCTGCGGTCTCGCTGCTGGTCGCCTGCGTGTGGCTGCTATTTCGGCCCGCACTACCCGGTATCGTGCAGTTTGATGATCGCTCCAACCTATCTGGGCTGGCGACGATCGGTGACATGGATTCGGCCCGACGCTGGATCGGCGAGGGGATTGCCGGGCCCCTCGGACGTCCCCTGGCATTGGCGAGCTTCGCGCTGCAGTTCTACCAATGGCCAGATCCAGCACCCTTTCTCAGGTGGAATATCGCGCTGCACCAGATCAACGCACTACTCGTCCTGTGGCTCGCAGTGCTAGCGTCGGGGCGATTGGGATACGTCCGCACGCGACAGGTGTCGGTGGGCTTTCTTGGTGCCCTCACATGGGCAGCACTCCCGCTGCTCAACACCTCGGTGCTGTTCATCGTGCAGCGCATGACGCTGTTGTCGACCACGTTCATGCTGGCCGGGCTGATCGCGTTTCTCAAACTGCGCGGCCCAGCGGCCGCACCCTGGTGGCGCCAAGCACTCGCCACGGGAGCATTGGCCACGTTTGGCGTCCTGGCGGCACTCGCCAAGGAAAGTGGCGCCCTGATCGTCGTCTATGGCCTGCTGCTCGAGTTGCTCGTATGGCGCCAAAGCGAGCGCCTCAAACCGACGCCTGCAGCCCTGGCCCTTGCGTTTGCCAGCGCGCTGCTGCTGACGGCGCTGCTGCGTTACGCAGCCTGGGGCGAATGCACCGTGCTGCAACGTGGTTTTGACGTATGGGAGCGGCTGGGCAGCCAAGGCTATCTGTTGTTGCTCTACCTCAAGGGTTTGTTTCTGCCGGTCGGGCACGAATTGAATCCCTTCCGATTGCAGCACATGTTGTCAGGCTCGGAGGGCACGCGCTGGAGTGGGGTAGTCCTGTGGTTTTCCCTGATGCTTGCGCCCCCGGCACTCTGGCTGCGCGGCTGGCGACTGGTGGCGCTGGCGTTGGCCTGGTTCTGCTGGGGCCATATCATGGAATCGGGCTGGGTCGCGCTGGAGCCGTATTTTGCGCATCGCAACTATCTGCCTGCGATCGGACCGGTGTTTGCCTTGACAGCCTGGGTATTTGCCCGATCCTCGGCAACGATAGCCTGGCGCGGGGCTTTCGTGGCCTATGTTCTGGTTCTTGCAACCGTGAGCTGGATGAATACCTCGCTCTGGGGCAACAGATTGCTGGCCGGTGAAATCTGGGCTTCCCAAGAGCCCCGGAACACCCGCGCGGCGCTGAATCTGGCATACGAGCTTGAGAGGTCACAAGGACTACCCGCCGCCCAGCATTATCTGGACGGCTTTGTGAAGCAAGGCCGAGACAGCCCTGGCCTACGGTTGCAGGGTTTGGTCAGCGCCTGCGTCATGAACCCGAGTGCCGATCACTCGGCGCTGGTGGCTGACACCGTACACGCAATTGCCACGCTGCCCTACGAAGGTTGGGCGACGGATCAGGTCGAAAAGCTGCTCGACGTGACGAGAAAAACCGACTGCCAGGGGGTCTCGGTCGATCAGGTCGCGCTTATCGCGTCTGCCTTTCTCGCTCAGCCCGCGTATCAGTGCAACGCGGCTGCCGTCCACAACATGCTGTCGGTGCTAGGTTTTGCTGCTCTGGGACAAGGACAAACCGGCGAAGCGCTGGACTTCTTCGGGCAGGCGCTGGGAAAATCGGTGTCCTATGGCATCGCCGGACTGTATCTCGACCTGGCGCAAAATCAGGGTGATCTCGAATCGATCAGAAGGCTGCAAGCGCTCGTCACAACGTCTGCAACTCCGCGTGGCGCCACGCCAGCGGAATGGCAAGCATTGCGTGACCGCGTTGCCGCCGCCCTCCCGCCATCACACTCCCTCGTACCAGTCGATTAGCAATCGCTTGTCTGGCCTGATCTGCGCATGAGCACGAACCTGGATTTCTTCGTCGTCCTGCCCGCCAAGAACGAAGCCGCAGCCATCGGCACCACCGTGCGAGCCATCGCGCAGGCCCATCCGGGAGCGGAGATCGTCGTCGTCAACGACGGCTCCACCGACGATACCGCCGCGGTGGCCGAAGCTGCCGGCGCGCGCATCGTGCACCACCCCTACAGCAAGGGCAACGGCGCCGCCATCAAGACCGGCGCGCGCGCCGCGACCGGCGAAATCATCGTCTTCATGGACGCCGACGGCCAGCACGACGCGGCCGATATCGCCCGCCTCCTGGACAGGCTGCGCGAGGGCCACGACATGGTCGTCGGTGCGCGGCAGAAGGGCTCGCAAGCCAGCCTCGGACGTGGCCTGGCCAACCGCTTCTACAACCGACTCGCCAGCTGGATGACGGGGCACAAGGTCGAGGACCTAACCAGCGGTTTCCGCGCCGTGCGGGCAGACAGGTTCCGCGAATTCCTCTACCTGCTGCCCAACGGGTTCTCGTACCCCACCACCAGCACCATGGCGTTCTTCCGCGCCGGCTACTCGGTCGCCTACGTGCCGATCCATGCGGCGCGCCGCATTGGCAAGAGCCACATCCACCTGCTCAAGGACGGCACCCGCTTTTTGCTGATCATCTTCAAGATCGGCACCCTGTTCTCGCCGCTCAAGATCTTCGCTCCGGTTGCACTCACCATGTTCCTGCTCGCCTCCGGCTGGTATGGCTGGACCTTCTGGCATCAGGGCCGCTTCACCAACATGAGCGCCTTGCTCTACAGCGGCAGTGTGGTGGTGTTCCTGATGGGATTGATCTCTGAACAGATCACGGCGCTGATGTACAAGGACAGGAGCTGACCCGGTGCACGGCCACGCGAACCGATTGCCCTGCAGATGACTGCCGACCTCAGGAAGCTCTGGGTCATCCTCACGCCATCCGCGCGGCGCAGGTCGCTCGTCATGCTCGTGCTGGTGATCCTGATGGTGCTGGCCGAAACTGCCGGCGTGCTGTCCATCATGCCGTTTCTTTCGGAGCTGGCGCGCCCGGACATCATCCAGGAAAACGCCCTGATGCAGTCTGCCTACACCCGACTTGGGTTTACCGACCCACGTGCGTTCATCTTTGCGCTGGGCCTGACTTCCATCGTGGTGGTGGGTTCCTCGGCCTTCAAGACCATCACGTTGCACCTGGTCAACCGCTTCACCTTCCTGCTGCGTCACAGCATCAGTGCGCGTCTACTGTCACATTACCTGCACCAGCCGTACGCCTTCTTCCTGCAACACAACCCCAACGAACTCAGCAGCAGCGTCTTGTCTGAAATCGACCAGCTGCACAATGGCCTGATCAAGCCCGTCTCCCAGCTCATCGCCCAGGGCGCTGTCGCCTTGGCCATGATGTTGCTGCTGCTAGCCTACAACCCCTTCATCGCGCTCAGCGCCGCACTCGTCATCGCTGCCCTTTATGGTGCCATCTACCTGTTGGTGCGCACGCGCCTCGGCCAAACCGGCCAGGCGCGGCAGGACGCCAACCAGGCTCGCTTCAAGGCCTGCAACGAAGCCCTGGGCGGCATCAAGGATGTGCAGATCACCCACAGCGCTCACGCCTATCTGGGCAGCTTTCAGCAAGCCTCACGCGAATATTCGCGCCACCAAGCCAATGCGGAAACGCTAAGCCAGTCGCCGCTGTACATGGTCGAGATAGTTGGCTACACCGGCCTGATCGTGCTGGCGCTGGTGTTGCTGGCGCAAAGCGGCGACATCGCGCACGTGCTACCGGCGCTGGGCCTGTGCGGCTTTGCCGCCTACCGCATGCTGCCCTCGGTGCAGATCATGTACCGCGGCTTTGCGCAGCTCAAATTCTCTTCGGCCGCGCTGGATGCCGTCCATGCAGCGCTCACGCTGCTAGGTGCGAAAGGAGAAGACGCACCAGTCGAGGGGAATACACTGGGGTCGCAGCACGCACTTCGCGTGCAGTGCCTGCGCATGCCTGTACCCGCGCATGCGGTCACGGGCAGGTACGAATTGATGCGGCGGATTATCGCAGCGTAAAGCAATGACGGGGCGCCGACAGCCCACAAATTAGGTGAAGAGTCTGCTGCGAGGCCCCATAGCGTCCGGCACGCTGCGAACCAGCATTGTGCTTGGAGGCCGGCTCCTGATACAGGCTGGCACGCTGCTGCTCGTCGCGCGTGCGCTCGGCCCCGACGCTTTTGGCGCATTTGCAGGCATTGCCGCACTCGCCGTACTGTTGGGGGCGTTCGGCACCCACGGCACGCACTTGATCCTGTTACAGGAAATGTCGCGGAACGCAGCGCGGCGCGACGCCGTGCTTGTTTATGCCATCCCGAGCACCCTCGTCTCGGGCAGCATTCTGCTCGCCCTCTACCTTGGTATCTGTGAGCTCGCGTTCGTCGGGCTCGAAGTCCCGATCTGGATTCTGCTGGCCATCGGCTTTGCTGAGACAGTTCTCCAGCCCCTCATTGCGCTGATGACTGCCGAGCACCTGGCGCTGGGACGTGTTGCCCGCTCGCAGATTCTGCAGATCCTGCCGCTCTCGCTGCGGCTTGGAGCCATCGTGCTGGTCCTCATCACTGCGGCGCGAAACCCTCTGGCCGCCTACGCCGCTGGCTATGCGCTCGCTTCGCTGGTGGCCCTGCTCGTCGTTGCGCGTGACCGCCCTGCGCCATGGCCTCGAGTGCGGGAATGGCACATGCCGAACCGGGTACAGCTTGGAGAAGCGACCAGCTTCGCCGCGCTGAACCTCAGTGCAGCAGGGCCAGCGGAACTCGACAAGGCGCTCGCAACCGGCCTTCTTCCGCCGGCGATGGCGGGCGGCTATGCCGCCGGAGCACGCATTGTGGGCGCTGCGACTCTTCCTGTGATGGCTCTCATGCTTGCAGCGCTGCCACGACTTTTTCGGGAAGGTACTTCCGGGGACGGTGGTCGGCGCCTGCAACGCTGGCTTTTCGCGACGGCTGGACTCTACGGGGTCATGATAGGCGCTGCGCTCTGGCTCGCAGTGCCACTCATCATCTGGCTGCTCGGCAAGGACTACGACCCTATCCGGTCGATGATGCCCTGGCTCTGCGCCGCTGTTCCTGGCATGACACTGCGTTCTGCCGCCGGCAACGTTCTCATGACGCATGGCCGTCCTTGGGCGCGCTTTGCCTTTGAAATCCTGGGCCTTGCATTGCTAGCCGCATTGGCGCCAATCCTTATCCGACAGTGGGGCGCCACCAGCATGCCGATAGCCCTCTTCTGCGCCGAATGGGGAATGGCTTGTCTGGGCCTGGCGCTGGTCTTTCGATTCGCGTCAGGCAACTCGATACCTTCTGCAACCGTATCTCCGGGGGCCAACCATGGGCGTTGACATTCACGCACTTCACTTGTTGCATCATGCTTATCAGAAGTACGGCCCGCTGGGTCGCACGATTACCCTCGGACGACAAGCTGTCATCCTCGGCCCCCGTGCGATGCGGAAATGGCTGGGGAGTACGGACGGAAGCTACTGCGAGCCGTTGCTGAAGCAGCACTTCGGCGCAACCGAGGTCGATTCCGCCGACAACTCGCCTTATGAGGGCGCCACCATCATCGCGGACCTGAACAAGCCCGTATCACCCGAATTACATGGCGCTTACGATACTGTGATCGACTTTGGTACCACGGAGCATGTTTTCGACGTCCGGCAGGCGCTTGAGAACGTGAGTCGCATTTGCAGGCCAGGCGGAGCGATACTCCACGTAGTTCCCACTAATGGATTCTGCGGGCACGGATTCTACCAATTTTCGCCCGAACTCTACTTTAGTCTGTATTCCGAGGATAACGGCTACAAGGACACCGAGATTTACGTGGCGAGCCTCACTGATTGCAAGCACTGGTATCGTGTATCGGCACCATCTGATGGACGTCGAATCAACTTGCAGTCAATCAACGAAGTATACGTTATCGTAATTACGCAAAAGGTATTAAGCACGAACACAGCTACTCAGCAATCCGACTACGTTTTTCAATGGGCGTCTGGAAAGAATAAGATCTCACTACCGTATAGGCCGGGGCGTATGATGCGATTGATTGAGAGGTTCTCCAGATCGGTGATCCTATCAAATATTCTTGCTTACATAAACAACCGACTATCGGAATCTGGGATGAAATCCTTAAACAGGCACCCGAACCTCATGAAGATAAACATTTCGGATCTCGTTTCTTCGGTTGACCCGTGACCTGAGTTGCGTCATGATCCATTTATCGCAATGACTGCAGTCTCCTCGCCCCATCTGGATGTGATGCTTCCAAGCAAATCTGTGACGATTTGACCACTACGTCCGCGCATCAAGGGTGTGGAGTGTGTACCGAATACTTTCTCCAACCTGTTGCTTTTTGCCCAGTCCGCGCTGGCGTGGGCACCACGACGCATGAACTGAATCTCGGCAAAACCCGCCTTCATGAGCCAGCCGCGGATGATGTGCTGTGCAGGAAGGCAGAAGTGATAGGGCGGATGAAGATTGGCCCATGCCTGGCCAAACACATTGAGACCCAGCGCAGCCGGACTGGGGAAGCCGAGCCAGATAACGCCCCCCGGCTTGAGCAGATCCTTGCACTGGCGCAGCAGTTCCAACGGATCCGGCACATGCTCGATCACCTGGTTTAGGGTGATTGCATCGAATGATGCATGTTCACTTGCAAACACGTCGATATCGCCCACCGTCGCGTTGAGCCCGGTTTCCTGGCATATCGCAATGACATCCGGGTCGGGATCACATCCGAACGCGGTCCACCCCATGGCTTGCGCGAGTTTGAGGAAAGTCCCGTTGCCGCATCCCACATCCAGCAGCCTCCCCGGCTGCGGAAAGCGCTGTCGCGTGAGGTGGCGACCGAAGCGATCCAGCTTGAGCCGCCACGGCTCGATGGCGCTGAAGAGCCACCGACCCGCGCTAAAGGTCGGCAGTGATGTGTGCAAGCCAAAGCGCCAGCGCAGGTAGCCGCGAACCAGGCCCCATGAAGGGGACGAGCTGGTCAGTACCCGTTCATCCGTGATGGGCGTGTGGGTGAGGTAATCTGCATAGGCGGCCGGCAAGGACGACACATCGGGCCGCGGGTTCAGGTACACGGACTTACATGTTGCACACCGGTTGATTTGCCACGTGTCCGGCATCAGGTGGTCGTCATCCGGTCGATTCCAGGTGATCCCAGGTGCCGATGTATCGCCGCAAGCAGGGCATCGATCCAGATAGAACAACTTGCCGCGTGACCATTCGGCAGGCTGAGTGTGTTCATCTGCGTGCATGAGGTTTCCCTGTGGAAAACATCGCAAATCAGTTCATCCAGTCAGTATGAAGGACGCCGCGCCAGTGCTCAACGGCGGTTGTCGCTGAAAAGTCGCGGGCGCGCGCGAGCAGGGTTATTTTGGGGATACGCGCCGAATCTGCTAGCACGTGACGGATTGCCAAAGCAAGGCTTTCTGATTCGCCGGGTGGTACCAGCTTGCCCAGTGCACCGGCGCACAGGATTTCTCGAGGCCCATGCGGACAGTCGGTGGCGACGAGCTGGCATTGGCACGCCATTGCTTCGATCAAGGTGGTGGGGAGCCCTTCGTGGCGTGACGAGAGCACATAAACGTCGGCCTCGCGTAGCACTTCGTAAGGACGATTGGTATAGCCACGCAGGTGGATGCGATCGCTGAGCCTTGCGTCGTCAATGTCACGTTGAAGCGCAGGCCCATCGGGCCCGGCGCCCCAGATATCAAGCTGCCAGTCGCCCGCCACGGCCTTCATCGCCTCGATGAGGATGTCAAAGCCCTTCTGCCGCACCAGCCGGCCGAGGGCCACGAGACGAATTGGCCTCTCCACGACTGGCCAAGGTTTGTCGATCAGCTGCAGTTCCGTATCTGGGACCACTGGGTTGTAGATGGTGACAGTTCGTGAGGCGGCGCTCGGCACCATGGCGATGACTTCGGATCGAACACCGTCCGATACGGCCACCACTCGGTCCGCATGGCGGTAGCAGAATGCCGCTGCCCTGTTGTCGCACACATGGCGGAACCCCCCGCGCATTCCTGGCCGCGCAATGATGCGTGCATGCGTGTTGTGCACGCCGTGCACCCAGCGCGCGTGGCTTCGCGCCAACCGCATCGCAAGCCAAGTCATCACGCCCACGTCCGCAAAAGCGGTGATGATGCAATCAGGTTTCAGCCGACGAAGCAGCCGCGTCAACGCGGGTACAAACTGATGCAGCCCTACGGGTGCAAGCTCGTACACGGTGGCAACCTTGCGGGTGTCTTCCAGCAACTCGCCACGCGCATGTCGGAGCGCTAGGTAGCAGTCGTCATCCTGCATGGCAAAACCACGCATAAGGGCGTTAGTAATTTGACCCACACCGCCCATCTTCATGTTCGGCAACACAAAGAGAGTCTTCATGAGCAAAGGACTTCAAGCGTCATTTACAAAGCTCCACATAAAGCGAGGCATATGCATCCGTCATTGCTGCGACAGATTGGATTGATGAGCTGCTTGGTTGCTCGTAGTAGGCAGCAAGGTGTTGTACCGCACAGACGAAGCCGGCCACATCGTCGCGATCCACCAAAACGCCAACGGTCGAGTCAACAAGTTCGGTTGCTGCCGTTTGTCGGACGGCGATCACCGGCAAGCCGCAGCTGATGGCCTCAAGGAGGCAAAGCGGCATTCCCTCGCTTCGCGAGGGAAACAATAAAGCATCGGCCTCTTGCATTGCACGAATCACACCTTCGGTATCGATCCGTCCGAGATCGCGCATATTGCCCGGCATGCCGGCCTTGTCCTTCTGCGCCGCTGGCCCCCCAGTGTAGTGCAGCAAAAAATCATCGCCCAGCTCGCGCATGATGGGCGCCAGTAGGTCCACGCCCTTGCGTGCCATCCAGCTGCCCACGTAGAGCAGGCGGAAGGGGTGGTGCAGTCTGCGCACGGCCGGGGGGTGAAAGCGCTTGGTATCCACGCCGTTGTAGATGACCTGCATAGGCCGGTCTAGCACGTGCTGGCGGGCTGTGTCAGCAGCAAACTGGCTAACCGCCACGACCATGTCGGCGCGCTGCATGGTGGCGCGCTCCACGCGGTGGATCCAGTGGCGATGGTAGGCGGCGCGCGCCCAGCCCTTGTAGGGCAGCAGCGCAGGGTCGTGAATGGAGTGGTGCAGTGTGGCCAGCACAGGCAGCCCGCGCGGGATGAAGCGGGGATGCAGCCAAGTATTGATGTGTACGACGTTGGCCCATGCCGGGGGTTTTGGCGCCGGCACCGTCCACGGCGCGTATTCTGTGCGTAGCGGCAACCAGGTGATTTCTGCCTGCAGGCCCCGTTGCCTCAGTCCGCGCACCAGGGTTTCGGTGAACACATCCGTGCCCGTATCGCAGCGCACGGCGGGAAACCAGATCGCGGGCTCGGTCTTCATGGTTTCGCAAGCCGGTAGATCAGGGTAGGGATGATACGGCGCAGGGTGTTGAGTGGCGCATCGGGGATGGCGCGCAGCCAGCGCGTGACTGCGGCGTTGGAACGCTCGATCTCGAAGGTTTCGCGCCAGGCCTGCACCGATTTGTTCTCGAACTGAAACTCGACCTGATTCAGCATGCGCTCGAGTTGGCGCAGCTGGAGGGGCTCGCAATCATAAAAACTCCCTTTGCGCATCAGCCGCAGATAGGGGCTGCGCCAGGCCCTGGGCCACCAACTCAGGAACGCAAGGCGGTAGTGTGGCTCGACCAGCATCCAGCGGTTGGGCACGGCCAGGTAGGCCTGTCCGCCGGGCTTGAGAACCCGGTGGATTTCTTCCAGATGCCGGATCTGGGCCGCCTCTTCGCCCACGTGCTCGATCACGTGGTTGGTGATGGCCACATCGAAGCGCGCGGCCTCGAACGGAAGGTGCACGCCCTGTACAGCGGTGTAGTGGTAACCGTCAAATACTTGGCGGTTGTCATAAACGTCAACGGCCTCCACCTCGCATCGCAAGTGAGGGTGGGTGCCGAAATAATGCGCAATGCCACCGGAGCCGCACCCCACCTCCAGCATCTGCAGGGGCTGGGGTGTAGGCTGCAACCCCAGGATGCGTTCGATTTTCAGGGCCTTGGGCTGACGGCTCGCGAGGTCAGTAACCGCGTGAGCCTGCCGCTCTGGTGCCTCTGGATCTTGCATGCCTGGCCTCACGTGCCCTGGCCCAACGCCCGGGCCACCCCCTGCCCAAACCGGTTCCATGCAAAACCCTGGGCGAAGGTCTTGACGGCAGTCGTTGGGATTGGTTGCTCCAGGACTTGTAGGATTCGCTGCGCCAGGGCGAAATAATCGTTTGCAGCCACCAGATGGCCCGACACCTCCTCCCGTACGGCATCGACGACGCCTCCGGTAGCGAAGGCCACGGTAGGAAGGCCATGCGCGGCTGCCTCGATGGCAACCATGCCGAAGCCTTCAGGATCGTTCGGGATATGCCTTACTGGAAAGACATGCACATCGGCGGCCTCGTACACCGTGGCAAGTTGCACGGGGTCGGTGATAACGCCCAGAAATTTCAGGTGCGCATCCACACGAGCCTGTCGAGCCTCGTCCTCGATGCTCTGTACGGTTTGCAGGCCCGCACCCAGTGAGTCTTTGGGCGCTTCGCCCACCACCACCAGCATGGCGCCAGGCGCCGCCTGGACGATCCCAGGCAGCGCCTGCGCCACGAATTCCCTCAGGCCCTTGCGGGTGGTCAGGCGCCCGACTGAAAGGAGGATCTTCTTGCCGTGCAGACCATGTTGCCGCTTGAAGACTTCAATGGTTGCGGCCGGCTGCGGGGCCACCGGCAGGGTGACTCCAGGGTGCACGATGCTGATCCTGCTCTCGGGTACGCCTGCTGCGATGGCAAGCTGCCGGGTGGGCGTGCTGTTGGCGATCACGTGCTCCATTCGCTTGAACACCGGCACCCACATGCGCTGATAGACGGGATTGGGCGCGGTGATGTCGAAGCCGTGCAGGTATGCAGCCGAGCGCGCGCTACACGCCTTGCTGGCCAACCAGGCAATGGGCGCCGTCAACCCGCTACCGGCCAGGATGACATCGGGTCGCCAGCGCAGCGCGGCCCACAGGGTCTTGAAGAAAGCGACGAGCAGGAACAGCGGCAGGGGCTTGAGCGGCGCCTCGCTCAGCGCAACCGAAGGCGGCTTGACGGCAGCGGCTCCGCTGGGGCCGATCACCCGGACTTCGGCGTCGCGTGAGAGTTCGTCTGCCATATGCCAATTGAGCCGCTCCATGCCACCCACGAGAGGCGGCAGGTTGCGCGTGATGTGCAGGATGCGCATGGGTGTCATATTCACTTACCGGCCACGCGGCCGCACCGTGCACTCCACTGAAGCCACCGTGGACGGGCACAGTCAGATCTGCGCCAAACAGCACGAGAAGGTCGATTACGAGCCAGAATATTCCAGCAGAGGCGTCGCATGTTATGCCCGCGGTCACGCGAACACCGCTGCGGCAATGACCGAGACGACATCGAGACGACGTCCATTGGCACGGTTGAACAGGTCAAGTGAATGCATCCTATTGTGTCAGACGAAACGTTACGTTGGCGGCAAAAATTCCACAATGGGGCGATCTGTGCAAGGTTGGGAGCTGCAACGACGACCGGAGGACACGCCAGCGGCGCCTGAGGCTCCGCATCAGGATACGGGAGTGACCGCTCACATCGGATGGCACACATGTGAAACCAGGATCGGAGCTCCAGGAGTGTGGGTGGCAGAAGGCGCCGAAGCGAAACGTGCGAAAAGCGAGGACAGCGTGGCGCTACCGACAAGTCCAGGGTGGCCCGCTGGGTGCGGTCGGCAGCACCGCGATGGGCCGGTTTCTCGCGCGTTGCAACCGGCGCACCTTCTGCCGCCCGTACTCCCAGGGCGAGGCCTTCGTCGGCAAGTCGGCGCATTCGCTGATTGAGTTCGAACCGGCCACAGGGCACCCGCGAACGTGCTCCAGCATGGGAACCCGGCGACACGGCGGCTGTCTGGTTGACGCCGTTGCGATCAGGCAGCAAACGGCCAGCAACGGATCGCAAAGAGCCGCGTCGTTGACGGGGCAAGAGGCGGTCGATCGGACGGTGCGCGCGAGCGACAAGCCTCTCGGGTCGGCAATGCGCAACGGGCCGGCTACGACAACTGTCGAATCGAGCCTCTATTGCAAAACTGCTTTTGCAGAATTATTATAACGACCGTTAGATTGGATAGATGCACTCGCGAGAACCACCCATGAAGCTCAAGCTGACCACCATCGGCAATTCGGCCGGCGTCATCTTCCCCAAGGAACTGCTGGCGCGGCTGCGACTGCAAAAGGGCGACGAGCTGTACGTGATCGAAACGGCCGACGGCATCCGCCTGAGCCCGTACGACCCGCAGCTTGCGGCGCAGATGCAGGTGGCCGAGCGGGTGATGCGCCGCCGCAAGACGCTGCTGCACAAGCTGGCGCAGTAAAGGGGGCGGCATGATCGTCTGGATCGAAAAGCCGCTGGCGTTGGCCATCCACGATCGTCAGCTTGCCGAGCACGGCGGACAATCTGGGGTGCGCGACGAGAGCCTGCTGGACTCGGCACTGGCACGGCCAAGACAGCGCCATGCCTATGCGCAGCCGCCATCGGATCTGGCTGAACTGGCGGCAAGTCTGGCCTACGACCTTGCGCGCAACCATCCTTTTGTCGATGGCAACAAGAGGACGGCGGCCGTGGCGTGCGAGACGTTCTTGCTGTTGAACGGCGTCACGCTCAATGCGGATGATCTGGACCTGTACCCACGGTATCTGGGTCTTGCCGACGGGACGCTGTCCGAAACCGAATTCGCCGCCTGGCTGCGCGAGCACCTCGAAATCGACACGCCGCCGGATGCCGTGCAGGAGGCCGGCGCAAGCCATGCCGTGCGGTAGAGCTGCCGGCCTTGGCGCACGGCACTGGAGTGGCGCAGCGTCATGCGGCCTGCGGCTGGATTCGAGGCCTGCAAGACCGAGCGCGAAGGCAGGGGCGCACGCGCTCAGGGTGAAGCACCGCAGCAAGGCCAGAGCAATGCATTCAGCCGCGATTCGGCGCGCCTGATGAAGGCAACGTCGGGCGGCAGCGAACGACGCGACGCGGGAAGTGCAGCCGAGCGCCAGTGCAGGAGGTTGCGTGACCCGCAAGCTGCGCGCGTGCCGGCTTGAACGCGCTTCTGGATTGCACTTTGCCAGCGCTCGGGGTATGGTGCGCCAGCCCAGGCACCCAACCGATCGATGCCGGTGCCGTGCCCCTGACGACCTCAACCCTGTGGCCCCATGGACATGAACTGGCCAGCGTTTCTCCTTGCGCTTGCACTCGCGTTGCCGGGCAGCGCGTCGGCGGCGGCGCTCTACAAGTGCGCCGCAACCGATGGCAGCGTGACGTTCCAGCAGGCCCCCTGCGCCGCCGGCAACGGCACCCGGCTCGAGGCCGGCGACGCCTTCGGCGTCCGGCCACCACGGCCAGGGCAGCGCGTCGCAGTCGTGCTGGACAGCCCAGCGCAACAGGACAGCAAAGAGCCTGAGATCGTCGGCCAGACGGCCAAGGGCAAACCCATCTACGCCGGCCCCCACGGCGGCCGCTACACCCTCAGCGGATCGGGCCGCAAGAACTACCTGCCGAAGTCTGGCGAGAGCAGCAACGACCCGCCCGCAACGGCGGCGCGGTCCGCCAAAGCGCACGCCGAAGTCCACATCGGCGCGCGTGGCGGCTGCTACACGGTGGGCAGCACCGGCCGCAAGAGCTACCTGCCGGCGGACCGTTGCCCGCGCGACTGAGGGCGCCAGCGTCGCGACGCAACAAGGCCGCCAAGCTGCGCCAGCCCAGGCAGCTGGCCCACGCCATCAACGAGATCTGGAGCATGGACTTTGTGGCGGATGCGCTGTTTGATGGGCGCAAGCTGCGCATGCTCACGGTGGTGGACCTGTACACGCGCGAGTGCCTGGCCATCGACGTCGGCCAGAGCCTCAAGGGGGAAGATGTCGTGAGAGCCCTCAATGGGATCGCAGCGCTGCGCGGCCTGCCGCGCACGATCAAGACCGACAACGGCAGTGAGTTCATCTCCAAGGTGATGGACAAGTGGGCTTACGAGCGCGGGGTGGAGCTTGACTTCAGCCAGCCCGGCAAGCCCACCGACAACGCCGCCGTGGAGAGCTTCAACGGCAGGCTGCGCCAGGAGTGCCTGAACGCGCACTGGTTCTTGTCATTGGCCGACGCACAGGCCAAGATCGGGGCCTGGCGGCAGGACTACAACGAGAACCGTCCCCACTCTGCACTGGGGTGGGCGACACCTGCCGAATTCGCCCGCCACAGCGGCCTGCAGGCCGCTACGGCGATGTCAGAGGAGCCGGAAGTTTCTACTTCTGAACGGCACTCAGCGGGTACAGGGTCATAGATACTCGGCCAACGAAAGCTGGTTTGGCGCAATCGGGGCGTGAGGCGCGAACAGCACACGGTTAACAAATCGGATCTGGAGGGAAAAGGCGGATGCAGAAGAAGTGCTTGAAGTGTGGCCACGTCAACCCGCAGGCCCGGGGCGGCGAGCTGGAGGCCTGCCCGTCCTGCGGCGCGATCTACAGCCGGGTGGAGGCGGCCTTGGCCGCCACCGGCCACGTGCGTGCCGCACCCGCCCCTGCGCCGACCGCGCCGCCGGCCGCAGCCGCTCCCGCCAGCACGCCGCCTCGGCCACCACCGTCCGCGTCTCTCGCGGACGACACGCCCTACATTGAGACGCTGCGCGCCACCAGCAACTACCCGACCTTTCGCCAGGTGGTGGGCCTGTTTGCCTTCGTCGGCTACGCGCTGGCGGCGATCTTCGTCATCGTCACCATCATCGGCATGGTGCGCTCCCAGGTCGCAATGGTGGTCGGCGGCATCTTCATGGCGATCCTCCTGGTGGTCATCACCCGAGTTGGTCAGGAACTGTCACTCATGATGGCCGACGCCGCCGACGCCGTAGTGCGTGCCGCCAAGCAGCTGGAGAGAAGCACCTGACGCCCGAGACTCTATCCATAAGCGACAAACCAGAAGATCTGCCGGGTGGCCTCACGACGCTTTCGACGCAGTTACTTGGCCTCGCCACGGTGCTGATGCAAGCCGTGGTCGATTCCGACGCGGTCGACGCGATCCGTTGCGGAACACCCTGGACTCGTACTTCCAGATGCAGCTCGATGCGGCGGCCACCGACGCCGAGCGCGGCCTGACAAAGGAAATCAACCGGGTCATCATGCTGGCCATTGACCCCGGAGCCGACGATGCACAACGTGATTGATAGCCAAGGCGAATTTCGGGTCAACCGGTTTTCCCGGACGATTGCAATAATGCGTAACAAAATCGCAAGAATTCACCGACCCGCGGTAGCTCCAACACGTGCCGGACAGGCGCTCAAAACAGGCGTGTCACCGCATGAATCACCAGCCCCACCAGGCCGCCGACCAGGGTGCCGTTGATGCGGATGAACTGCAGGTCGCGCCCGATGTGGCGCTCCAGTTCGGCGCTCAGTTCGCCAGCGTCCCAGGCCTGCACGCGCGCCTCGACGTAGTCGACGATGGCGTTGCGGTGGCGCTCGATCAGCCCGGGCAGGGCCGCCTGCAGTTCGCCGTCGATCCAGGCGCGCAGTTCGGCATCGCCGGCCAGGCGCTCGCCCAGCGCCTGCAGCGCCTGTGCCAGACGCTGGCGCAGCCATGAGGCATCGCTGCGCAGGTCCTGCTGCAGCCAGGCCAGCAGTTCGGACCAGAGCTGGTGCACATAGCGCGCCAGTGCCGGCTGCTGCAGCAGACGGTCGCGCAGCCGCTCGCCACGCTGGCGCAGGCTCTCGTCGTCCTGCAGCCGTTCGGCCCAGCGCGCCACCGATGCGTCGAAGCGCAGGCGCAGCCGGTGGCGCGGGTCCTCGGCCATCTCGATCAGGGTGCGCGCGATGATCACGATCACCTTGCGCGTGGCCAGGCGTGCCGCCACCTGGTCGAGCCGCAGCAGCCGCAGCGTGCGGAGCTCACGTGCGATGGTGTCGCTGATGCCCTCCTGCACGGCCTCGTCGCCGAGCAGGCGCGCGAGCTGGGCCAGCACGGCGTCGAGCAGCTCCTGATGCCGCCGCTCCTGCGTCAGGGCCTGCAGCAACTGGCCCGACAGCAGCGCCACGTCGACCTGGCGCAGGCCGCGCCGCGCCAGCGCCGTGACGAAGCGGTGCACGCGCGCATCGTCCAGTGCCTGCACCATCCAGGCGCCGACGTCCGCCAGTCGCCAGGCCACGGCCATCGCGTGGCGCGGCTCGGCCAGCCAGCGCGCCAGGCGCGCCGCGCCGTCGAATTCGCGCAGGCGCGCCGCCACCAGGTCGGTCGCCAGGAAATGCGTGCCGAGGAAAGTGCCCAGCGCGCGACCGATGCGGTCCTTGTGTCGCGGGATGACGGCGGTGTGCGGGATCGGCAGGCCCAGCGGCCGGCGAAACAGGGCCACCACGGCAAACCAGTCGGCCAGCGCGCCCACCATGGCGGCCTCGGCGAATGCGGCCACATAGCCCCAGGCGACCTGCTCGCTGCCCCGCGCGGTGGCGAAAGCGTACAGTGCGGCGGCCGCCAGCAGCAAGCCCAGTGCCCAGCGCTTCACGGCCTGCGCCTCGGCGTCGTGCCCGCCCGCGGCGACCTGCCGCGGCGACCCCGCATGCCGTCGGGAACGCTCATGGCTGGCCCGGCACCCGCGCCTGCGCGCAGCGCACCTGGATCAGCGTGCGCGCGCGCGCATCCGCGCCGAGGCGCACGGCGCTCAGGCTGCCACCCCAGACGCAGCCGGTGTCGAGCGAAATCAGGTCCGGGCGCTCCAGCCAGCCCAGGGTCGACCAGTGGCCGAAGGCCACCACGTCGGCAGCGGTCTGGCGTCCCGGCACGTCGAACCACGGCAGATGGCCCGCGGGAGCCGCGGCCGCGCCGCCTTCCTTGGTGGCGAATTCCATGCGCCCCGCCGGCGTGCAGAAGCGCAGCCGCGTCAGGGCATTGACGATCACGCGCAGGCGCTCGGCCCCCCGCAGCGCCTCGTCCCAGCGGTCGGGCTGATTGCCATACATGCGGCGCAGGAAGTCGCCCCAGTCGGGGCCGCGCAGCACCGCCTCGACCTCGCCCGCCAGCGCCACCGTCTGCGCCGCCGACCACTGGGGCAGCACGCCGGCATGCACCATCAGCACCCCATGCTGATGCAGTGCCAGCGGGCGCCAGCGCAGCCAGTCGAGCAGTGCCGCGCGATCCGGCGCCGCCAGGATCGCATCCAGCGTGTCGCCGCGCTGCAGCGGGTGCACGCCTTGCGCCACCGCGAGCAGGTGCAGGTCGTGGTTGCCGAGCAGGGCCTGGGCGCTGGCGCCCAGCGCCATCACGCGCCGCAGCACGGCCAGCGACTCGGGCCCCCGGTTCACCAGATCGCCCAGCAGCACCAGGCGATCGCGGCTGGGCGAGAACGCCGTTTCGTCGAGCAATCGCCCCAGCGCGGCGTCACAGCCCTGGACGTCACCAATCAGGTAGAGTGCCATGGCGCTGCATTCTCCACCGGGCCGGCGCCCGGCGCGCATGGACCTGATCCTGATTCTCTTTCTGACCCTGCTCAACGGCGTGTTCGCGATGTCGGAACTGGCCGTGACGTCGAGCCGCCGCGCACGCCTGGCCGCGCTCGAGGAAAAGGGCGACCCGGGTGCCGCGGCGGCACTGCGCCTGATCGCGCGGCCGACGCAGTTCCTCTCCACCGTGCAGGTCGGCATCACCTCGATCGGCATGCTCAACGGCATCGTCGGCGAAGCCGCCTTCAGCGGCCCGGTCGCGGTCTGGCTGCAGGCGCTGGGAGTGCGCGAGTCGATCGCCTCGATCGCGGCGACCGCCCTGGTCGTCACCGCCATCACCTTTCTGACCATCATCTTCGGCGAGCTGGTGCCCAAGCGCATCGGCCTGCTCTACCCGGAGACGGTGGCACGCTGGGTGGCGCGCCCCATGCTGTGGCTGGCGAGCCTGGCCAAGCCTTTCATCAAGCTGTTGTCGATGGCCACGCAGGGCGTGCTGAAACTGCTGCGCATCGACGAATCAAGGCACCGCATCGTGACCGAGGAGGAGATTTCCGCCAGCCTTGAAGAAGGCGTCGATGCCGGCCTGATCGAAGCGCATGAGCACCAGATGGTGCGCAACGTGTTTCACCTCGATGACCGGCCGCTGACGTCGTTGATGCTGCCGCGCGGAGAAATCGAATGGCTGGACGCCAGCCTCACCACGGGACAGGCCCTCGAATATATCGCCCAACGCGGTGAAAGCGGGGCCCATTCCTGGTATCCGGTATGTCGTGGCGGCCTGGATCACGTCATCGGCATTATCTCGGTGGCGCGCCTGCTGGAGCTCGGGACCCAAGGGCAGGAACCCCTGGATGCCCATGTGATGCCGGCCGAATTCGTCCCTGAAACTCTCAGTGGCATGGAAATGCTGGAGCAGTTGCGCACCAAATCAGGGCGCCTGGCCCTGGTGGTCGACGAATATGGCGTGGTACAGGGCATGATGACGCCGCGCGACTTCCTGGAAGCGATTACCGGCGAACTGAAGCCGGCCGTCGAACTGGATGCCTGGGCCACGCCGCTGTCGGAGCACCGCTGGATGCTGGATGGCACGATGCCGATCAGCGAATTGAAGGCACGCCTCGATATTGACGAGTTGCCACTGGAAGACAAGGGGCGCTACAACACGCTGGCCGGCCTGTTGATGTCCGAATTGGGCCGCCTGCCCCGGCTCGATGACCGGGTCGGCTGCGCCGGCTGGGTCTTCCACGTGAGCGCGCTGGAGGGCCGGCGCATCGACAAGGTGCTGGCAGAACGCGCACCCAGCGATTCACACGGCAAATGAGCCGACGGTCCGGCGGGATGCTGGCGCCTGCATCCGCTTGATTCCCGATCCGGCGGCCGACCGCTGGAGACGGCCCGGAAACCCCATGGATGGGTTCTGGCCAGGTCGATCGCCCTCACTTGTCGTGTGAAGGCGTGATGCACCCGCGAGTTTCCACCCATGCGGCGACAAATCGGGCGTGGCGGCGCACCGGGTTTCCCGAAGACCGCACGACCGCGAGATATCCCAATTGCGAATGACCGGCCACCCGCGCAGTGCCGTGTTGTGTCCACGCATATTCCGATCGGCCTGGGGTAGTTTGCCGGACGCCCGGAGGTTGAATATCTCGATTTGATGTTATATTCTCGAACCGTGATTAACCAACCTGAAAGGCAATGATGACAAGCTACAAGGAATTGCTGCAGCAGCAACAAGCGCTGGCAGTTCAGATCGAGGAAGCCCGCAAGCGCGAATTGGCAGACGCGATCGCGCGCGTGCGCGCCGAAGTCGCCGAATATGGGCTGACCCCCGATGACATATTCTCCGGCCGCAAGTCCGCCAAGCGCGCGGCCGGTGCCAAGGTGGCCCCCAAGTACCGCAATCCCCTGACCGGCCAGACCTGGACCGGGCGCGGCAAGGCGCCCAAGTGGATCGAGGGCAAGGACCGCAGCCAGTTCGCGATCGCCTGAATCCGCCGGACCACGGCGGCATCAGCAAGGGCGCCCACGAGGCGCCCTTGTCATGCCCGCCGCCAATCGCCCCACGGGCGCGATCGGCTGCCGAATCCAGGATAATTCCCAAGTTCGACGTACAGGAAACACCATGGACCAGACCACCCAGGAGCGCCTCGAAGCGCTCGTCAAAGACCACGACATCGTGCTGTTCATGAAGGGCGATGCGAACTACCCGATGTGCGGCTTCTCCAACCGCGCGATCCAGATCCTCAAGGCCAGTGGCGTCGACACCGGCACCATCACGACCGTGAACGTGCTCGAGGACGAGGCCGTGCGCCAGGGCATCAAGGACTACAGCCGCTGGCCGACCATCCCACAGCTCTACGTCAAGGGCGAGTTCATCGGCGGCTCGGACATCATGCTGGAGATGTACGAATCGGGCGAGCTGCAGCAATTGCTGGCCGAGAAGTTCGGCTGAATTCCGGCGCCCGGCGCGCCCCGACCACGAAAAACGGACGCCCTGGGCGTCCGTTTTTCGTGGTCGGGATCTTGCTGGCCCGATCAGGGCTGCAAGCGCACTTCGACGCGGCGCGAGGCGGCATTGCCGGCGCTCGCATCCGTGGCATCGGCCGGCTTTTCCAGTTCGGTGCGCGCCTCGTCCACGCCCAGCGCAACCAGGGCCGCCTGCACCGCCTGCGCGCGGTTCTTCGACAGCTCGGCGTTCGCCGCGGCATCCCCGGTCGGGTCATTGAAGCCGGAGATCACGGCCCGGGCGTCGGGATGCGACTTCAGGTAATCCACCATCGCGCCCGCATGGTCGGCGAATTCGGCAGCGACGTCGGCCTGGCCGCTGTCGAAATACACGTTGAGGGCGGGCCGATCATCGATCTGCAGCGCCAGCACCGTCGACCCCGCGGGCTCGTCCGCGCCGGTCCCCGCCGCGGGCGACTCGGTTGCAGGCGACGGCGCGGGCGCGCCGGCCGGCTCGGCCGCGGTGCCGGGCGCGACAGCGTCTCCGGCCGGCGCGGGTGGCGCCTCCGCCTCCGGCTGCGCCGGGGCAACCGCCGGCGGCGGGGATGCCGGCTCGTCGCCGCCCTTGTTCTTGCCCAGATAGCTCAGGCCAAACACCACCGCCAGGGCCACGATGAGCCAGGGCAGCCAGCGCGTCAGCGCCCCGCCTCCAGCCGCGGGCTGCGCCGCGGGCGCCGGTGCCGCCAGCAGTTGTTCGCCCGCCTGCGCCAGGCTCTGCACTTCCGGCGGCAGCGTGCTGGCAATGCTGCCCCCCGGCGTCAGCCGGCCCACGATGGCCGGCAGCAGGTAGCCCAGCGCCGAGGTCACGTTGTCGCGCTCGAGGCCGGTGCGCTCGGTGATCAGCGACAGCAGGCCGCCGCTGCTGCCCAGCACCGTCTCCAGCTGGCTGTTGCTGATCGGCTGCGCAGTCGGGCCACCGCCCAGCCAGGACTGGATGATCGGGCCCAGGCCGGCAGCCTTGAACTTCTCGAGGAAGCCGAACACCCCGCCGCGATCCCGCGATGTCATGTAGGCCAGCAGCAGCTGCACCACCTGCAATGCCTTGTCGCCCAGGCCAAAGCGGGCCGCAGCCTCGCGCACGAGCACTTCAAACATGACGGGTTCCTTTCATTCCGACGTCGCCCGGTGCGACGCGTCCGACGACAGTCCGTGCGCGCCCGGACGGCGCCCGCACCCTGCAAAAAATTATAGTGACTGGGCCCCATGCGGCGCGCCCACGGCCCAGCCGCGCCGACCCGGTTTGCCCCTACACTGGCAGCCCGCGCCGCCCGATCCTTCATGAGCTTCACGGAAAACCTGCTGCTGATTGTCGCCCTGATCGCTGCCAGTGCCTTCTTCGCGCTGGCCGAGATCGCGCTGGCGGCCTCGCGCCGCCTGCGCCTGCGCCAGCTGGCCGACGAGGGCAACCCACGGGCCTTGCTGGTGCTGCGCGCCCAGGAGCAGCCGGGCCACTACTTCACGGCGGTCCAGATCGGGCTCAACGCGGTGGCGATCCTGGGCGGCATCGTCGGCGAAGGCCTGTTCGGACCACCCCTGGCCGCTGTGCTGGAACGCTGGCTGGCGCCGCCCACCGCGGCGGCGCTGGCCTTCGCGCTGTCGGTGCTGATCGTCACCTCGCTGTTCGTGGTGTTTGCCGACCTGCTGCCCAAGCGCGTCAGCATGGCCGTGCCAGAGCGCGTGGCACTGCGGCTGATCACGCCGATGAACCGCCTGCTGCTGCTGTTCAAGCCCGCCATCTGGCTGTACTCGCGCGCCGCCGACCTGGTGCTGCGGCTGGCCGGCCTGCCGCAGCAGCGCGACGAGCGCATCACGGCCGACGACATCCTGGCGCTGGCCGAGGCCGGCGCCCAGGCTGGCGCCATCCACCGGCCCGAGCAGCAGGTGATCGAGAACCTGTTTGAACTCGAGACGCGCACCGTCAGCAGCACCATGATCCCGCGCGCCGGCATCGTCTGGCTGCGCCACGACGACCCGGACGACGTGGTGCGCGCCCGCATCGCGGCCGAGCCCTTCTCGACCTACCCGGTCTGCCGCGAGACGCTCGACCTGGTCCTCGGCACGGTGGATGCCAAGGACCTGTTCCAGCGCGTGCTCAAGGGCGAGCCGATCCGCCTGACCGATGCGGCGCTGCTGCACAAGCCGGTGGTGGTGCCCGAGCAGCTCAGCCTGTCCGAGGTGCTGCAGCAGTTCCGCCAGCAGCACGAGGACTTCGCGCTGGTCGTCAACGAATACGGCACCGTGGTCGGCATGGTGACGCTGGGCGACGTGATGAGCACCGTGATGGCCGGCCTGGTGACGCAGGACGACGAGGAAATGATCGTGCGGCGCGACGACGGCTCCTGGCTGATCGATGGCCTGACGCCGATGCCGGACGTGCTGCGCGCGCTGAGCCTGCAGGAGCCGCCGCACGTGGACGACTACGACAGCCTGGCGGGCTTCCTGATGGTGATGCTGCGGCGCGTGCCGCGCCGCACCGACCGGGTGGTCTGGGACGGCCACCGCTTCGAGGTGCTGGACGTCGACAACTACCGCATCGACCAGGTGCTGGTGACGCGCGACACCAGCGACGCCACCGCACCCCAGTAGCCCGCCCGCCGCAGGCGGTCAGGAGGCTGGCTCCGCCCCCCTGGCCGCGGTCTCGCTGGCCACGGGATGCGCCCGCGGTCGACGGAAGGGCGCGCCGCGACGCCGGGGGTCGGGGGTGTCCTGCCTCAGGCCAGGTTCTCGGGCGGCACGACCCAGCGCTTGCGCGCCGCCAGCACCGCGTTGGGATACGGCGCGCGGCCGCGCGAGCCGTTGTAGCGGCCCAGCGCGAGGAACAGGTTGCCCTGCTCGCGGTCCAGATAGTGGCGCAGGATGACGCAGCCGAAACGCAGGTTGGTCTGCAGGTGGAACAGCTTGCCGGCATCGCCATCGCCGATCACGCGGCTCCAGAACGGCATCACCTGCATGTAGCCGCGCGCGCCGACGCTGGAGACGGCGTACTTGCGAAACGCGCTCTCCACCTGGACCAGTCCGAGCACCAGCGACGGCTCGAGCCCGGCGCGGCGCGCCTCATACCACAGCGTCTGCAGGAATTCGATGCGGGAGTTGAGGTCTCGCTTGCGGCTGTAGAGCTGGTCGCTCATCGCCGACAGCCAGCGCAGGTAAGCCAGGCGCGCCTCGGTCGAGGCAAACTGCGGCAGCGGCGGCGCGTCGTTGGCGATCGCGGACGACAGCGCCGTGCGCACCGAGTCCGCCAGCGGCTCCTCGAGCTGGCCACCCGCGTGCGCTTGCCCCGGCAGCAGGAATGCGCCGGGTACCACCATCAGGCGCCGGAGCGCCCCTCTCCTGTCCACTGCGGCTGCACCTCCGAGCCGCCCGCGCACGCCGTCACGCCGCCAGGCGACCTTTCAAGAAGGCCAGGATGGTATCCGCCGGAACCCGCGTGGTGGCGGTGTCGCGACGATGCTGGTATTCCACTTGCCCTTCCTTGAGACTTTTGTCACCAATTGTGACACGGTGCGGCACGCCGATCAACTCCCAGTCGGCGAACATCACGCCCGGGCGTTCGCCCCGGTCGTCCAGGATCACGTCGACGCCGGCCGCCAGCAAGTCGGCATGCAGGCGTTCGGCGGCCGCCTTCACGGCTTCGCTGCGGTCCATGCCGACGGGGCAGATCACCAGCGTGAACGGCGCGATCGCATCCGGCCAGATGATGCCGCGCGCGTCGTGGTTCTGCTCGATCGCCGCTGCCGGCAGACGCGTGATGCCGATGCCGTAGCAGCCCATCTCGAACGGCTTGGGCTTGCCGTCCTCGTCCAGGAAGGTCGCGTTCATCGCTCGGCTGTACTTGGTGCCGAGGTAGAAGATGTGGCCGATCTCGATCCCCCGCTCGATCGCGAGCGGTCCCTGGCCGTCGGGCGACGGGTCGCCCGCCACCACATTGCGGATGTCGGCCACCAGTTCGGGCTCGGGCAGGTCGCGCCCCCAGTTCACGCCCGTCAGGTGGTGGTCGACCCGGTTGGCGCCGCAGATCCAGTCGGCCATCGCCGCGACCTCGCGATCGGCGACGATGCGCACCGGCCGAACGGTACGGATCGGCCCCAGGTAACCCGGCTTGATGCCGAAGTGGGCGACGATCTCGGCCTCGGTGGCAAAGCGGAAGCCGCGCTCCAGCCCGGGCACCTTGCCCGCCTTGACCTCGCTGAGCATGTGGTCGCCGCGCAGCAGCAGCAGCCAGACCTGCGGCTGGCGCGCGCCCCCGGCGTCGCCCGGCTCGTCCGTGGCCAGCACGATGGACTTGACGGTGGTCTGCAGCGGCACGCCCAGCAGCGCCGCCACGTCCTCGCAGGTCGCCTTGCCGGGCGTCGGTGTCAGCGCCAGCGCCTGGCCGGGCGCCGGGCGCGGACCGGGCGGCGCCGCCTCGGCCTTTTCCATGTTGGCGGCGTAGTCGCTGCCCGGGCAGTAGACGATGGCGTCCTCGCCGGTGGCGGCGACGACCTGGAACTCCTCGCTCAGGTCGCCGCCGATGGCACCCGAATCGGCCGCCACCGCGCGGTAGCGCAGCCCGAAGCGGTCGAAGATGGCGCGGTAGGCACGCGCCATCGCCTGGTAGCTCTTCTTGGCGCCGGCCTCGTCGCGGTCGAAGCTGTAGGCGTCCTTCATGATGAACTCGCGCCCGCGCATCAGGCCGAAGCGCGGCCGCCGCTCGTCGCGGAACTTGGTCTGGATCTGGTAGAGGTTGCGCGGCAACTGCTTGTAGCTGCGCAGGTCCTGGCGCGCGATGTCGGTCACCGCCTCCTCGCTGGTCGGCTGCACCACGAAATCGCGGTCATGGCGGTCCTTCACGCGCAGCAGTTCCGGCCCCATGCCCTGGAAGCGCCCGCTCTCGCTCCACAGTTCGCCCGGCTGGATCACCGGCATGACGCACTCGACGGCGCCGGCGCGGTTCATCTCCTCGCGCACGATGGCCTCGACCTTGCGGATCACGCGCAGCCCCATCGGCATGTAGGTGTAGATGCCCGCACCCAGCTTCTTGATCATGCCGGCGCGGGTCATGAGCTGGTGGCTCACGATCTCGGCATCCGCCGGCGCTTCCTTCAGGGTGCTGATGTAGAACTGGGAGGCTTTCATGACTGAGCGGACGCAGCGTGCATGACACGTCTGCCGAGAGGGTTTGTGCCCACTTGCCGCGTTTGGCGCGGCGTGCATAATGAGCACAATCGATTGAATTTTGAGGTTTGATTATGCTGGATCGGGAAGGCTTTCGCCCGAACGTCGGCATCATCCTGCTCAACCAGAAGAACCAGGTATTTTGGGGCAAGCGCATCCGCTCCCACTCCTGGCAGTTTCCGCAAGGCGGCATCGACCGGGGCGAATCGCCCGAACAGGCGATGTTCCGGGAATTGCACGAGGAAGTGGGGCTGCGGCCGGAGCACGTGCGCATCGTGGCCCGAACCCGCGACTGGTTGCGCTACGAGGTGCCAGACCGGTTCATCCGCCGCGACGCACGCGGCCACTACCGCGGCCAGAAGCAGATCTGGTATCTGCTGCAGCTGACGGCGCAGGACTGGCAGCTCAATCTGCGTGCCACCAACCACCCGGAGTTCGACGCCTGGCGCTGGAACGACTACTGGGTGCCGCTGGACGTCGTGGTCGAGTTCAAGCGCGGCGTCTACGAGATGGCATTGACCGAGCTCGCGCGCTTCCTGCCGCGGCTGGAACTGCGCAACCGCTACCTGCGCGGGGGGGCAGTGCGGGCGCGTGAGCGCGGCGTGCCGCGCGCAAACCCGACGCTGGCGGCCGCCGCCGACCTGGCGTCACCGGCGCGCAAGGCTCCATGAACCTCTCGGAGCATCGGCCCGCGTGTGCGCGCACGCGGCGGGTTCGCACGCTGCTGGGGCTGGCGGTGCTGCTGGCCGCAGGCGCTGCGAGCGCGCAATACGCCGACCTGGACCGGGTCGACTGGGCCGAGGACGCGCCGCCGCCGCCACCCAGCTACGAGACCAGCGCGCTGATCGAGCTCGAGATGCCGCGGGGCTCCGCGATCCGCATGGGCATCGATCCGGCGACCCTCCGCATCAACCCGGACCACAGCGTCGTGCGCTACGTGGTGGTGGCGCGCGGCCCGTCCGCGGTGAACGCCTCGTATGAAGGCATCCGCTGCAGCACTGCCGAATACCGGGTCTACGCGCGCCAGGTACAAGGCGACGCCTGGCAGCCCAGCAGCGACGACGGCTGGAAGCCCATGCTGGGCCAGAGCGGCACGCTGGTGCGCCATCCGCTGCAGCTCGCGCGCGGCGGGCTGTGCGACGGCCCGGCGGTGCGCGCCTCGGTGGCCGACATGGTGCGCGCGCTGAGGTCCGGGAACGAGGCGCTCTACCGCTGACTCGGACGCGTCAGGCCGGCAGCGGGCGCGTCAGCACCAGGTTGTCGCGGTGCACCATCTCGGGCTCGCCGGCGTAACCCAGTCGCGCCTTGATCTCGCTGGACGGCTGGCGGCACAGCAGGCGCGCCTCGCTGCTCGAATAATTGGCGAGGCCGCGCGCCAGTTCCTGGCCGGCCGTGTCGTGGATGGCGATCACGTCGCCGCGCGAGAAGCGACCCTCGACGTGCGTCATGCCGACCGGCAGCAGGCTCTTGCCTTCGCGCCGCAGCTTGGCGGCGGCGCCATCGTCGACCACCACCGTGCCGCGCAACTGCAGGTGATCGGCGATCCACTGCTTGCGCGCCTGGGTCTTGTGCGTGGGCGCCACCAGCAGGGTGCCGATGTTCTCGCCGCGCGCCAGCCGCAGCAGCGCGTCGGGCTCGCGCCCCCACGCAATCACGGTGGAGGCGCCCGAGCCGGCGGCGCGCCGTGCCGCGACGATCTTGGTCAGCATGCCGCCCTTGCCGATGGCGGAGCCGGCGCCGCCGGCCATGCGCTCGAGCGCCGGATCGCCGGCGCGCGCCTCGTGCACGAATTCGGCGCCCGGGTCGCGCCGCGGGTCGGCCGTGAACAGGCCACGCTGGTCGGTCAGGATCACCAGCAAGTCGGCCTCGATCAGGTTCGCCACCAGCGCGCCCAGGGTGTCGTTGTCGCCCACCTTGATCTCGTCGGTGACCACGGTGTCGTTCTCGTTGATCACCGGCAGCACCTCGTGCTGCAGCAGCGTCAGCAGGGTCGAGCGCGCGTTCAGGTAGCGCTCGCGATCGGCCAGGTCGGCGTGCGTCAGCAGCACCTGCGCGCTGCGCAGACCGTGCTCGCGCAGCTTGCTCTCGTACATCTGCGCCAGGCCCATCTGGCCGACCGCCGCCGCCGCCTGCAGCTTGTTCACCTCGTGCGGCCGGCGCGTCCAGCCCAGGCGCTTCATGCCTTCGGCGATCGAGCCGCTGGAGACCATCACCATCTCGCGCCGGCCCTGGCCGTCCAGGCCACGCTCGAGCAGGGCCAGCTGGCGGCACCACTCCCCGATGGCGGCCTCGTCCAGGCCGCGCCCCTCGTTGGTGACCAGGCTGGAGCCGACCTTGACCACGATGCGCCGGGCCTGGCCCAGGATCTCCGTACTCGATTGCTGCTGCTTCATGAATGTCGGGAATCGGAATGGGCTGCGTCCGGCGCACCGGCAAAGCGCGGGTCGTCCACGACCGGTTCGGCCTCGGCCTGGCGCGCGGCCTGCAGGTGCTGGAAGATCGCCCGCACCAGCGGCTCGCAGCCCGCGCGCGTGAGCGCCGAGATCTCGAACACCGGCCCCTTCCAGCGCAGGCGGCGCACGAACTCGGCCACGCGCTCGGCACGCTCCTCGGGCGGCACCATGTCGAGCTTGTTGAGCACCAGCCAGCGCGGCTTGGCGTGCAGCGCGGGGTCGTACTTCTTCAGCTCGCGGACGATGGCGCGCGCCTGCGCCACCGGGTCGATGCTGTCGTCGAACGGCGCAAGGTCGACGATGTGCAGCAGCAGGCGCGTGCGCTGCAGGTGGCGCAGGAACTGGTGGCCCAGGCCGGCACCCTCGGACGCGCCCTCGATCAGGCCGGGAATATCGGCAATCACGAAGCTCTGCCCCAGGCCCACGCGCACCACCCCCAGGTTCGGGTGCAGCGTGGTGAACGGATAGTCGGCGATCTTCGGTCGCGCGTTGCTCACCGCGGCAATGAAGGTCGACTTGCCGGCGTTGGGCATGCCGAGCAGGCCGACGTCGGCCAGCACCTTGAGCTCCAGCCGCAGGCTCTTCTTCTCGCCCGGCCAGCCGGGTGTCTTCTGGCGCGGCGCGCGGTTGGTCGAACTCTTGAAATGCAGGTTGCCGAAGCCGCCGTCGCCGCCCCGGGCGATCATGACCTGCTCGCCCGGCGTCAGCAGTTCGGCCAGCACGTCCCCGGTCTCGGCGTCGCTGATGATGGTGCCCACCGGCATCTTCAGCGTGATGTCGTCGCCGGCGGCACCGAACATGTCGGAGCCCATGCCATGCTGGCCACGCCGCGCCTCGTGCCGGCGCGCGTAGCGAAAGTCGATCAGGGTATTGAGGTTCGGATCGGCCAGCGCGTACACGTGGCCACCGCGCCCACCATCGCCTCCGTCGGGTCCGCCGAACTCGCGGAACTTCTCGCGTCGAAACGACGCGCAGCCGTTGCCCCCGTCGCCCGCGGCGACGTCGATCCGCGCTTCATCGACGAATTTCATCGGTGCAGTTTAAGGTACCGCCAGGCAAGCCCCTGGTGCGCCGCGCATCCCGGCCTGGAGCGGCCCGCCTCGTTGCCCCTGCCGGCAGTATCCCAAGCCATGGCGGCGCCTTGTGTCTCGCATCCCATCCTCTCCTCATGCGGCGCGCGCGTCATCGCGGAGCCCCGTTCAGCGTCGCCTCGAGGTGCGCGCGGCGCAGAAACACCGAAGCCCCGCGTTGCGGGGCTTCTCCGGGCGCCACGCCAGGCCTGGATCAGGCCGCCGGCGTGACCATCACGGTGTGCTTGTTCAGCGCACCCCGGGTCCCGAACGACACCTGGCCGTCGACCAGGGCGAACAGGGTGTGGTCCTTGCCCATCCCCACGTTGCTGCCGGCATGGAACTTGGTGCCGCGCTGGCGCACGATGATGGCGCCGGCGCTGACGGTCTGGCCGCCAAACACCTTCACGCCCAGCATCTTGGGGTTGGAATCTCGGCCGTTGCGCGTGGAGCCGCCGCCTTTCTTCTGTGCCATGGTGAATATCCCTTGTCAGTTGCCGCCGTGGATGGTGCCGATCTCGAGCTCGGTGTAGCCCTGCCGGTGACCCTGGCGCTTCTGGTAGTGCTTGCGCCGACGCAGCTTGAAGATGCGCACCTTGTCGTGCTTGCCGTGTGCCAGCACCCTGGCCACCACGGTGGCGCCGTCCACCAGTGGCGCCCCGACCCTGAGCTCGGCGCCGTTGCCGACGGCAAGCACCTGGTCGAGGGTGATTTCCTGGCCAACGTCCGCAGCAATCTGTTCTATCTTGATCTTTTCGCCGGCAGCGACGCGATACTGCTTGCCACCGGTTTTTATGACCGCGTACATGTGAAAACCCCTTGTTGAAAGCAAAGTCCCGCCGGACGAATTTCCAGCGAACCAAGTATTTTAGCAGCAATCGAGGCCGCAGGCCAGGGCGCGAAGCGGTGCCAGCCCCTCGCCCGCGATGCCCGCGCCGTGCAAACCTATAATCGCCAGCGCCAAAGGGCTATAATCGCCAGCGCCAAAGGGGTGGGGCCGGCCCGATGTCCGTGCGCGCCCACCCGCAACCGATCCGTTTCGCCTCTCACGCCTTGACCGCCAACCCGCCCCGCGGCGCCCTTGCGCTGGCCGCCGACGACATGCGCGAAGTCGACGCCACGATCGCCCAGCGCCTGGCTTCCAGCGTGCCGCTGGTGGGTCAGGTGGCGCGCCACATCATTTCCTCCGGTGGCAAGCGCCTGCGACCGGTGCTGCTGCTGCTGATCTGCCGCGCGCTCGGCTGCACCAGCCCGCAGCGCTTCAACCTGGCTGCCGTGGTCGAGTTCATCCACACCGCGACGCTGCTGCACGACGACGTGGTGGACGAATCGACCCTGCGCCGCGGCCAGCCCACCGCCAACGAGCTGTTCGGCAACCCTGCCAGCGTGCTGGTGGGCGACTTCTTGTATTCCCGCTCGTTCCAGATGATGGTCGACACGGGCAGCATGCGGGTGATGCAGATCCTGGCCGACGCGACCAACGTGATCGCCGAGGGCGAGGTGCTGCAGCTGATGAACATCCGCGACGTCGCGCTCGACGAGGCCGGCTACCTGCGGGTGATTCGCTCCAAGACCGCCAAGCTGTTCGAGGCCAGTTGCCGGCTGGCGGCGGTGCTGGCCGGCAGCCCACCCGAGATCGAGGCTGCCTGCGCGGAATACGGCCAGTCGCTCGGGACGGCGTTCCAGGTCATCGACGACGTACTGGACTATGACGGCGAGGCCGGCGAACTGGGCAAGAACCTGGGCGACGACCTGCGCGAAGGCAAGGTGACGCTGCCGCTGATCCTGGCCATGCGCAACGCCAGCACCTCCGAAGCGGACCTCGTGCGCGAGGCCATCGAGTCGGCCAGCACGAAGGATCTGGCGACGATCCTGGCCATCGTGCAGCGCTGTGGCGCGCTCGAGCAGACGCGCGCCGCGGCCGGCGCCCAGGCCCAGCGCGCCATCGATGCGCTGGGCGTGCTGCCGGTCAACATCTACACCGAGAGTTTGCTAGAATTGCCGGCTCAGCTGCTGCAGCGGCGCTCGTGATCCAGCGATCGCGGGCCCATCGGGGTGTAGCTTAGCCTGGTAGAGCGCTACGTTCGGGACGTAGAGGCCGGAGGTTCGAATCCTCTCACCCCGACCAGATTTCCGTGCCTCGACACGCCCAGGGCCGACATTTGCGCTCAATGTGTTGATTGCCGCACACATTCGGAGGTCTGGAACATTTACATCCGCTCACTCTTAAGCGATGATCGTTAAGATTTTCGTATTTGTCCGAGTGCACGTCCGATGGCTGTCTCCGAATCATCGCTGACCCGGGAAACCTCGCCGGCCGCCCTGCCAGGGGTGGGTCGCGTCCTGGTCATGGCCGGCAAGCTTACCCAGAAAGCGGCCGAAGACGCCTACCGCAAGGCGGTCGCCAGCCGCCGCGCCTACATCCCCGAACTGATCGAGTCCGGCGCGGTCTCTGCGAACGAACTGGCGCACACGCTGGCGCAGGCCTTTTCGGCCCCGCTGATCGATCTCGAGGCGCTGGACCCCGAGCAGCTGCCGTCCGACCTGATCGACCTCGAGCTCGCGCAGAAGTACCGTCTGCTGGCGCTCGGTCGGCGCAGCGGCCGGCTGGTGGTGGTCACGGCCGACCCGTCGGACCACGAAGCGGCGGAAAAAATCAAGTTCGTCACCCAGAGCGGCGTTGAATGGGTGATCGGCGAATTCGACAAGCTGTCGCAGCTGGTCAAGACGCACAGCCGCTCCGCCACCGAGTCGATGGACTCGATCATCGGCCAGGACTTCGAGTTCGACGAGGCCTCGCTGACCTCGGACGCCGCGCCCGAGGAGGCCGACAGCGGCGTGCAGGCCGATGTCGAGGATGCACCGGTCGTCAAGTTCCTGCACAAGGTGCTGATCGACGCCATCAACATGCGCGCCTCGGACCTGCACTTCGAGCCCTACGAGCACAACTACCGGGTGCGCTTTCGGGTCGACGGCGAACTGCAGGAAATCGTCACGCCGCCGGTGGCGATCAAGGAAAAGCTGGCCTCGCGCATCAAGGTGATCTCGCGCCTGGACATCTCCGAGAAGCGCATCCCGCAGGACGGGCGCATGAAGCTGAAGATCGGCCACGACCGGGTGATCGACTTCCGCGTCTCGACCCTGCCGACTCTGTTCGGCGAGAAGATCGTGATCCGGATCCTGGATCCGAGCAGCGCCCGGATGGGCATCGACGCGCTCGGCTATGACCCGGAGGAAAAGGCACGTTTGCTGAACGCCGTCGAGCGGCCCTACGGCATGATCCTGGTCACCGGCCCCACCGGCTCGGGCAAGACGGTCTCGCTCTACACCTGCCTGAACCTGCTGAACAAGCCGGGCGTCAACATCTCGACGGCCGAGGACCCGTCGGAAATCAACATGCCCGGCGTGAACCAGGTCAACGTCAACGAGAAGGCCGGCCTCACCTTCGCCGTCGCGCTGCGCGCCTTCCTGCGCCAGGACCCGGACGTCATCATGGTGGGCGAGATCCGCGACCTGGAGACCGCCGACATCGCGATCAAGGCGGCCCAGACCGGCCACCTGGTGCTATCGACCCTGCACACCAACGACGCTCCGACCACGCTGACGCGCCTGCGCAACATGGGCATCGCGCCGTTCAACATCGCCTCCAGCGTGATCCTGATCACGGCGCAGCGCCTGGCACGCCGCCTGTGCCCGCAGTGCAAGCGGCCGGCCGACGTGCCGCGCGAGAACCTGCTGGAGGCCGGCTTCCAGGAAAGCGACCTGGACGGCAGCTGGACACCCTACCAGCCAGTGGGTTGCAACGCCTGCAACAACGGCTACAAGGGCCGCGTCGGCATCTATGAAGTGATGCCGATCACCGAGGAACTGCAGCGCATCATCCTGGCCGACGGCACGGCGCTCGAGATCGCCGACCAGGCACGCTCCGAGGGCGTGCGCTCGCTGCGCCAGTCGGGCCTGAACAAGGTCCGCCTGGGCGTCACCTCGCTCGAGGAAGTCCTGGCGGTGACCAACCAGTAGTCCCCGCTGCATCGAACCGGAAAGACCACGCCATGGCAACCCAGACTGCAACCCGCTCGACGCCGCGCTCGAGCGCCAAGGAATTCATCTTCGAGTGGGAGGGCAAGGACCGCAATGGCCGCATCGTGCGCGGCGAGACGCGGGCCGGGGGCGAGAACCAGGTGCAGGCCACGCTGCGACGCCAGGGCGTCATGGTCACCAAGATCAAGAAGCGGCGCATGCGCTCGGGCAAGAAGATCAAGCCGCGCGACATCGCCATCTTCACGCGCCAGCTCGCCACCATGATGAAGGCCGGCGTGCCGCTGCTGCAGGCCTTCGACATCGTTGGCCGCGGCAACCCGAACGCCAGCGTGACCAAGCTGCTCAACGACATTCGCAGCGACGTCGAGACCGGCACCTCGCTGTCGGCGGCCTTCCGCAAGTACCCGCTGTACTTCAACAACCTCTACTGCAACCTGGTCGAGGCCGGCGAGGCCGCCGGCATCCTGGAGAGCCTGCTCGACCGCCTGGCCACCTACATGGAGAAGACCGAGGCGATCAAGGCCAAGATCCGCTCGGCGCTGATGTACCCCGTGGCCGTCATCGTGGTCGCCTTCGTGGTGGTCTCGATCATCATGATCTTCGTGATCCCGGCGTTCAAGGAGGTGTTCAGCTCGTTTGGCGCCGACCTGCCGGCACCGACGCTGTTCGTGATCGCGATGAGCGAGTTCTTCGTCGACTGGTGGTGGCTGATCTTCGGCGGCCTGATCGGCGGTGTCTACTTCTTCATGCAGGCCTGGAAGCGCAACGAGAAGGTGCAGATGTTCATGGACCGGCTGCTGCTGAAGCTGCCGATCTTCGGTGAACTGGTCGAGAAATCGGTGGTGGCGCGCTGGACGCGCACGCTGTCGACCATGTTCGCCGCCGGCGTGCCGCTGGTGGAGGCGCTCGACTCGGTCGGCGGCGCCTCCGGCAACTCGGTCTACAAGCTCGCCACCGACAAGATCCAGCAGGAGGTGGCCACCGGCACCAGCCTGACGGTGGCGATGACCAACGCCCACGTGTTCCCCAGCATGGTGCTGCAAATGAGCGCGATCGGCGAGGAATCGGGCTCGCTCGACCACATGCTGGGCAAGGCCGCCGACTTCTACGAGGCCGAAGTCGACGAAATGGTGGCCGGCCTGTCCAGCCTGATGGAGCCCATCATCATCGTCGTGCTGGGCACCGTGATCGGCGGCATCGTGGTGTCGATGTACCTGCCCATCTTCAAGCTCGGCCAGGTCGTCTGATGCTGGGTGCGCCGTGGCTGGAGGCCGCCCTGGGCGGCCTGCTCGGGCTGCTCATCGGCAGTTTCCTGAACGTGGTGATTCACCGCCTGCCGAAGATGATGGAGCGCCAGTGGGCGCTCCAGTGCGCCGAACTGTCCGGCCAGCCCGCCGCCGACGAACCGGCCTTCAACCTGGTCACCCCGCGTTCGCGCTGCCCGCACTGCGGCCACCCGATCCGCTGGCACGAGAACATTCCCGTGCTGAGCTGGCTGGCGCTGCGCGGCCGCTGCTCGGCCTGCCGCGCGCCGATCAGCGCACGCTACCCGGCGGTCGAACTGGCCACGGGCGCCCTGTTCGCCTGGTGCGGCTGGCACTGGGGCTGGACCCTGCCCGGTGCGGCATGGTGCCTGTTTGCCGCCCTCCTCGTCGCGCTCACCCTGATCGACTGGGACACCACCCTGCTGCCCGACGACCTGACCCTGCCCCTGCTGTGGGCCGGCCTGCTGGCTTCCGCCCTGGGCTGGACCCCGGTGCCGCTGGCGCAGGCGGTGTGGGGTGCCGTGGCCGGTTACCTGTCGCTGTGGGCGGTCTACTGGGCCTTCAAGCTCGCCACCGGCAAGGAAGGCATGGGCTACGGCGACTTCAAGCTGTTTGCCGCCCTCGGTGCCTGGTTCGGCTGGCCAGCGCTGGTGCCGATCATCCTGATGGCCTCGGTGATCGGCGCCGTCGTCGGCATTGGCCTGAAGCTCACGGCGGGCCTGCGTGAAGGCGGCGTGGTGCCGTTCGGCCCATTCCTCGCCCTGGCCGGCCTCACGGCCATGGTGTTCGGCCCTGGCGCCATCCTGCGCGTGATCGGGCTGTAGCGGCGCGAGCCAGCGCGATGGCGCCGTTCCACCTCGGCCTGACGGGCGGCATCGGCAGCGGCAAGAGCACGGTGGCCGCACTGTGGGCCGCGCGCGGCGCCGCGGTGATCGACGCCGACGCGATCTCGCGTGCCACCACGGCCACTGGCGGCAGCGCGCTGCCCGCCATCGCGGCGCGCTTCGGCCCCGCGCTGATCGGCGCCGATGGCGCGCTCGACCGTGCTGCCATGCGCGCACTCGTGTACCGGGATCCGGCGGCCCGCGCCGCGCTGGAAGCCATCATCCACCCATTGGTCAGCCAGGAGACGCAGCGTCAGGCAGCACAGGCACGCGGGCAGGACCGGAAGCTGGTGGTGTTCGACATTCCGCTGCTGGTGGAAGCGGGCGCGCGCTGGCGCGCGCGCCTGGACCGGGTGCTGGTGATCGACTGTCCACCGGCCGTGCAGGTCGCGCGCGTGGTGGCGCGCAACCAGCTCGCGCCGGCCCAGGTCGAGGCCATCCTGGCGGCCCAGGCCGGGCGCCTGCAGCGGCTGGCGGCGGCCGACTGGGTGCTGTTCAATGGCGAAGGTGTCACAGTACGTGACCTGGAGGTCCAAATCGACCGGATCGCCACGCGCCTGGGGCTATGATGCCGACCCATGCGGTGTGCTGTGCCGGGTGGCACTGAGCGCCGTGGCTGCTGAGCGAAAGCCCGCGCGTGATCCTGTACGAATACCCCTTCAACGAACGCATCCGCACCTATCTCCGGCTCGAGCACCTGTTTGGTCGCCTGGGTCAGCTGCTGCCCCGGGACGCGCCGGTGGACCATCACTTCGCGCTGGTGACCCTGTTCGAGGTGCTGGAGGCGGCCAGCCGCGCCGACCTGAAGTCCGACGTGCTGAAGGACCTGGACCGGCAGAAGAGCCACATGGCTGGCTTTCGCGGCAACCCGGCGATCTCCGAGGCCTCGCTCGACGCGCTGCTCGGACGCCTGGAGGACGCCTTCTCGCAGCTCAGCAACCAGCAGGGCAAGCCGGGCCATGAACTGGCGGCCAACGACTGGCTGATGGCGCTGCGCAGCCGCACCGCCATCCCGGGGGGCACCTGCGAATTCGACCTGCCGTCCTACCACGCCTGGCAACATGGTCAATCGGCCGCCCGGCGCACCGACCTGAATCGCTGGATCGCTCCGCTGGTGCCCCTGGCGGGCGCGATCAGCCTGTTGCTGCAACTCCTGCGCGACACCGGCAAGCCGAAGATGGTGATGGCGATGGGGGGCCAGTTCCAGATCGGGCTGCCACAGCAGGGCCGCACCGTGCAACTGCTGCGCCTGCGCCTGGACGAATCCATGCAGCTGGTGCCCGAGGTGAGCGGCAACCGCCTGGCGGTTTCGGTGCGCCTGCTGCACCAGGACGTGGAAGGCAAGCAGCCGGCGGCGCGCGTGGACGCGCCATTCGAGCTGGCCCTGTGCGCATGACGCCCCCCGAGTCAGCCGGCCGCACGGTGCGCTGCCCCGCGTGCGGCGGCCCCAGCCTGTATGCGCCCGAGAATCGCTACCGGCCGTTCTGCAGCGCCCGCTGCCGACTGCACGACCTCGGGGATTGGGCCAACGAACGCTTTCGCATCGACGCGCAGGACGCACGCGATCCGGACGCTCCCGATCCGAATCCCATCCACCCTCCATTGCGGCGCTGACGCTTGCTGCCGCACGGCCGTCCCGGTGGCGCGGCCGTGCCTTCCGCAATCCACGTCCGTGCCGGGTCAGCCGGCATTGGCCGGCCCGTCCTCCACGCGCAGCCACTCCAGCACCGGCACGGTTCCGGGCAGGATCGGGGCCACCTGCACGGGCAGACGCTCCCAGGCGGCAAGCTGGCCCTCGCGCATGCGCGGGACCCCGCGCCACGCGGTGACGCGGCAGAAATGCAGCCGCACCAGGGCGTGCGGATAATCGACCACCTGTTCGCGCCAGCGGCGAATGGCCCGGGTGTCGAGGTGGAGGCCGAGCTCCTCTTCCAGTTCGCGCGCCAGCGCCTGTTCCACGCTCTCGCCCGGCTCCAGCTTGCCGCCCGGAAATTCCCAGAAGCCCGCATAGACCTTGCCCGCCGGGCGCGACGTCAGCAGGAAGCGCCCGTCGGGTCGGATCAGCACGCCCACCGCCACATCGACGACGGCGCGTTCGCCGGGCTGCTCGCGTTGCACGTGCGCGTCTGCCTTCAGGACGTTCGACATCTCAGCCTGAATCCGGCAGTTGGATGCGTCCGCCAGTGCCGCCCTCGGCGTGCCAGGCGAGACGCGAGGAGGCCGCGCACCAGTGTGCGCCACGACGAGCAACGCCGCATGGTGCGCCGAAGGGGGTGCTGGCGGGCGCATAGCGCCCTCACCCGACAGGTGAACTTCATCAGGGCAGTCGAAGCCAATATGCATGCGGGTTTGAAGACGATGATCAGCGGTCGACTGCCGGATTTAGGCTCAGTCATCCATGACGTGCTGCGTCACCTGCGACGCATGTGACTCCAAAGGTCGAGCGGCCGCGCAGCAGGCCATGCCCGCGGCACCCGTGGCCAGGGCCACCGGCCGCAGGCGGTCAAGTGCGCCCCATGAAGTCGCGCGCGAACTGATAGGCGACGCGGCCCGAGCGCGAGCCGCGCTCCAGCGCCCAGACCAGGGCCTCGGGCCGCGCCTGCGCGATCTGTTCGGGGCTGGCGCCGAGCGCCGCCAGCCACTGCGCCGCAATCGCCAGGTATTCATCCTGGCCGAAGGGGTAGAAGCTCACCCACAGGCCGAAGCGCTCGGACAGCGAGATCTTCTCCTCGACCACCTCGCCCGGATGCAGTTCGCCGTCCTCGGTGTGCCGGTAGCTCAGGTTGTCCTTCATGTATTCGGGCAGCAGGTGGCGCCGGTTGCTGGTGGCGTAGATCAGCACGTTCGGGGTGCTCGCCGCCACGCTGCCGTCGAGGATGCTCTTGAGTGCCTTGTAGCCGGGTTCGCCCTCGTCGAAGCTCAGGTCGTCGCAGTAGATGATGAACTTTTCCGGCCGGCCGCTGACGATTTCGACGATGTCGGGCAGGTCGGTCATGTCGCTCTTGTCGACCTCGATCAGGCGCAACCCCTCGGCGGCATGGGCGTTCAGGCAGGCCTTGATGAGCGAGGACTTGCCAGTGCCGCGCGCGCCGGTCAGCAGCACGTTGTTGGCCGGCCGCCCGGCCACGAACTGACGCGTGTTGCGCTCCACGCGCTCTTTCTGCGACTCGATCTCCTTGAGATCGGACAACTGCAGCGCCGCCAGGTGCCGCACGGGCTCCAGCGCACCCATGCCACCGGCGCGCTTGCGATAGCGCCAGGCCACGGCCTGGCTCCAGTCGGGCGCCCCCAGAGGCCGGGGCAGCAGCGCCTCGACGCGCGTGATGAGTTGTTCCGCCCGTTCGATCAATCGCTTCAGTTCATCATTCATCTTGATATTCGGCGCCTGACGAAAAAGCGCCCACAGCGGTGAATTCAGCCGGGATCCGGCAGTTGGATGCGCCCGTCAGTGCTGTCGTGGGCGCGTCAGGCCAGGGTGCGTGCGGCAGCTCCAAAGGCGCCTGCGTGCCTCTGGACAGCGCGAACGGATGCGGCCTCTGGTCGCACCGCGCACTGCTGTGCGCGAGGCCGAGCAACGCCGCATGGCGCGGTCGCGGCGGCGCTGGCGGGCACATGGCGCCCCCACCCGACCAGCGAGCATAAACAATGGCGAAAGACTCAATGTTCATACGGAGTCTGAGGCGTTTGCAAGCGGTCCACTGCCGTTTTTTGGTTCAGTCGTCCATCACGCGGGCACCCGGCGCGGCACGGCCATTCCACTGGCTGCGCAACACGCCACCCTGGCTGGCGCGCGCATTCGACCCGTGCCATCCGCCGGGGACGCGCGCCGGCCGCTCAGCGGGATGCATCAGGATCTGTAGTCGGCGTTGATGCGCACGTACTCGTGGCTCAGGTCGCAGGTCCACACCGTGTCGGCTGCGTCGCCGCGTCCGAGACCGACGCGCACGCTGATCTCGGCCTGCTGCATGACGCGCTGGCCGTCCTCTTCCCGGTAGGCCGGGTGGCGCCCGCCCCCGGTGGCCACGTGCACCTCGTCCAGGAAGAGGTCGATGCGGGTCTGGTCCAGGTCCTCGACGCCGGCGTAGCCGACCGCCGCCAGGATGCGGCCCAGGTTCGGATCACTGGCGAAGAAGGCCGTCTTGACCAGGGGCGAATGCGCGATCGCGTACGCCACCTGGCGGCATTCGGCGGCGTCTCGCCCACCCTCGACGCGCACTGTGATGAACTTGGTCGCGCCCTCGCCATCGCGCACGATGGCCTGGGCGAGCTGGCGCGCCACCGCCAGCAGCGCCGCGCGCAGGGCCTGGCCGTCGGCGCTGTCCAGCGCCGTCACGGGCGTGCCCGCGGCCTGCTGCGTGGCGATCAGGAGGAATGAGTCGTTGGTCGAGGTGTCGCCATCGACCGTGACGCGGTTGAACGAGCCTTCCGCCAGCTCGCGCGCCAGGGCCGGCAGCAGGGCCGCGTCGATGCATGCGTCGGTCGCGACGAAGCCGAGCATGGTCGCCATGTTGGGGCGGATCATGCCGGCACCCTTGGCCATGCCGGTGACCGTGATCTCGGCCCCGCCCACGCGCGCCCGCACGCTGCACGCCTTGGGCACCGTGTCGGTGGTCATGATGGCCTCGGCCGCGCGCGCCCAGTGCGCCGGTCGGGCGTCGGCGATCGCCGCCGGCAGCCCTGCCACCACGCGTTCGAGCGGCAACTGCTCCATGATCACGCCGGTCGACAGCGGCAGCACCTGCTCGGCCCGGACGCCGAGCTGCGCGGCCAGCGCCGTGCAGGTCTGGCGCGCTGCCGCCAGACCCGGCGCGCCGGTGCCGGCGTTGGCATTGCCGGTGTTGATCACGATCGCACGAATGCCGGCGCCGTGCGCCAGGTGCTCGCGGCAGACCTGGACCGGCGCGGCGCAAAAGCGGTTTTGCGTGAACACGCCGGCCACGCTGCAGGTTTCGTCCAGCAGCAGCACCGTCAGGTCCTTGCGTCCAGCCTTGCGCACGCCGGCCTCGGTGACGCCCAGGCGCACGCCGGCCACGGGCAGCAGGGAGGCCGGTTCGGGAGCATTGAGGTTCACGGGCATGGCATCTTCCTCCAGCAAACGGGATGTCTGAGAAATCAATCCCCGGGCACCGACTCACCAGGCGCGAAGGATCACGGGAACAAGGGCAGGTTGCAAGGCCGGAGCGCAGGCCAGCCCAGCGAACGCCGGGCCCGGACCTGCGCCGGGCCTCGGCGTTGTTCCCCCTTCGGGGGACGGTGCGCCAGGCGACTCAGGGGAGGCGTCAAGTCAGCGCGCCGTGGCAATGCTTGTACTTCTTGCCACTGCCACAGGGGCAGGGGTCGTTGCGGCCGACGCGCGGGACCGTCACCGTGCCGCCGGCAACGGCGGCCGCGGCCAGCGCGGTGTCGCGCCGCGCCGTCTCGGGCACGACCTCGGGCTCGCCCGTGCTTTCGGACGGCGCACTGTAGGTCACATTGCTGACACGCTCGCGCCGCTGCTCGTAGTCCTCGGCTGCCCGGTCGACCTCTTCGCGCGTCTGGATCCGCACCGTCATCAGCGTGCGCGTGACCTCGTTCTTGACCACGTCCAGCATCTGGCCGAACAGCTCGAAGGCTTCGCGCTTGTATTCCTGCTTGGGCTGCTTCTGGCCATAGCTGCGCAGGTGGATGCCCTGGCGCAGGTAGTCCAGCGCCGCCAGGTGTTCGCGCCAGTGCACGTCGATGCTCTGCAGCAGCACGGCGCGCTCGAAGGGATGGTAGTTCTCCGCGCCGACCAGTTCGAGTCGTGCGGCATAGGCCTGGTTGGCGGCCTCCAGCACGCGCTCGACCAGGTCCTCGTCGGTGATGGCGCTGGATGCCTCGACCTCGCGCGCCAGCGGCAGCTCGATCTGCCAGTCGGCCGCCAGCACCTTCTCCAGGCCCGGCAGGTCCCATTGCTCCTCGACCGACTCGGCCGGCACGTACTGGCGCACCAGGTCGGTCATGCAGCCTTCGCGCAGCGCGCTGATCTGCTCCGTGAGGTCGGTGGCATCGAGGATGGCGTTGCGCAGCGCGTACATCTCCTTGCGCTGGTCGTTGGCGACGTCGTCGTATTCCAGCAGCTGCTTGCGGATGTCGAAGTTGCGCGCCTCGACCTTGCGCTGCGCGCTCTCGATGCTGCGCGTCACCATGCCGGCCTCGATCGCCTCGCCCTCCGGCATCTTCAGGCGCTCCATGATGGCGCGCACGCGGTCGCCCGCGAAGATGCGCATCAGCGGGTCGTCCAGGCTGAGGTAGAAGCGCGACGAGCCCGGGTCGCCCTGGCGACCCGAGCGGCCGCGCAGCTGGTTGTCGATGCGCCGGCTCTCGTGGCGCTCGGTGGCGATGATGCGCAGGCCGCCCAGCGACTTGACCAGTTCATGGTCCTTTTCCCACTGCGCGCGCAGCTCCGCGGCGCGGGCCTCGCGCGCGGCGTCGTCGAGCGCCGGGTCGAGCTGCAGCGCCTCGACCTGCTTCTCGACGTTGCCGCCGAGCACGATGTCGGTGCCGCGCCCCGCCATGTTGGTGGCGATGGTGATCATCCGGGGCGCGCCGGCCTGCGCCACGATGTCGGCCTCGCGCGCGTGCTGCTTGGCGTTCAGCACCTGGTGCGGCAGCCTGGCCTGCTGCAGCAGGTTGGCGATGATCTCGGAATTCTCGATCGACGAGGTGCCGACCAGCACCGGCTGGCCGCGCTCGTGGCACTCGCGGATGTCGTCGATGGCGGCCTTGTACTTCTCCGGCGTCGACTTGTAGACACGGTCGAGCTGGTCCTCGCGTCGGCTCGGCTTGTTGGGCGGGATGACCACCGTCTCCAGGCCGTAGATCTCCTGGAACTCGTAGGCCTCGGTGTCGGCGGTGCCGGTCATGCCCGCCAGCTTCTGGTAGAGGCGGAAATAGTTCTGGAAGGTGATCGACGCCAGCGTCTGGTTCTCCGCCTGGATGGGCACGCCCTCCTTCGCCTCCACCGCCTGGTGCAGGCCGTCGCTCCAGCGGCGCCCGGCCATCAGGCGGCCGGTGAACTCGTCGACGATCACGATCTCCGGCCCGTGCTCGCCCTGCTGCACCACGTAATGCTGGTCGCGATGGAACAGGTGGTGCGCGCGCAGGGCCGCGTACAGGTGGTGCATCAGCGAGATGTTGGCCGGGTCATACAGGCTCGCGCCTTCCGGCAGCAGGCCGCGCTCGGCCAGCACCCGCTCGGCGGTCTCGTGGCCACGCTCGGTCAGGTAGATCTGGTGCGCCTTTTCATCGACCGTGAAGTCGCCGGGCTTGGTCACGCCCTCGCCGGTGCGCGGGTCCTCTTCGCCCTCCTGGCGCACCAGCAGGGGCACGACCTGGTTCATCGCCAGGTACATCGCGGTGTGGTCCTCGGCCTGGCCGCTGATGATGAGCGGCGTGCGCGCCTCGTCGATCAGGATCGAGTCCACCTCGTCGACGATGGCGAAGTTGAGCGGCCGCTGCACCCGGTCCTGCGTCTCGTAGACCATGTTGTCGCGCAGGTAGTCGAAGCCGAACTCGTTGTTGGTGCCGTAGGTGATGTCCGAGTTGTAGGCCTCCTGCTTTTCCTCGCGCGTCATGTTGGGCAGGTTCACCCCCACCGTGAGGCCGAGGAAGCCGTAGATCGCGCCCATCCACTGCGCGTCGCGGCCTGCCAGGTAGTCGTTGACCGTGACCACGTGGACGCCCTTGCCGGCCAGCGCATTCAGGTAGACCGGCAGCGTCGCCGTCAGCGTCTTGCCCTCGCCGGTGCGCATCTCGGCGATCTTGCCCTCGTGCAGCGCCATGCCGCCGACCAACTGGACGTCGAAGGGACGCATCTTCATCACGCGCTTGGAGGCCTCGCGCACCACGGCGAAAGCCTCGGGCAGCAACTGGTCCAGCGTCTCGCCAGCAGCCAGCCGGTCGCGGAACACCTGCGTCTTGGCGCGCAGCTGCTCGTCGCTCAGCTGCTCGAATTCGGGCTCCAGCGCGTTGATGCGTGCCGCGCTCTTGCGGTACTGCTTGAGCAACCGGTCATTGCGGCTGCCGAAGATCTTGGTGAGGAAGGTTGTGGCCATGCGTCCAGGGTTGTCGGCGCGGACGAGGCCTCGCCCGGCGGCAACCGGTGATCCCGGTGGGTTCCAGATGATGCGAAGATAGGGGCGAAACGAGGCCCTGCAAGCACAGATCGCCCGTTCGTGCCGACTTCACGGCAAACAGTGCATTTTACTCACGCGGACCGATGCCACCGATTCGAGCGCCCTCACCCCGTCCCGAGCACCGTCCTGCCTCGGCCGTCCCGCTCGGCCAGGCGCTGGCGCAGGCCCCGGTGCTGCGCGAACTGGGCGCGCGCATCAGCCAGTCGGCGGACTGCCTGGAGCAGGTGCGGCCACTCCTGCCGGCCAGCCTGCGAACGCTGGTGCGCCCCGGTCCGATCGAGGATGGCGTGTGGTGCCTGCTGGTGCCCGGGCCGGCGGCGGCGGCCAAGATCCGGCAGCTGCTGCCGGCGCTGGTACAGCAGCTGGCCGCCGCCGGGCTGGGCGTGCACACAATCCGGCTCAGCGTGCCGCGCAACCGCTGACGTCGAGACGCCGGCGGCACGGTGGAGGTGTCGCTGGTGCCGCCTGTCGGAATCGAACTGACGACCTACCGCTTACAAGGCGGTTGCTCTACCAACTGAGCTAAGGCGGCAAACCCCGGGCATTCTATTTCAGTCCGGTGAGCAGGCGGCCACGGGATCACTTGACGCGCTTGAGCGCCGGCCGGCGGCCGGGCGGCGGCGGTGGCGGCGGTGGCTCGGGCTCTCCCGCCTCATCCGCGGCCGGCGGGACCAGCTGGATCGTCGGTGCGGCCGGCGCGCCATCCACGGCCGCCGGCAAAGGCGCAAGGCCGCCGTCAGCCAGGGTGGCCTGCATCGGAAACGCCATGCCCTGCCCGGTCTCGCGGGCGTAGATGGCCATGACACGATCCACCGGCACCGCGATGTCGCGTGGCACGCCGCCAAAGCGTGCCTTGAACTCAAGGTACTCGTTGCCGATCTTCAGGCCGCTGGTGGCGTCGGCGCTGATGTTGAGCACGATCTCGCCGCCGCGCACGTATTCGCGCGGCACCTGCACGGTATCGTCGGCCAGCACCGCCACATAGGGCGTCAGCCCGTTGTCCGAGCACCATTCGTACAGCGCCCGGATCAGGTAAGGCCTGGTGGAGAGGGATTCCAGCACGTTCATCTCGATGCCCGCCTCGCCGTGCCGTGCCTACTTGCGCATCACCTTTTCCGATGGTGTCAGCGCCTCGATGAAGGCCGGGCGCGAGAAGATGCGCTCGGCGTACTTGAGCAGGGGCGCCGCGTTCTTCGACAGCTCGATGCCGTAATAGTCCAGGCGCCAGAGCAGCGGCGCCAGCGCCACGTCCAGCATGGAGAAGTTCTCGCCGAGGATGTACTTGTTCTTCAGGAACACCGGAGCCATCTGCGTCAGGCGGTCGCGGATGTTGCTGCGCGCCTTCTCGAGTGCCTTCTCGTTGCTGCGGGTCGTGCGGTTTTCCAGCGTGCTGACGTGGGTGAACAGTTCCTTCTCGAAGTTGAGCAGGAACAGGCGCACGCGCGCGCGGTCGACCGGATCGCCAGGCATCAGCTGCGGATGCGGAAAGCGCTCGTCGATGTACTCGTTGATGATGTTCGATTCGTACAGGATCAGGTCACGCTCGACCAGGATCGGCACCTGCCCGTAGGGATTCATCACACTGATGTCCTCGGGCTTGTTGTACAGGTCCACGTCCCGGATCTCGAAATCCATGCCTTTTTCGAACAGCACGAAGCGGCAGCGGTGCGAGAAGGGACAGGTGGTTCCGGAATACAGCACCATCATGAAGAATCGAGCTCCTTAAAACCAAAGGAGTGGGCGTTCGCCACGGCCGGACGCACCCCACTCCAGGAAGACGGCCGGATCACCGCCCGGCCGGTCGGGCAACAGCTTATTTGACGTCTTTCCAGTACGCCGCGTTCAGGCGCCAGGCGATGATGGTGAACAGGGCCAGGAACAGCATCACCCAGACGCCGATGCGCACGCGCTTGTTCTGCGCCGGCTCGCCCATCCACTGCAGGTAGTTGGCGAGGTCGCCCACCGCCTGCTCGTACTCCAGCGGCGTCAGCGTGCCGGGCGTGACCTGCTCCCACTTGCCGGTGAATACCTTCACGCTGTCGCCGCCCTCGTCGGTCTGGAACACCGGGCGGCGCTCGCCCTGCAGTTCCCACAGCGGATGGGGCATACCGATGCTCGGGAAGGTCAGGTTGTCCCAGCCGGTCGGCTTGTCGTCGTCGCGGAAATAGCTGCGCAGCAGGGTGTAGACATAGTCCGCGCCGGTGCCGCCGGAGCCGGAGCGCGAGCGCGCGATCACCGTCAGGTCGGGCGGGTTGGCGCCGAACCACTCCTTGGCCTGCACCGGATCGATGGCGGCCTTCATCATGACGCCGACCTTGTCGCCCAGGAACAGCAGGTTGTCCTTGATCTGCTCGTCGGTCAGGCCGATGTCCTGCAGCCGGTTGAAGCGCATGAACGCCGCCGAGTGGCAGTTGAGGCAGTAGTTGACGAAGATCTTCGCGCCGCGCTGCAGCGACGCGTTGTTGGTGGTGTCGCCGGGCGCCTTGTCCCAGCTGATGGCGGCCTGCCCGGCCCCGGCCAAGCCCAGTGCCAGCGTCAACCCGAAGACCAGTTTCTTCCAGATGTTCATGGTGTTCTTGCTCCAGCGGTCTTCAGTGCGGCTTGAAGGTGATGCGATCGGGGACCGGCTTGGGCGTGCCCAGCTGGCTCCACCACGGCATCAGCAGGAAGAAGGCGAAGTAGAAAAGCGTGCCGATCATGGCGACGAATTCGTTCGTCAGCCACTCGGGCAGCGACGGATTGAGCGGGCCGGGCGCCATGATGCCCAGCACCATCAGCACCAGGAACCAGACCACGAATACCGCGTAGACCCACTTGTGCCAGCCCGGCCGGTAGCGGATCGAGCGTGCCGGGCTGCGGTCCAGCCAGGGCAGGACGAACAGGATCAGCACGGCGCCGCCCATCACGACCACGCCCCAGAACTTGGCGTCGAAGGTCTTGAGCAGCGCGATCGCGACCAGCGCCGCGACCGCCATGCCGACCTTCATGGCCATGGCGCAGCGGCAGCGCAGGAAGCCGAGCACCGTCGCCAGCACGATGATGACGACCAGCACGTTGACCATCAGGTCGGTGGTGGCGCGCAGCATCGAATAGAAGGCGGTGAAGTACCACACCGGCGCGATGTGCGGCGGCGTCACCAGCGGGTCGGCCGGAATGAAGTTGTTGTACTCGAGGAAGTAGCCGCCCATCTCCGGCGCGAAGAACACCACGGCGAAGTAGGCCATCAGGAACACGCCCACCCCGACGATGTCGTGCACGCTGTAGTAGGGATGGAAGGGAATGCCGTCGGTCGGCGCCGTGGGCGACCAGCGGTTGCCCTTGGGACCGGCCTTGATCTCGATGCCGTCGGGGTTGTTCGAGCCGACGTCGTGCAGCGCCAGCAGGTGCGCCACCACCAGGCCGATCAGCACCAGCGGCACGGCGATCACGTGGAAGGCGAAGAAGCGGTTCAGCGTGGCGTCGCCGACCACGTAATCGCCGCGGATCAGCAGCGCCAGGTCGGGCCCGATGAAGGGGATGGCGGAGAACAGGTTGACGATCACCTGGGCGCCCCAGTAGGACATCTGGCCCCAGGGCAGCAGGTAGCCCATGAAGGCCTCGGCCATCAGCGCCAGGAAGATGGCGCAGCCGAAGATCCAGACCAGCTCGCGCGGCTTGCGGTAGCTGCCGTAGAGCAGCCCGCGGAACATGTGCAGGTAGACCACGATGAAGAAGGCCGAGGCGCCGGTCGAGTGCATGTAGCGGATGAACCAGCCGCCGTACACGTCGCGCATGATGTACTCGACCGACTCGAACGCCTTGGCCGCGTCGGGCTTGTAGTTCATCGTCAGGAAGATGCCGGTGACGATCTGGATCACCAGCACCAGCAGGGCGAGCGAGCCGAAGAAGTACCAGAAGTTGAAGTTCTTCGGCGCGAAGTACTCCGACATGTGCTTGCGGTATTCCGCGAACATGGTCGGAAACCGGTTGTCGAACCAGTTGTGCACCTTGGCGCCCAGGGGCGCGTTGGGGGAGATTTCCTTGAATTCAGCCATGGCCGCCTCTCGTCATGCTTTCTTGGTGTCTTCGCCGATCAGCAGGCGGGTGTCGGACAGGTAGACGTAGGGCGGCACCACCAGGTTCGACGGTGCCGGCTTGTTCTTGAATACCCGCGCGGAGAAATCAAAGGTCGATCCGTGGCAGGGGCAGAAGAAGCCGCCTTCCCAGTTGTCGGGCAGCGAGGGCTGCGGCCCGGACTTGAACTTGTCGACGGGCGAGCAGCCGAGGTGGGTGCAGATGCCGACCACCACCAGGATGTCCTTGTGTTCCTCGCGCGCGCGATCCTCGTTCTGGGCCCACTCGGGGGTGGGGAAATCCGTGCGCTTGGACATCGGGTCGGCCAGTTCCGGATCGAGCCCCTTCAGCGTGGCCAGCATCTCGGGCGTGCGCTTGAACACCCACACCGGCTGGCCGCGCCACTCGACGATCATTTTCTCGCCGGGCTGCAGCGCCGAGATGTCGACCTCGACCGCGGCACCCGCCGCCTTGGCCTTTTCCGAGGGCGAGAAGCTCCCCACGAAGGGCGTGGCCAGGACCACCGTGCCGGCAGCGCCGACCGCCGTGGTGGCGAGAAGCCAGGTCCGCTTGCTGCTGTCCAGCGGTGCTGGGGTGAAATTGCTGGGGGGGGCGTCACTCATGGCTGTGTCGGATGGGGTGTCTGCTCGTGGGCGGGTCCGCCGAGGATTGTAGCGGAGCGAAACCGCGTTGCGGCCCAGGCGCACACGGTACTTGACTTTCAGCAAAGCGCACGAATACTGGCGCGGTCTTCACAACCCGAGGGGAAACCACACCATGAGCATGATGCAGGAATTCAGGGAATTCGCGGTCAAGGGCAACGCCATCGACCTGGCGGTCGGCGTGATCATCGGCGGCGCCTTCGGCAAGATCGTCGACTCGATCGTGGGCGACCTGATCATGCCGATCGTCGGCAAGCTGATCGGTGGCCTCGACTTTTCCAGCTATTACATCCCGCTGGCCGGCCAGGCGGCCGGGCTGACGCTGGAAGAAGCGAAGAAGAGCGGCGCCGTCTTTGCCTATGGCAACTTCGTCACGATCCTGGTCAACTTCATCCTGCTGGCCTTCATCATCTTCATGATGGTCAAGCAGATCAACCGACTGAAGAAGGAAGAGCCGGCGGCGCCACCCGCGCCCGAGGCGCCGCCCGAGGAGGTGCAGTTGCTGCGCGAGATTCGCGACAGCCTGAAGCGCTGAGGCCGACCTGCTCAGGTGGCGAGCTGGCGCGCCATGCGCACGGCCGCCACCAGGCTGGCCGCATCGGCACGCCCGCTGCCGGCCAGGTCGAAGGCGGTGCCGTGATCCGGACTGGTGCGCACCAGGGGCAGGCCCAGCGTGACGTTCACGCCCTGCTCGACGCCCAGGTACTTCACCGGGATCAGGCCCTGGTCGTGGTACATCGCCACCACTACGTCGAACTCGCGCAGGCCGCGCGCGCGCATGAACACGGTGTCGGGGGCGAACGGGCCCTGGGCCGAGATGCCTTCGGCGCGCGCCTGGGCAATCGCCGGCGCGATGATGTCGATTTCCTCGCGGCCGAACAGGCCACCTTCGCCGGCGTGCGGATTCAGGCCGGCGACCGCGATGCGCGGCGCACGGTGTAGTGCGCGCCCAACGGATTCGTGCACGATTCGCAGGGTGGTCACGATATTGCCAATGGTTACCAATGCGATCGCCTCACGCAGTGATACGTGGATGCTCACCAGGACCGTGCGCAACTCCTCATTGGCCAGCATCATGCGCACCGGCAGTTCTGCCACCGCCACCCCCAGGTGCTCGGCGGCGAGCGCCTGCAGCAATTCGGTGTGGCCTGGGAAACCGTCGTAAGGCGCGCCCGCGGCCGCCAGCGCCTCCTTGTGCAGCGGCGCCGTCACGAGGGCGGAGATCTCGCCGCGCAGGGCTGCACGCGCAGCCCAGGACACGCAGTCGCCAGCGATGCGGCCGGCCCGCGCGCTGATCCGGCCGAACCGCACGAGCGGCTGCGACGCGACCACCTGCAGCACGGGGATGCAGCGTGGCGGCGCCAGAGCGGCATCCGCCGCACGCTCGAGTGCGGCAACCGGCAGGTCGACCCCGTGGGCGCCCTGCACCACCGCCGCCGCGCGCCGCAGCGTCGCCACGTCGCCCGCGGCGAAGCAGCCCCGCAGCACGTCCGGCGCATCGCGAAACGCCTTGGCAATGATCTCGGGGCCAATCCCGGCCGGATCGCCGAGGGTGATGGCTATGGGCTTCATGGCAGGGTGTCCCCTGGTTGGACCATGACAAATGACAGGGGACTTCGCTGCGCTCCAATGACAGAGCCATCATGCCTCATGCCGGCGTCCACCGATGTCATTCTTCATGTTTTTGAACACGAAACGATATCAGCCCAAATCCGGCAGTTGGATGCGCCCGTCGGTGCTGCCCGCGGCGTGCCAGGCAAGGACGAGGAGAACGCGCACCGGCGTGCGCAACGGCGAGCAGCGCCGCATGGCGCGTCGAGGGTGGCGCTGGCGGGTGCATGGCACGTTCACCGAGCAGATGGGCACGAGCCGACACAGCGCCGCCCATGTCCATGCAGGCTTGAAAGCGTTTGCAAGCGGCCGACGGTCGGATTCAGGATCCGTAGCTCGACCGCGCTTCACGCGACCCGCGGCGCACGACACGACCCTGCTCCGATGGGCGCAGGGCAGGCCAGCGGCAGCCGTGGCCGGGGTCTCCCTGGACACTGGATGCGTCCCCCTTGCAGGGGGATGGAGCGCAGCGACATAGGGGATGTTTCATCCCAGTCATGGGCACGCCGCGTCGTCATTGAGGGCGCGCGGCCGCGCAGTCATCGGACGCAGCAAGGTCATGCCGGATTGTCGATCTCGATGAACTCGTGCGCGAGGCCGAACTCGCGTGCCACATGCGCGGCGAGTGCCGGCGCGCCGTAGCGCTCGGTCGCATGGTGGCCGCAGGCATAGAACACCACCTCGCATTCGCGCGCCAAGTGTGCCTGGGGCTCGGAAATCTCGCCCGTGATGAAAGCCTGGGCGCCGGCGGCGATCGCGGCCTCGAAATAGCCCTGGGCGCCGCCACTGCACCAGGCGATACGCTCGATCGGCGCGCGCGTGCCGCCGACCTGCGTGACGCGCCGCCCCAGCACGTCGCGCAGCCGGCCGGCCAGTGCATCCGCGTCGGCAAAGGCGCCACCTTCGGCGCGGTGGCCGAAGAAGCCCAGGTCCTGTTCGCCGAAGCGTCCACTGGCCTCCAGGCCGAGGCGCGCACCCAGCTGCGCGTTGTTTCCCAGTACCGGGTGCGCGTCCAGGGGCAGATGATAGGCAAACAGGTTGATGTCGTGCGCCAGCAGGCGCGCCAGGCGCTGCTTCATCCAGCCCGTCACGGTGCCGTCCTGGCCGCGCCAGAACAGACCGTGGTGCACCAGGATGGCATCGGCCCCGGCCTCGATCGCCGCATCGATCAGCGCGCGGCAGGCAGTCACGCCGCTGACCAGCTTGTGAATCGGCGCGCGCCCTTCCACCTGCAGGCCGTTCGGCCCGTAGTCACGGAAGCGTTCGGGCTGCAATAGCGTGTCGAAGGCGTGCAGGAGGGTCTGGCGATCGGTGCTCATGACGGCAAAGGACAAGGAGCAGGAGGAAAGGCGCACGGCGGGCCGCCCCGATTGTCGGCCACTCGGCCGCGCCGCAGGGCCAGGCCGCAGTGATGCCGGGATCGGCAATGCACGACAATCCACGTCATGAAACGTCTCTGGCTCCTGTTCGCGCAGACCACCACCGTCCTGCTGGCGACCTACTTCGTGGTGCTCACGCTCAAGCCCCAATGGGTGGGTGGCAGCGCCGTGCCTGCGGGGGCGCCAGAGTCGATCTCGATCATCCAGGCGGCGCCGGCGCCTGCCGGCAGCGCGGGCGGCGCACCCGAGAGCCTGAGCGCCGCGGTGCGCAAGGCGGCACCCGCCGTGGTCAGCATCAACACCAGCACCACCATGCGCCACCCGTTCGGTGACGACCCCTGGTTCCGCTTCTTCTTCGGCGACGCCGGGGCGCAGCAGCAGTCCGGGCTGGGCTCGGGCGTGATCATGAGCGCCCAGGGCTACGTGCTGACCAACAATCACGTCGTCGAAGGCGCCGATGCCATCGAGGTGGTGCTGCCGGACGCGCGCAGCGCCGCCGCAAAGGTGATCGGCACCGATCCGGAATCGGATCTCGCGGTGCTGAAGATCGAGCTCGACCAGCTGCCGGTGATGGTGCTGGGCAATTCGGACCAGCTGCAGGTGGGCGACCGGGTGCTGGCGATCGGCAACCCCTTCGGCGTCGGCCAGACCGTGACCAGCGGCATCGTCAGCGCGCTGGGGCGCAACCAGCTGGGCATCAACACCTTCGAGAACTTCATCCAGACCGACGCCGCCATCAACCCCGGCAATTCCGGCGGCGCGCTGACCGACGTGCACGGCAACCTGATGGGCATCAACACGGCCATCTACTCGCGCTCGGGCGGCAGCCTGGGCATCGGCTTCGCGATCCCGGTTTCCACCGCGCGCCAGGTGCTGGAGAGCATCATCCGTCACGGTCAGGTGGTGCGTGGCTGGGTCGGCATTGAACCGGGCGAGCTCACGCCCGAGCTGGCGCAGACCTTCGGCGTGCGAGTCGAGCAGGGCGTGATGGTGACCGGCGTGCTGGGCGGCGGACCGGCGGCGCAGGCCGGCATCCGGCCCGGCGACGTGATCACGGGAATCGGCACGCAGCCGGTGCGCACGCAGTCCGAGCTGCTGACGCGCATCGCGGGGCTGGCGCCGGGCCAGGCGGTGGATTTCTCCGTGCATCGGCGCGGCCAGCAACTGGCGCTGCGCGTTACCCCGGCGCAGCGCCCGCGGCCGCACCAGCCCGGGGCGCGCTGACCGCGCGCCGGATCAGCTGCGTTCGGGCGATTCGCCGGCCGACGCCGCTTCGTCGCCGGCATCACGCGAGCGCACGAACAGCCGCGCCGCCCAGATGCCGCCCTCGTAGAGCAGGCACATGGGGATCGCCAGCGCCAGCTGCGACACCACGTCGGGTGGCGTGACGATGGCCGCAATGACGAAGGCCAGCACGATGAAATAGCCGCGGAAGTGCTTGAGCTGCGCCACCGTCACGACGCCGACGCGCGCCAGCACGACGACGGCGATCGGCACCTCGAACGCCATGCCGAAGGCCAGGAACATGGTCAGCACGAAACTGAGGTAGGCCTCGATGTCCGGCGCCGCGGTGATCGACTTGGGCGCGAAGCCCTGGATGAAGGCGAACACCTTGCCGAACACCAGGAAGTAGCAGAACGCCACGCCGAGCAGGAACAGCAGGGTGCTGGAGATCACCAGCGGCAGCACCGTGCGCTTCTCGTGGGAGTACAGCCCGGGCGCGACGAAGGCCCAGACCTGGTAGAGCACCACCGGCAGCGCGATCAGGAAGGCCGCCATCAGCAGGATCTTCAGCGGCACCATGAACGGCGAGATGACCGAGGTGGCGATCATCGTCGCGCCCTGCGGCAGGTGTGCCACCAGCGGCGCCGCCAGCAGGTCGTAGAGCTCGCCCGGGCCGGGATAGAGGGCCAGCACGCCCGCCACCACGCCGACCGCGACGATCGACTTGATCAACCGGTCGCGCAGCTCCATCAGGTGGGCGACGAACGGCTGCTCGGTGCCGGCCAGTTCGTCTTCGGGGTCTTGCTTGGGGGCGTTCATGCGGGAAATGGCAAATGACCGCGCCGCCGCGTGGCGACCATGACAAATGACGCTCGCGCCAGGGGCTCGTCATCCGTCATTCGTCATCGGTCATGGATTTTCTTGGGTCGGTAACGCGCCACGCGCGCCGCGCCGGATTGCACCTGGCGACGCACGCCGCGGCGCTGCTTGTACCACTGGGGCGTGGCGCCACGCTTGAGGCGCCAGTTCTTGTTCGGACGGTGGTACTCGGGGGGTGGTGGCTCCCAGGCGGGTGTCGATTCGCTCTCTCCAGCGCCCGAGCCACTGTCGCTCAGGCTGGCCGTCACTTCGCTCCAATCCTTCTCGAAGTCGGCGCTGGCCGATTTGAGGCCCTTTTCGACGTCGCGCCCGGCCTGTTCGACCGACTCCTTCATCTTCTTGAGTTCGTCGAGATCCATCGCGCGGTTGACTTCGGACTTGACGTCGGCGACGTAGCGCTGCGCCTTACCCAGCAGCGTGCCGACCGTGCGCGCCACGCGCGGCAGCTTCTCGGGGCCAATCACGATCAGCGCCACCGCGCCGATCAGCGCCATCTTGGAAATGCCGAGTTCAAGCATCTGGGCAGTTCGCCGCCGGGCATCGCGCGCTCGGCAGGAGTGCCGCGCGCAACACCTCGACCGAAGGGCGTCAGCTCTTTTCCTTTGCCTGCACGTCGATGGTTTCCTTGTGCGCCGTGCCGTTGGCCACCTGCCCGACCGGAGCATCGGTGGCGGCGTCGCTGGCGCCATCCTTCATGCCGTCCTTGAAGCCCTTGACGGCACCGCCCAGGTCGGAGCCAATGTTCTTGAGCTTCTTGGTGCCGAAGATCATGACCACGATCAGCAGCACGATCAGCCAGTGCCAGATGGAAAACGAACCCATAGTGATAACTCCTTGCGCGCCATCGGTGGGCGCCTGTACAAACAATTTTAGTCTGTCGGACGACGAGAGCCCCTGCGGCACGCGCCGCCTCAGGTTTTCAGCCAGGGGCGCGGACCGCCAATCACGTGCACGTGCAGATGGTGCACCTCCTGCCCGGCCAGCGTTCCGGTGTTGACGACGACGCGGAACCCCCCGTCCGGATAAGGCGTGCAGCCCTGCTCCAGGGCCAGGCGGGGAGCCAGCGTGAGGATGCGGCCCAGCAGGGCGGCGTGCTCCGGCCCGACCTGGGCCAGCGACGGCAGGTGCGTCTTCGGGATGATCATGAAGTGCACCGGCGCCCACGGGTTGATGTCGTGGAAGGCGTAGAGCTCGTCGTCCTCGTACACCTTGCGCGAGGGAATCTGGCCTGCAACGATCTTGCAGAAGATGCAGTCCGGGTCGGAATGGATTGTCATGGGTGGGCTCGTGTCAGTGGAAAAACCGTGGAAATGCGCCCACTCAGGCACGGCGCCGGCGCGAGCGGGGTGGGGGTTGGTAGCGCTGGTCGAGGTCGAGCGACAGGTCCATGCTGGAGCGCTCGCCGACCGCGTGCGCCTGCTCGGCCAGCCAGCGCAGGCCGGCGGCGCGCCCCAGCTCGAACAGACGGGAGACGAAGCGCCCATCGAAGCGCACCTTGCTGGCCGGCCCGAACCCGACCAGCGCATCGCCGCCATCGATGTGGTGCAGCAGCACGTCCTTGTGCAGGCCACGGGGGAAGCGACCGTCCTCCAGCATCTGGTGCACGAACTTGATCACCCGCAACTCGGCCAGCAGCCCGGCGTTGAAGGTGATGTCGGCCACCCGCTCGGCGATGCCCGATGCGTCCTTGGGCAGGGTTGCCACGGTGCTCGGCGCAATCTGCACGATCAGCACGTCGCGCGTCTCGGTGCGATAGATCAGCGGATGGATCGGCGGGTTGCCGCAGTAACCACCGTCCCAGTAGTGCTCACCATCGATCTCGACCGCCTTGAAGCTGGTCGGCAGGCAGGCCGAGGCCATCACCGCGTCAACCGAGATGCGCTCGCCGGTGAAGACCTCCGCGCTGCCCGTGCGCACGCGGGTGGCGTTGACGAACAGGCGCACGAACGGCTGGCGGCGCAGCAGCTCGAAGTCGATCTGGCGCTCCAGCAGGCGCCGCAGCGGGTTGAAGTCGAATGGATTGGCCTGGTAGGGCGAGACCCACTGGCTCATCAGCCCCAGCCACGGATTGCCGCCGCCCAGCGGCACGCCGGCGATGAAACTGCCCATGGCGCCGATCTCGGTCCAGAAGCGGCGCAGGCTTTGCCGTGCCGCCTGGCGCGCCTGGGCCTCGTCGGCCCCCTCGGTGCGTGCCGTCGCCAGCCCCTGTGCCAGCGCCACCGCGTTCATGGCCCCCGAGCTGGTGCCGCACAGGCCGTCGAGCTCGAAGCGCCCATCCTCCAGCAGGGCGTCCAGCACGCCCCAGGTAAAGGCCCCATGCCCCCCGCCTCCCTGCAGGGCCAGGTTCAGCGGCCGGGGCGCTGGCATGGCCAGTGGCTCCAGACAGCTTCAGGCGTCAACGGCACGCCCGGCATTCATGCGCACCATGCCCTTGACGATCCGGTACAGGAACCAGACGGAGATGGCCAGCCAGGCCAGCGCTCCGGGCAGGTAGAACAGCAGGAACAGCGGGAACGTCACCACGTACAGCACGCCGGCCCAGAGCACGGTGCGGATGCGCCAGCGGAAGTGGCTGGCCTGCCAGTTGCCGGTGGCTTCGTCCTTTTTCACCAGGTCCAGCACCAGCGCGATGATCAGCAGCCCGATGCTGACCTGCGCGCCGGGTACCACGGCAGCGACGGCGACGATCAGGTGCAGGATGTAGCTGACCCAGCCCCAGGCCCGCAGGGAATCACCGCGCCGCGTGTCGATCGGCTCGATGTCGATGATGTCGTGCTCGCTCACTGCCCTACCCTCCATTGCGCACGGATTCGGCCTGCGCCCGCGCCTCGGCCTTGCGCAAGGCCTTTTCCTCCAGGCCCGACAGGCCCTCGCGCCGGCCCAGCTCGGCCACGACGTCGGCGGCGGACAAGCCGTAGTAGGCCAGCGCCACCATGCCATGGAACCACAGGTCGGCCATCTCGGAGACGATGCGCTCGCGTGCGCCCCCATGCTCGGCGTCCTTGGCCGCCATCACGACCTCGGTGGCCTCCTCGCCGATCTTCTTGAGGAAGGCGTCCGGACCCCGGTGCAGCAGGCGCGCCACGTAGCTCTTCTCCGGGTCGCCCCCTGCGGCCGGACGGCGGCTCTCGATCACTTCGGTCAGGCGCGTCAATGTGTCCTGCACGCTCATGTCCATCACTCGTAGATTTCGTGCGGGTCCTTCAGGACCGGGTCGACGGCACGCCAGGCGCCATCCTCGAGCACGCTGAAGAAGCAGCTGTGGCGTCCGGTGTGACAGGCAATGCCGGGATCGTGCCCGAGCTGCGTGACCTTCAGGAGGATCACGTCCTGGTCGCAATCGATGCGGATCTCGTGCACCTGCTGCACGTGACCCGACTGCTCGCCCTTGGCCCACAGCCTGCCGCGCGAGCGGCTCCAGTAGACGGCGCGGCCCAGCTCGACCGTGCGCGCCAGCGCCTCGCGATTCATCCAGGCCAGCATCAGCACGTCGCCGCTGCCCTGCTCCTGCGCGATCGCCGGCACCAGGCCCTGGGCGTCCCATTTCACTTGATCGAGCCAATCCATGCACGGATTGTCCGGCATTCGCTCCGTGCGTGGCGGGACCATCCCGAAGCCACCATGCACCGCTCGTGACACATCGACCCCGCACTCTCGGGAAGCCACGGAACAGGCCACCCGAGCAGCAACCGTGTCCAGGGCTCCCCTGGGCACAGGCTGCACCCCTTCCGAGGGGAAAGGCGCGCCTGCGCCTCGGGGATGGTCGTCAGTACACCCCCTGCGCCAGCATGGCGTCGGCGATCTTGACGAAGCCGGCGATGTTGGCGCCCTCGACGTAGTTCACGCTGCCGTCCTGGCGCTCGCCGTGGCGCACGCAGTTGCCGTGGATGTCCTTCATGATCTCGTGCAGGCGCAGGTCGACCTCGCTGTGCGTCCAGGACAGGCGCATGGCGTTCTGGCTCATCTCCAGGCCCGAGGTGGCGACGCCGCCGGCGTTGCTGGCCTTGCCCGGTGCATACAGGGTGCCGGCGGCCAGGAAGGCGTCGACGGCCTCCAGCGTGCTGGGCATGTTGGCGCCCTCGGCCACGCAATGCACGCCGTTGGCAATCAGCATGCGTGCGTCATCCCCGTCCAGCTCGTTCTGCGTCGCGCAAGGCAGCGCAATGTCGACCGGCACGTGCCAGGGCCGGCGGCCGGCCTCGAAACCGAGCCTGTGCTGCCGGCAGAATTCGGCCAGGCGTCCGCGCCGCACGTTCTTGAACTCCAGGATGTCGGCGAGCAGCGCCTCGCTGATGCCGTCCGGGCAGACCAGGGTGCCGCCCGAATCCGACAGCGTCACGACGCGCGCGCCCAGTTCGATCGCCTTGGCCGCCGCGTACTGCGCCACGTTGCCCGAGCCGGAGATGCTGACGCGTCGACCCTCGAAGCCGCGCTGCTGGCGGCGCAGCATCTCCTGCGTGAAGTAGACCAGGCCGTAGCCGGTGGCCTCGGGGCGCATCAGGCTGCCGCCGAAGGCAATGCCCTTGCCGGTGAACACGCCGCCGGCATCGTTGCTGAGCTTCTTCATCATGCCGGCCATGAAGCCGACCTCGCGCCCGCCAACGCCGATGTCGCCCGCCGGCACATCGGTGTCCGGACCGAGGTGGCGGTAGAGCTCCAGCATCAGGGCCTGGCAGAAGCGCATCACCTCGCCATCGCTCTTGCCCTTGGGGTCGAAGTCGCTGCCGCCCTTGCCACCGCCCATGGGCAGGGTGGTGAGCGCGTTCTTGAAGGTCTGCTCGAAGCCGAGGAACTTGAGGATCGACAGGTTGACGCTGGGGTGGAAGCGCATGCCGCCCTTGTAGGGCCCGATTGCCATGTTGTGCTGGACGCGAAAGGCGCGGTTGACGCGGGTCTGCCCCTGGTCGTCGGTCCAGGCGACGCGAAACTGGATCGCGCGGTCCGGCTCGACCAGGCGCTCGAGCAGCGCCCAGTCACGGTATCTGGGATGGCGATCGAGGAAGGGCCAGAGCGAGGTCATCACCTCGCGCACGGCCTGCAGGAACTCGGCCTGGTCGGGGTCGCGCCGTTGCACGGCGCCGAGGAAGTCTTCGAGATTGCGGGTCGTCATGGAGGGGCTCTCGGAAAATGAACGGATCAGGCGCTGTGCGGGACGGCCGGTCGCGGGATCCGGATGCGCCACGCCATGCGCGTCCCGTCCCGATCGAAACCGATGCGCGCTGGCGGCGGCCACACCGGGAAGCCCGCGCAGCGGCACTGGCGCTTGCTGGAAAGGCCGTGGTCGGACGGGTGGGCGCAGCGCATGGGCCGGGGCTCAGAGTCGCACCGTGATGCCGCGCGCGGCCAGGTGCTGCTTGGCCTGCGCGATGGTGAATTCGCCATAGTGGAAGATGCTGGCCGCCAGCACCGCGTCGGCGCCGCCCTGCAGGATGCCCTCGGCCAGATGCTCCAGGGTGCCAACGCCGCCGGAGGCGATCACCGGCACCTCGACCGCGTCGCTCACCGCGCGCGTCAGTGCCAGGTCGAAGCCGCTTTTCGTGCCGTCGCGGTCCATGCTCGTGAGCAGCAGTTCGCCGGCGCCGTGCTCGACCATGCGGCGCGCCCAGTCGACCGCGTCCAGCCCGGTGTTGCGCCGCCCGCCATGGCTGTAGACATCCCAACCGGCACCGCGCGCGTGCTCCTCCTCGGGGCTGCGCCTGCGTGCGTCGATGGCGACCACGATGCACTGCGCGCCATACCGGGCCGAGGCCTCGCGAATGAGCTGCGGATCGGCGATCGCCGCCGAGTTGAAGCTGACCTTGTCGGCGCCGGCATTGAGCAGGCGGCGCACGTCATCGACCGAGCGCACGCCGCCGCCCACGGTGAGCGGAATGAACACCTGCGACGCGACCGCCTCGATGATCGGCAGGATCAGATCGCGTCCGTCGCTGGTGGCGGTGATGTCCAGGAAGGTGAGCTCGTCGGCGCCCTGCTCGTTGTAGCGCGCCGCGATCTCGACCGGATCGCCGGCATCGCGCAGAGCGACGAAATTGACGCCCTTCACGACGCGGCCGCCGGTCACGTCCAGGCAGGGGATGATGCGCTTGGCCAGCATGTCAGTCAGCGCCGCGGGGCCGCCCGAAGGCCTTGGCACGCCCCCTCGGGGGGCAGCACAGGCAAGAAGCGTGGAGCGTGGGTACAAGTCATGTCACTCGCCCAGTTCGTCCGCGCGCGCCTGCGCGGCGGCGAAGTCCAGTTCGCCCGAATAGATGGCGCGGCCGGCGATCACGCCCTCGATCCCTTCGCCCTCGACCGCGCACAAGGCCTCGATGTCGGCCATGCCGGCGAGGCCGCCAGAGGCGATGACCGGAATGGTGAGCGCGCGCGCCAGCCTGACGGTGGCCTCGACGTTGATGCCGCTGAGCATGCCATCGCGCCCGATGTCGGTGTAGATGATCGACTCGACCCCCCAGTCCTGGAACTTGCGCGCGAGGTCCACCACCTCGTGGCCGGTGAGCTTGCTCCAGCCGTCGGTGGCGACCTTGCCGTCGCGCGCGTCGAGGCCGACGATGACGTGGCCGCCGAAGGCGCTGCAGGCATCGCGCAGGAAGCCCGGGTTCTTCACTGCCGCGGTGCCGATGATGACGTAGCGGATCCCGGCGTCGATGTAGGCCTCGATCGTGTCCAGGTCGCGAATGCCGCCACCCAGTTGCACCGGCACCTCATCGTTCACCTCGCGCAGGATCGCCTTGATCGCCGCCAGGTTCTGTGGCTTGCCTGCGAAGGCGCCGTTCAGGTCGACGAGGTGCAGGCGGCGCGCGCCCTCATCCAGCCAGTGGGCGGCCATCTCGGCCGGGGCTTCGCTGAAGAGGGTGGATTGGTCCATGTCGCCTTGCTTCAGGCGTACGCAATGACCGTCCTTGAGGTCGATGGCGGGAATCAGCAGCATGACACGTTGAGCGTTGAGCGCCCTGCGTTGAGCGGTTTCGAGAGCAGCGGGGTTGGACAGGTCCACGCTGAGCGCCAGGCGCTCGACGTGGAACGGTTTTCAAGGATTCCAGTGCAGGAAGTTGCGGTACAGCGCCAGCCCCTGGGCCGCGCTTTTTTCGGGGTGAAACTGGGTGGCGAAAAGATTATCACGGGCCACGGCGGCGGCAAAGTGCAAGCCGTATTCGGCTTCGCCCGCGCAATGCGCCGGCTCGCGCGGGCGCGCGTAGTAGCTGTGCACGAAATAAAACCACGGTGCGTCCATCACGCCACCCCAGACCGGGTGCGCGCACGTCGGACGCACGCGGTTCCAGCCCATCTGCGGCACCTTGTAGCGGCTGCCATCGGCAGCGCGCCGGCCCGCCAGCTCGAAACGCACGACGTCGCCGGCGATCAGGTCCAGCCCCGCCGTGCCGTGCGCGTCTTCGCCCTCGGCGCTGTGCGTCAGCAGCATCTGCATGCCGACGCAGACGCCGAACAGCGGCCTGTCCGCGGCCGCCGCCAGTACCGCCTCGAGCAGGCCCGAGTCCCGCAACTGCCGCATGCAGGCTCCCATCGCGCCCTGCCCCGGCAGCACGATGCGGCCGGCCGCGCGCACCCGCGCCGGCTCGGAAGTGACGACGACGTCCACGCGCGTGTCCTGCGCGGCATGCGTCAGCGCCTGCGCCACCGAGCGCAGGTTGCCCATGCCGTAATCGACGACGGCGACGGTCGGATGGGTGGCGGATGACATGGCTGGCCACGCGTCGGGCTGCATGCACCGGGAGGCACGCGTCCTACAGCACGCCCTTGGTCGAAGGAATCGTCCCGACCATGCGCGGATCGGGCGCCAGCGCCATGCGCAGGGCCCGTCCGAAGGCCTTGAAGATGGTTTCGACCTGGTGGTGCGCGTTCACGCCCTTCAGGTTGTCGATGTGCAGCGTCACGCCGGCGTGGTTGACGAAGCCCTGGAAGAACTCGTGCACCAGTTGCGTGTCGAAGGCGCCGATCATGGCACTGGTGAACTGCGCCTGCAGCACCAGGCCGGGACGGCCGGAAAAATCGATCACCACGCGCGAGAGCGCCTCGTCCAGCGGCACGTAGCTGTGACCGTAGCGGGTGATGCCCTGCTTGTCGCCCACCGCCTGGCGCACTGCCTGGCCGATCGCGATGCCGACGTCCTCCACCGTGTGGTGGCCGTCGATGTGCAGATCACCTTCACAGCGCACGTCGAGGTCGACCAGGCCATGGCGGGCGATCTGATCCAGCATGTGATCGAAGAAGCCGATGCCGGTGGCCAGCTGCGCCTGGCCCGTGCCATCGAGGTCGAGCCGGACCCGGATCCGGGTTTCGGCAGTGTCGCGCGCGATCTCGGCGCTGCGGGGCGGGGTCGTCGTCATAGGGCGGCTTGCAGGGCGTTCAGCATCTGCGCGTTCTCGGTTGCGGTGCCCACCGTGAGGCGCAGGCAATTGGCCAACAGGGGGTGCATTTTAGAGACGTTCTTGACCAGCACGCCACGCGCCTTCAGGCCGTCGAAGGCCTTGCTGGCATCCGGCACGCGCACCAGGATCATGTTGGCCTGGCTGGGAAACGGCCGGACGCCGGGCAGGCGCGCCAGGGCTTCGAGCAGAACAGCGCGCTGGGCCCGGATGTCCTGCGCCTGCGCCGCGAACACCTCGGCATGATCGAGCGCGAACAACGCGCATTCGGCGTTCAGCGCGCTCACGTTGTAGGGCGGGCGCACCTTGTCGATCTCGGCGACCAAGGCCGCCTCGCCCATCAGGTAGCCGATGCGCACGCCCGCCAGGCCGAACTTGGACAGGGTGCGCATGATGAGCACGTGGCGCTGCTGCTCGGGCGCGCGGCGCACGACGTCGATCCAGCTGTGCGCGGCAAAGGGCTGGTAGGCCTCGTCCATCACCACGAGGCCGCCGGCCGCGCCCTGGGCGGCGATGATGCGCGCGATCGTGCCCTCGTCCCACAGCGTGCCGCAGGGGTTGTTCGGGTAGGCCAGGTAAACGATGCTGGGCCGGTGCGTGGCGATGGCGGCCAGCATGGCCGCCTCGTCGAGCGCGAAATCGGCGGTCAGGGGCACGCCGTGGAAGGCCAGGCCGTGCAGTTGCGCGCTCATGGCGTACATCACGAAGCCCGGCAGCGGCGCCAGGATCGAGGCCCCCGGCACGTCGCAGGCAATGGCCAGCAGGCTGATCAATTCGTCCGAGCCGTTGCCCAGCGTCAGCGCCCAGCCCTCGGGCGGCGCGGCGTGGGCGTGCAGCGCCGAGCGCAGCTCGTCGATGCGCGCGCCCGGATAGCGGTTCACCGCCACCTGGCCCAGGCGCCGGCCGAGCTCGGCCTGCAGGCTGGTCGGCAGCCGGTGCGGGTTCTCCATCGCGTCCAGCTTGACCAGGCCGGTCGATTCCTGGATCGCATAGGCGTGCATGCCCTGCACATCGTGGCGAATGCGGGCAAGCGGATCGGGAACAGGGATTTCAGGCTTCATCGGAAGGCAGCAGTCCGCCGGGGCGGACCAGGAAGGGGTTGATGACCTGCACGTTCTCGAAACGCTGCTGGTGCGGCAGGTCCTCGCTCAGCAGGTAGTGGCAGCCCTGCTGCTGGGCCGAGGAAACGATCAGGGCGTCCCAGTAGTCCAGGCCATGGCTGTCCTGCAGCGCCCAGGCGCCGTCGATGACGTTGATCTCCAGATGCGGCGGCTGCCACTGGCGCAGGTTGCGCACCGCGGCACGTGCCTGCTGCACCGGCATGCAGGTACGAAAGCGCGTGATGGCGTTGTGATAGAGCTCGTTCAGCACCTGGGTGCTGATGCGGCCGCAACGCTCAGTCCAGCACCAGCGCACCCATTCGCGCGCGCGTACCTGCTTGTCCGGGTCGCGCTCGTCCGCCGTGTGCAGGAACACGGGCGTGTCGACGAACACCAGCGGCGCGCTCATCGGACCTCGCTCAGGCGCAGGTAGGGCCCGTCGCTCACGCCCCAGGACTCGAAGCGCAGCGCGCTGCGCATGGCGTGCGCGTACGCGTCCTCCTGACGCATTTTCTCGGCCAGCATCTCGCCCACCATGCGCGACACGCTGGAGCCGCGCCGGGCCGCCTCGACGCGCGCCCATTCCAGCACGCCGTCATCCACGGTGATGGTGACGTTCTTCATAGTACAAAGTTTACACTGATTTCGTGCTGCACGATATTCGTGATACACAAGATTCGTGTCATCTCAAGACTGCCGGATTCAAGGCCCGACGGCGCGCCCAGGCAGCCGATCGTTGCGCACCAGGAAGCGCCCATCGATGCGCACAGGCAGCGGCACGCCCGAAATCGGCGGCACCCCGGGTGCCGGCGCGTGCTGGGCGTGCAGGTGCGGCTCGCGGCTGGCGCCGGAGTGCCGACGGCGCCCGGCCAGGGCCAGACCGACGAGCACGCATGCGCCCAGCAACAGGCCCGCCGCAGCCAGCAGCAGCGCCGCACCCACGCCGGCGGCCTGCACCCCAACGCGACGCGGCCTGGCATCGGTCCGGCACCCAGCCACAGCAGCAGCGCGAGTGGCAGTGCAAGCCCGAGGACGAGCAAGGCGTCCATCACCGATCCGTCTGCCGCAGTGGCGAGAAGCGGATGGCGCGCACCTCGGCGCGATAGAAGGGGAAGTAGTCGGGCGTGCCCCAGAAATTGCCGGCCTCCACGCGGTGCGGCAGCCGAAACCCTGCCACCTCGTGGAAATCGGACAGGCGTCCGCCGAAAGGCTGCAGCCGATAAAGCCGCTCGGCATTGGCGTTGCTCCAGCGCAGGAAGGAGACCTCGGTCGGGCAGCCGTCGGGTGCCAGCCGCACCTCGACCGCCTGGCTCAGCGTGCCGCTCTGCACGGTGACGCGCGCCGCATCCGGGCCGATCGCCTCCCAGTGCACGCCGGGCCTCGGCAGCAGTGCGGCCGGGGTCCAGAACACTGCCTCGGCGACGGAGCGGCCAAAGGCGGCGCGGGCGTGGTCGGCATCACCGCCCAGCCGCGCGACCGGCAGCAGGCCGAGCACGCGAAAGCGCGTCCAGCCAGCGGCGTCCGAACCGGAAATCGGCAGGCCGCCGCGCAGCCACAGGCGCCAGACGAAGCCGTGCGGCACCGCCAGGACCTGCCGCGCCTGCATGGGCCGATAGCCGGGACGCGTGCGCGTGCCGAGGCTGAACTGGCCGCCCATGTCGATCTCGCCCACCGTCCACAGGCGCGCGCCGGGCAGGATGACATGGCGGAAGTAGCGCTGCGCCGGCTCCGGCAGGTCCGCCACCTGGTCGGGCAAAAAGGCCTGCGGCTGGCGCGGCTGCAGGGCACACAGCCGCTGCCATTCGGCGCGCTCGTCCCGTCCATCGCGCAGACGCAGCCAACCCAGCCAGAGCAGGCCGGCGGTCAGGGCGAGCGCGATCGTTGCCAGGAGTCCCATCCTGCGCCTCCGCGGGAGCAAGGATTGATTGTCCTGCACGACGCCGCCGCTCCTGCGGCGACCGGCGAGGCGCTGCAGAATTACTTCATGGACCCACACAATGCAAGCACCGGCGAATTCTGGGACCGGCAGTTCAGTCGCCTCTCGCAACCCAAGTACGGCGAACAGCCCAACGCCTTCCTGGCCGAACAGGCAGCGCGCCTGGCCCCCGGCTCGCGCATCCTGGTGCCGGGCGACGGCGAAGGCCGCAACGGCGTCTGGCTGGCGGGACTGGGCCATGCCGTGACCACGGTCGATGCCTCGGCCGTCGGCATCGCCCGCGCACGCGCACTCGCGCAGCGACGCGGCGTCGCACTGGAAGCGATCCAGGCCGACCTCGCCGACTGGCACCCCGAGCCGGCCGGCTTCGACGCGGTGGCCTGCATCTACCTGCACCTGCCCTCGACGCTGCGCACTGCCGTGCATCGCCGCCTGGTACAGGCGCTGCGCCCGGGCGGCCTGCTGATCCTGGAGGCCTTCCACCCGGATCAGCTGCCGCTCACGAGCGGCGGCCCCAAGAACCCCGACATGCTCTACACCCTGGCGCTGCTGCGCCAGGATTTCGCCGCTGGCATGCTGGAGCAGCTGGCGCTCGAAACCGACACCGTGCTCGACGAAGGCAGTGGCCACCATGGCCGTGCGCAGGTCACGCGCTGGGTCGGCCAGCGCAACGCGGCTCCGATCGGCGACGACGCTTCGGCCTGAATGGCCCCGATCTTCGTGTGTGTTAGGCTGCCCCGGAGGAATCCATTGCGCCTGGTACACGCATCGCATCGGCCAGCCGCAATGGTTGCCCACTCCTTGTGTCGGACAACCAGGAGCCAGTCATCGATCGCCAGGACGGAAGCCCCAGCCACGCAGACACCCCACCCTCGACAGGCGCCAGCGGCTCCCCGCCGGTCGCAACAGGCACGCTACACGAGCCCGGCAAGGGGCCCGGCGCGCGGGCGCGCGAGTCGGCGCGCCGCGTGGTCCAGGCGCTCGAGCGCCCCGGGCCGGGCCTGGTCCATCCCGCGCTGATCCCGGGCGTCGGGGTCGAGAAGACCAGGTTCGAGTTCGGCACCAACCCGACCGTGTTCGCGGTCTCCGGCCTGCTGATCCTCGTGGTGATCGCCTGGGCCGTGATGGATCCCAAGGCGATTCCCGTCGTCGGCAGCGCCGCGCTGGGCTGGGTCAACCTCAACTTCGGCTGGCTGTTCCGGCTGCTGGCGGTGGTGGTGCTGGGCTTCATGATCGTGCTCGGCTACGGTCGCTGCGGCGGCGTGCGCCTGGGCGCCGACGACGAGAAGCCGGAGTTCAGCACGCCCTCGTGGATCGCCATGATGTTCTCGGCCGGCATGGGCATCGGCCTGCTGTTCTACGGCCCCTACGAGCCGCTGGTCTACTTCAACCAGCCGCCGCACGGATTTCGAGCCGCCGCTGGCACGGTCGACGCAGCGCACGCGGCGATGGCGCAGACCATCCTGCACTGGGGCCTGATCCCCTGGGCCTTTTATGCGCTGGTCGGTGGCGCCATCGCCTACAGCGCCTACCGACGCGGTCGCCGGCCGCTGATCTCGGCCATCTTCGAGCCGCTCATCGGCGCGCGCGCCGCACAGGGCGCGCCGGGCGCGGTGATCGACATCTTCGCCATCATCGTGACGCTGTTCGGCACCGCAGTGTCGCTGGGCATCGGCGCGCTGCAGATCGCCGAGGGGGTGGAGATCGTCTCGGGCGCGGGCAGGCTGGGCAACGGCCTCATCGTGGCCATCATCGCGGTGCTGACGGGCGCCTTCATCGTCTCGGCGGTCTCGGGCGTGTCGCGCGGCATCCGCATCCTGTCCAACACCAACATGGTGATCGCCGGCTGCATCGCGCTGTTCGTGCTGGTCGCCGGGCCGACCATCTTCCTGCTCAACCTGCTGCCTTCCTCGTTCCTGGCGTTCCTGCGCAACTCGCTCATGATGCTGGCGCGCAACCCGGAGCAGGGGCCGGAGGTGGCGAGCTTCCTGTCGAGTTGGACGGTCTACTACTGGGCCTGGTGGATCTCCTGGACGCCCTTCGTCGGCATGTTCATCGCCAAGATCTCGCGCGGCCGCACGCTGCGCGAGTTCGTCACCGTGGTCATCGTGGTGCCGTCGATCGTGTGCGCGCTGTGGTTCCTGATCTTCGGCGGCGCCGCCATGTTCCAGGACCTGAACGGCCTGGGCCTGAGCACCTCGGGCTCGCCCGAGGCCATGCTGTTCGACCTGCTGCGCAACCTGCCGCTGGGCACGATCACGATGGTGCTTGCGATGCTGTCGATCGTCGTCTTCTTCGTCACCTCGGCCGACTCGGCCTCGATCGTGATGAGCTCGATGACGCAGCGCGGCCAGCCCGATCCATCGCCCCGCATCACCATCACCTGGGGCGTGCTGCTGGGCGCCACCGCCACCTCGCTGCTGCTGGCCGGCGGCGAGAATGCGCTGTCGGGCCTGCAGTCGATCATGGTGGTGTCGGCGCTGCCGTTCTCGCTGGTGCTGGTCGGCATGATGCTGTCCTGGGGCAGGGAGCTGCGCTTCGACCCCTACCTGCTGCGCCGGCACTATGCGCAGGCTGCCATCGCCCAGGGCGTGCGGCTGGGCATCGCCGTGCACGGCGACGACTTCGTGTTCGGCACCAGCAAGGTGGCCGCCGACAAGGGCGCTGGCGGCTGGCTCGACACCAACGACCCCAAGCTCACGGCCTGGTACCTCGACGTGGTCAAGGACGAGGCCGACATCCTGAGCGCCGACGACGTGCGCCGCACGCTGACCCCGGGCCGCATCCAGCCCAGGGGCCCGCCGCGTCCGGACCTGACGGCCTCGGGCGACGAGGCCACCGCCACGCGCCTGCGCCGCGCCGCCCCGGACGCCGACTGACGGCCGACGCGACAGGCCCGGACCTACCGCAGGAACGGCACTTGCGTGAAGATCTGCAGGATGGTCGCGTTCACCAGGTCGACGAAGAAGGCCCCCACCAGCGGCACGATCAGGTAGGCCTTGTAGGACGGACCGAAGCGATCCGTGATGGCCTGCATGTTGGCGATCGCCGTCGGCGTCGCGCCCAGGCCGAAGCCGCAGTGGCCGGCCGACACCACGGCGGCATCGTAGTCGCCGCCCATGAAGCGGTAGGTGATGAAGGTGGCGAACGCCATCATCGCGACCACCTGCACCGCGAGGATGATGGCCACCGGGCCAGCCAGGTCGGCCAGCTCCCACAGGCGCAGGCTGAGCAGCGCCATCGCCAGGAACAGCGACAGCGAGGCGTTGCCGAACACGTCGATGGCGCGGTCGAACATGTCGAAGTGGAACAGGTGGGTCAGCACGTTGCGGATCACGACGCCGCTGGCGAGCGCCCAGATGAAGGTCGGCAGCTCGATCCAGGTGCCCCTGGTCCAGCCGCTCAGCAGGTCGGCCGCCGTCAGGCAGGCGGCAAACATGGCCAGCGTCTCGATCGCGACGTAGGCCGTGATCAGCCGTGGTTCGTCGAACATGTCGAACGTGAGACGCTGTTCGCGCCCCTCGTTGTCCGTGGTCTCGTGCCGGGGCTTGCCGGAAATCGCGTCGATCGAGTCGCGCACGCCCGCCTCGGGCATCGGAGCGCGGTGCTGGCGCCGGATCAGGTAGCGCGCCACCGGGCCGCCGATCAGGCCACCGAACACCAGGCCGAAGGTCGCGGTGGCGATGCCCAGCGTGGTGGCACCAACGATGCCGAAGTTGTTCTCCAGCACCGGTCCCCAGGCACCGGCCGTGCCATGGCCGCCGGTGAGCGTGATCGAGCCCACCACCAGGCCGATCAGGGGCTTGAGGCCAAGCGCCGCGGCCAGGCTGACACCGATCAGGTTCTGCACCACGATGAACACCGAGACGATCACCAGCAGCACCACCAGCGGCCTGCCGCCCTCCTTCAGGCGCGTGAAGTCGGCGCTCAGGCCGATGGAGGCAAAGAACATCAGCATGAAGGTGGTCTGCAGTTCGGTGTTGAACTTGAACTTCCACCCGAGCCAGGCATTCAGCGCATAGACGATCACCGCCGCCAGCAGGCCGCCGGCCACTGGCTCGGGGATGTTGAAGGCCGAGAGAAACCGGATCTTGAACACCATCCAGTGTCCGACCAGCATGACCAGCGCGGCCAGGATCAGCGTGTGATAGCCGTTGAGCGTGATTTCCATGTCTCCTCCTTCCCGGCTTGCCGCGGCATCGTGCGCGGGCCCGGCGTCGGCCGCATCATGCCACTGTCGGCGCCGCGCACCACGTCGTGTTCAAGCCCGTCATCCATGGCGCCCCGCAGCGTACGCGACATCCGAAACCCGAGACTCAGGGGACCGCAAAGCAGGCCATCCCAGTGGCAGCCGTGACCGGGATGCCCTGGGCCATGGGCTGCGCCCGCTCAAGGTCCAGGGGGAAGACACGAGATCGCGCAGCGGATGCCGCCAGGGGACAGCTCACGCGCCGCCGCGTGAACGACATCGACCGCGCGCTCGTGCCTCGAGATTCAGGAGGCCGCGGAGCGGGCCATGTCAGTGGCAGCCGTGGTCGGAGCCCCACGGGCCATGGGCTGCGCCCCCTTTCGAGACCGAGGAGAAAGACACAACATCGCGCAGCGGATGCGCCACGGTGTGCTTCACTCGCCATGGCGCCGCGCATCGCCCGCAGCGCCCGAACCTGGAAGCTCCAAAGGCCGCGCAGCAGGCCGGTCGCGGCAGCCGTGGCCGGGGTCCCCCTGGCCACTGGCCGCGTCCCCCTTGGGGGAAGGCGCGCAGCGCCACAGGGGGGCACGTCACCTCATCCGCGCATCTGTGCCGCGCGCGCGTGCGCCTGCAGACCCTCGCCGAGCGCCAGCACGCAGGCGCTGTGCCCGAGTTTCTGTGCGCCGGCCTGGCTGACCTCGATCAGGCTGCTGCGCTTCTGGAAATCGTAGACCGACAGCGGCGAGGAGAAGCGGGCCGTGCCGCTGGTGGGCAGCACGTGGTTCGGGCCGGCGCAGTAGTCGCCCAGGCTCTCGCTGGTCCAGGCGCCCAGGAAGATGGCGCCGGCGTGGCGCAGCAGCGGCTCCCAGCGATGCGGGTCGCGGCTGGCGATCTCGAGGTGCTCGGGCGCGATGCGGTTGGCGATGCGGCAGGCCTCCTCCATGTCGCGCGTCTGGATCAGCGCGCCGCGGCCCGCCAGGCTGCGCGCAATGATGTCGGCGCGCGGCAGGCTCGGCAGCAGGCGCTCCATCTCGGCCTGCACGCGGTCGATGTAGGCGGCGTCGGGGCACAGCAGGATGGCCTGCGCCAGCTCGTCGTGCTCGGCCTGGCTGAACAGGTCCATCGCCACCCAGTCGGCCGGCGTGGTGCCGTCGGCCAGCACCAGGATCTCGGAGGGCCCGGCGATCATGTCGATGCCGACCTGGCCGAACACGCGCTTCTTGGCGCTGGCCACGTAGGCATTGCCCGGGCCCGTGATCTTGTCGACGCGCGGGACCGTCTCGGTACCGTAGGCCAGCGCCGCGACCGCCTGCGCGCCGCCGACGGTGAAGGCGCGCGTCACGCCGGCCACGTGGGCGGCGGCCAGCACCAGCGGGTTCTTCTCGCCGCGCGGCGTCGGCACCACCATGATGATCTCGCCCACGCCCGCCACCTGGGCCGGAATGGCGTTCATCAGCACCGAAGACGGATAGGCGGCCTTGCCGCCCGGCACGTAGATGCCGACGCGGTCCAACGGCGTCACCTTCTGGCCCAGCAGCGTGCCGTCCTCGTCGCGGAAGGTGGCGGTCTCGCCACCCTGTGTCTTCTGCCATTCGTGGAAGCGGCGGATGCGCCCGGCCGCCAGCTGCAACGCCTGCCGCTGGCCGTCCGGCAGGCCGTCAAAGGCCGTCGCCAGCTCATCGGCGCGCAGTTGCAGCGCGGCCACCGTGTCCGCCTGCACGCCATCGAAGCGTGCCGTGTATTCGAGCAACGCGGCATCGCCGCGCGCGCGCACGTCGGCCAGGATGCCTTCCACACGCTGCTCGATGGCGGCATCCTGCTCGGCACTCCAGTGCAGGCACTGGCGCAGGCGCTGCTCGAAATCGGCGTCGAGCGTGGACAGGCGGGCGGGAGAGGGGGTCGGGTTCATGCGGATTCGGCCAGCACGGCGCGGGCAAAGGCGTCGATGATGGGACGGATGGCGGCGGTCTTGAGCTTGAGTGCCGCCTGGTTGACCACCAGGCGCGAGCTGATGTCCATGATGTGCTCGACCTCGACCAGGTTGTTGGCCCGGAGCGTGTTGCCGGTCGAGACCAGGTCCACGATGGCGTCGGCCAGGCCAGTGAGCGGGGCCAGCTCCATGCTGCCGTAGAGCTTGACCAGGTCCACGTGCACGCCCTTGTCGGCAAAGAAATTGCGCGCCACGCTGGTGTACTTGGTGGCCACCGTGATGCGGCTGCCCTGGCGCGCCGCGCGCGCGTAGTCGAAACCGGCTGGCGCGGCCACCGCCATGTGGCAGCGCGCGATGCGCAGGTCCAGCGGCTGGTACAGGCCGCTGCCCCCGTGCTCCAGCAGCACGTCCAGGCCGGCCACGCCGAGGTCGGCGCCGCCGTATTCGACATAGGTCGGCACGTCGCTGGCGCGCACCAGCACCACGCGCACCTCGGGCTGGTTGGTCGGCAGGATCAGCTTGCGCGAGGTCTCGGGGTCTTCCAACACCTCGATGCCTGCGGCGGCCAGCAGGGGCAGGGTCTCGTCGAAGATGCGGCCTTTGGAGAGGGCGAGGGTGATCATGGCTGGATGGCTCGGGATGATGACGACATGACCTCGCTGCGCCCGGATGGCGGCGCAGCGCGCCATGGCTGGCAGAGGCACGTTGTCATTCGGTCATGGACGCCGCGCCAGCGGCGAAGTCATTTTGTCATTCGTCATTTCACGCGCTCGATGTCGGCGCCCAGGCCGCGCAGCTTCTCTTCCATCTGGTCGTAGCCACGGTCCAGGTGGTAGATGCGGTCCACCACCGTCTCGCCGTCGGCCACCAGGCCGGCAATCACCAGGCTGGCCGAAGCGCGCAGGTCGGTCGCCATGAGCCGGGCGCCCGAGAGCACGGGAACGCCCTGGATCATGGCGCTGCGACCATCGACGTGAATCTGCGCACCCAGGCGTGCCAGCTCGTTGACGTGCATGAAGCGGTTCTCGAAGATGGTCTCGGTCACCGTGCTGGCACCCGCGGCGACGCAGTTGAGCGCCATGAACTGGGCCTGCATGTCGGTCGGGAAGCCCGGGTACTCGCTGGTGCGGAAGCTCTGCGCACGCAGCGCCTGCCCACCCAGGCTGGCGACACGCAGGCCCTCGGCCACGACCTCGACCGTGGCTCCGGCGTCGCGCAGCTTGTCGAGCACCGCGTCCAGGTGTTCGGCGCGCGCGTGGCGCAGCAGCGCCTGGCCGCCCGCCGCCGCCACCGCGCACAGGAAGGTCCCGGCCTCGATGCGGTCGGCCACCACCTCGTGCGTGCAGCCGTGCAGCCGTGCCACGCCCTCGATGCGAATGCGGCTCGTGCCCTGGCCCTGGATGCGCGCGCCCATCTTCACCAGCATCTCGGCCAGGTCGGTCACCTCGGGCTCCTGGGCGGCGTTCTCCAGCACCGTCACGCCCTCGGCCAGGCAGGCCGCCATCAGCAGGTTCTCGGTGCCGGTGACGGTGACCATGTCGGTGGTGATGCGCGCGCCCCGCAGCCGTGTGCGGCCCGGCGACAGCGAGGCCACCATGTAGCCGTGCTCGACCGCGATCTCGGCCCCCATCGCCTGCAGGCCCTTGATGTGCTGGTCCACCGGACGCGAGCCGATCGCGCAGCCACCCGGCAGCGACACGCGGGCGCGCCCGAAGCGCGCCAGCAGCGGTCCCAGCACCAGCACCGAGGCACGCATGGTCTTGACCAGCTCGTAGGAGGCCTCGGGGTTCAGGGCGTCGGGCGCGACGAAGCTCATGCCGCCGCGCTCGCCGTGCGTCTCGGTCGCCACGCCCATGTGGTCGAGCAGGCGGCGCATGGTGCGCACGTCGTGCAGGCGCGGCACGTTCACCAGGTGCACCGTGTCCGAGGTCAGCAGCGTCGCGCACATTTCCGGCAGCGCCGCGTTCTTGGCGCCCGAGACCACCACCTCGCCATGCAGCGGCCGGCCTCCGCGGATCAGCAGCTTGTCCATGCAGCCCCGCCTTCTGTCGGTTGCCCCGCGCGGATTTCAGCCTTCGCGCGCCGCCGCCCACTCGGTCGGCGTCAGCGTCTTCATGGACAGGGCGTGCAGCGCTTCGGACTGCAGCTCGCTGCCCAGGGTGGCATACACCATCTGGTGGCGCGCGATCGCACGCTTGCCCTCGAAGGCGGCCGAGACGATGACGGCAAACCAGTGATGGCCGTCGCCGTCGACCTGGATGTGCTCGCACGGCAGGCCGGCGGCGATGGCTTGTTCGATGTATTCAGCGTTCATATGGGTTCGGGGATGACAAATGACCAATGACCTCGCCGTGCCTCGATGGCGAATGACGCTGCCGCCGGCAGCGTGGTCATCGAGGCACGGCGAGGTCATTGGTCATGCATCATCCGGTCAGGTCAGTTGCGCAGCTTGTAGCCGGTGCGCAGCAGGTGCAGCACGAGCGCCGACACCAGCAGCACGCTGATGCCCGTCACGCCCAGGCTGAGCCAGGGCGAGACGTCGCTGACGCCATAGAAGCCATGGCGAAAGCCATCGATCATGTAGAAGAAGGGGTTGAACCGGCTCACCGTGCGCCAGACGCCTGGCAGCGAGTTGATCGAGTAGAACACACCGGCCAGGAAGGTCATCGGCATGACGATGAAGTTCTGGAACACCGCCATCTGGTCGAACTTGTCGGCCCACAGGCCCGCCAGCAGACCCAGCACGCCCATCAGCGTGGCACCCAGCACGGCAAACACCAGCACCCAGGCCAGCGCATCCAGGCGCGGCGGCGCATACCACAGCGTCACCAGGTAGACGCCCAGGCCCACCAGCAGGCCGCGCGCGATGGCGGCGCCAACATAGGCGACGAACCAGTGCCAGGCCGACAGTGGCGTCAGCAGCAGGAACACCAGGTTGCCCATGATCTTGCTCTGCACCATGCTGGACGCGCTGTTGGCAAAGGCGTTCTGCAGCACGCTCATCATCACCAGGCCCGGTGCCAGGAAGGCGACGTAGCCCACGCCCGGATAGACCTGCACCCGGCCCTCCAGCACGTGGCCGAAGATCAGTAGGTAGAGCACCGCCGTCAGCACCGGGGCGGCAATGGTCTGGCCCGCCACGCGCCAGAAGCGCAGCACCTCCTTGGTCAGCAGCATCTTCCAGCCGTCATTGGGCGCGGCCGGCGCGCGCAGCGATGCGTGCGCCGCGGTGGCGATCTCGTTCATGCCGACGCTCCCGCCATCAGCGGCACCAGGCCGCTGGCCGGTCCGCCCGACATGATCTGGATGAACACGTCCTCCAGGTCGGGCTTGCGGATCTCGATGTCCTCCACGCGCACGCCGGCCCGGCGCAGTGCCGCAAGCTGGTGCTCGATCTCGGCCGTGTCCTGCACCGGCAACTCGACGATGCGGCCGGTGACGCGCGCCAGGCGCGCCTGTTCGGCCGGCAGCAGGTCGTCGGTCTTGAAATACAGCACCTTGGCGGCCGCGCTGGCGAGCAGCGCGCTCAGGCGATCGAGGGCGATCACGCGCCCGAGCTTGAGCATGGCGATGCGCTGGCACAGCGCCTCGGCCTCCTCCAGGTAGTGCGTGGTCAGCAGCACGGTGTGGCCACGGTGATTCAGGCCGGCGACGAACTGCCACAGGCTCTGGCGCAGCTCGACGTCGACGCCGGCGGTGGGCTCGTCGAGCACGATCACCGGCGGCTTGTGCACCAGCGCCTGCGCCACCAGCACGCGCCGCTTCATGCCGCCCGAAAGCTGGCGCATGTTGGCGCCCGCCTTGTCGGCCAGGCCCAGTCCGTCCAGCAGCTCGTCGATCCAGTCGTCGTTGCGGTAGAGGCCGAAATAGCCGGACTGGAAGCGCAGCGCCTCGCGCACCGTGAAGAAGGGATCGAACACCAGCTCCTGCGGCACGATGCCCAGGTGGCGCCGCGCCTGCACGAAGTCCTGCTGCACGTCGTAGCCGAGCACGGTGACGCACCCCGAGGTCGGCCGCACCAGGCCGGCGAGGATGGAGATCAGCGTCGTCTTGCCGGCACCGTTGGGTCCGAGCAGACCGAAGAATTCGCCCTCCTCGATGTCGAAACTGACGTCGTCGAGGGCCTTGAAGGTGCTGGCACCCGGCTTGTCGCTGGACGGATAGAGCTTGGAAACCGCTTGGAAGGAAATGGCAGGCATGAAGCGCTCAATTGTACGGTTGCCCCCACTTTCCGGCCCACGCGCTCACGAATGCTCCCCCAGCGTTGGCGCCATCGCCGGGGCCGCCGGCAACAGCCCGTCCACCCCGTACAGGCGGGCCAGTGTCCGCAGGCGTGCGCCCAGGTCCCGCACGACGAAGGACTTGCGTTCGCGCAGGCAGGCGCGCCGCACCTCGAGCAGCACGGCCAGCGCCGAAGAATCGAAGCGCGCCAGCGCGCCGGCATCGACGCACACCTGCTCGCCGGCCTCGGCGCGCGCGGCCTGCAACAGCAGGTTCAACGCCGCGCGCGCCTGGACGTGCGTCAGCTCGCTCGGCAGTACCAGCATCGCGGGCGCTCAGCGCTGGGCCGTCGAGGCCGCGGCGTTGGCCTGGTTGCGCTGCGCCAGCGCATCGATCAGCGTATCGATGCTGCCCTGGTTGATCTGCTGCGCGAACTGCGGACGGTAGTTGTCGACCAGCCAGACGCCGAGCACGTTCAGGTCGTAGATCTTCCACCCCGCGCCCTGGCCTGGCGTGCGCTCGAGCCGGTAGTCGAGCTGGATCGGATCACCCCGGCCCTTGACCACGCTGCGCACGATGACGTCCTTGTCGTCCGCGCCAACGCGCACGGGCTTGACCTCCACCGTCTGGTCGCGCACCTCGCGCAACGCGCCGGCATAGGTGCGCTCGAGCAGGACCTTGAATTCGGCCTGCAGCTTCTCGCGCTGCTCCGGCGTCGCCCGGCGCCAGGCCGGACCGGTGGCCGACGCCGTCATGCGCGTGAAGTTGACGTTCGGCATGATGACCTCGTTCACCACCCGGGCCAACCGCTCCAGGTCGCCCTGCTGGATCGCCTTGTCGCTGCGAATCGCCTGCAGCACCTGGTCGGACAGGCGCTGCACCAGGGCATCGGGCGCCTCGTCGGCCGCGCGCGCCCACGGCGCGATCAGCGCCACGGCTCCCGCCAGCAGGATGGGTCGTCGTCCGATTGGATTCATGCATTCACCTGTTTTCATTGGGCCCGCGAGCCGACCGTCGCGCCCTGGCTTGGAAGGCACGGGCTCAGCGTTGGTTCCCGGGCTCGGGTTCGTCGAGGTCGTAGCGCTCTTCGTCCTGCGGCGGATCGCCGTCGTGGATGTCGTTGTGGCGCTTCTGCAGGAAGGCGTCGCGCTTGAAGGAATAGGGATCGAGCGCGGCCTCGTCCAGCAGCGTCCCGGCATCCAGCAGGCGCGCGCGCGTGTCGACGTACTGCAGGGCAACGAGGGAGTTGCGGACCGGGATGTCATGCACCTGGCCCACCGGGTTGCCGTAGAAATCCACGGGCAGCGCGAGCGTGTCGCGCAGCGTCGAAGGCCCGAGGATGGGCAGCACCAGGTAGGGGCCGGATGCAGCGCCCCAGGTGCCCAGTGTCTGGCCGAAGTCCTCGCGATGGCGTTCCAGCCGCATCTCGGTGGCCGGATCGAATACGCCGCCCAGACCGATCGTGCTGTTGATCACGACACGCCAGAAGGAATGCAATGCGCCCTCCGGCTTGGCCTGCAGCAGGTTGTTGACGAACGACCAGGCGTCACCCAGGTTGCCAAAGAAGTTACCGACACCGGTGCGCACCGGTTGCGGCAGCACCGCCTTGTACGCGCCCGCCACCGGCTTGATGACGGCGTCGTCAACGGCGTCGTTGAAGCGCGTCATGGAACGGTTGTAGCTTTCCCAGGGATCGCGCGGATCGGGGTGCGCCACGGTCGCGCAACCGGCCAGCAGCAGCGCCAGCAGCACCCCGGCAAGGCCGGCGCCACGCCGTGCGCGGGCGGCCGGTCGCTGGAGGAATGACTCGCGGATCTTCATGGTGTGTCGGGGATCGGATTCACCTGCTGGCCGGGCCAGCGCTCTTGCCGCCACCCTCGGCGGCGCTGTTGAACAGGAACTGGCTGATCAGATTTTCCAACACGACGGCCGATTGCGTGCGTGTCACATTGTCACCGGGCCCCCAGTTGGCCTCGTCAGCACCGGCCTCGATGCCGATGTACTGGTCGCCCAGCAGGCCACTGGTGAGGATCTTGAGCGAGCTGTCCTTCGGGAAATGGAAGCGCGTGTCCATGTCCAGCGTGATCACCGCCTGGAAGCGCTCGTCGTCGAAGCCGATCTGCCCCACCCGCCCGACCACCACGCCGGCGCTGCGCACCGCCGCCTTCGGCTTGAGGCCGCCGATGTTGTCGAAATGCGCCGTCAGCCGGTAGGTCGACGACCAGTTGAGCGCCAGCAGGTTGGCGGACTGCAGCGCCAGGAACACCAGCGCAGCCAGCCCCACCAGCACGAACAGGCCGACCCAGACATCGTTCTTGGAGCGTCCCATGCCTCTTGTCCTTCTCAATTCAACCTAGAAACCGCAGTTGGATGCGCCCGTCAGTGTCGTGACCGGCGGGCCAGGCAAGGGTGAGCGCCGCGGCTCCAATGGCGCCTGCGCGCCTCTGGACGACGCGAACGGGCCCAGCCTCTGGCTGGGACGCGCACTGCTGTGCGCCAGGACGCACAACGCGGCATGGCGCGGCCCGCGCGGAGCTGGCGGGTGCATGGCGCACTGACCCCACAGGAAGATGCGATCGGAGTGCAAAAGGTCCATGTCCATGAGGATTTCGAGACGTTCACGAGCGGTCAACTGCGATTTCCAGGTTCAATAGCTGAACATCAGCGCCGTCAGGATGAAATCCAGCGCCAGCACGGCCAGCGAGGCCATCACCACCGTGCGCGTGGTGGCGCGTGCCACGCCATCGGCCGTCGGCTTGGCCACGTAGCCCTGCAGCAGGGCGACGAAGGTCACGGCGACGCCGAACACGACGCTCTTGACGACGCCGTTGCCCAGGTCCGCCCAGATGTCGACGCCGTCCTGCATCTGGCTCCAGAAGGCACCTGGATCGACGCCGATCATGACCACGCTGACCAGCCAGCCACCCAGGACGCCGACCGCGCTGAACACCGCCGCCAGCAGCGGCATCACGATCACGCCGGCCCAGAAGCGCGGCGCGACGATGCGGCGCAGCGGGTCGATCGCCATCATTTCCATCGCCGACAGCTGCTCGCCCGCCTTCATCAGGCCGATCTCGGCCGTGAGCGAGGTGCCGGCGCGGCCGGCAAACAGCAGCGCCGTCACCACCGGCCCGAGCTCGCGCAGCAGCGACAGCGCCACCATCATGCCCACCGCCTCGTCCGAGCCGTAGCGCTGCAGGATGTTGTAGCCCTGCAGCGCCAGCACGAAGCCGACGAACAGGCCCGAGACCGCGATGATGGAGAGCGAATAGTTGCCGAGGAAGTGGATCTGGTCGCGCACCAGGCCGAAGCGCCGCAGGCTCGGGCCCGCCAGCGCTGCCAGGCGCCACAGCAGGCGCGCGCCAAAGCCGATGTCCGCCAGTTGCGAGCGCACGGCAAAGCCGACGTCGGACGGGCGCCACCAGCTCATCCAGCCACCTCCGCCCCGAAGTCCTGCTCCATGCTGGGGCCCGGGTAGTGGAACTGCACCGGGCCTTCCGCCTGCAGGCCCACGAACTGGCGGATCAGCGGATCCGCGCTGGCGCGCACCTCCGCCGGCGTGCCGCTGGCCGCCACCTTGCCGTCGGCCAGGATGATGACCTGGTCGGCAATGCCGAAGGTCTCGCCCACGTCGTGCGAAACCACGATGCTGGTGATGCCCAGGGCGTCGTTGAGCTGGCGGATCAGGCGCGCCGACGTGCCGAGCGACACCGGGTCCAGCCCGGCAAAGGGCTCGTCGTACATCACCAGCTCGGGGTCGAGCGCGATCGCGCGCGCCAGCGCCACGCGCCGCGCCATGCCGCCCGAGACCTGCGCCGGCATCAGGTCGCGCGCGCCGCGCAGGCCGACGGCGTCCAGCTTCATCAGCACGATGTCGCGGATCAGCACTTCCGGCAGCGCCGTGTGCTCGCGCAGCGGAAAGGCCACGTTGTCGAACACCGACAGGTCGGTGAACAGTGCGCCGAACTGGAACAGCATGCCCATGCGCCGGCGCGCGGCGTACAGGGCGTCCTGCGCCATGGCGCCAACGTCCTGGCCCTCGAACAGCACGGCCCCGGCCTGGGCCCGCTGCTGGCCACCGATCAGGCGCAGCACGGTGGTCTTGCCGCCGCCGGACGCCCCCATCAGCGCCGTCACCTTGCCGCGCGGCACGCACAGGGAGAGTTCGGCCAGCACGGCACGCTCGCCGTAGCCGAAGCGGACGTCGCGCAGCTCGACCAGGAAGTCATCCGGGCCGTCGGGGGCGGGGCTGGGCAGGCTGGCCATGGAACAAATCAGGCCGGCATCGAGCCGGCCCGTCATTGCGGGCCATTTTATCCATGGCTGTCCACGGCCCGCGTCCGCGCCCCGGCCCCGCATAATCGATCCATGCCGCGATCCACCCAGCTCCTCCATCCGCAACGCGAACCGGCACCCGCACTGGCCGCCGCCACCGTGCTGCTTCTGCGTGACGGCCCGCACGGCCTCGAGGTCCTGATGACCCGGCGCTCGCTCTCGGCCAGCTTTGCGCCCGGCGCCTATGTGTTCCCCGGTGGCGGGATCGAGGCTGGCGACGGCGCCGCTCATGACCAGGCGACGCGGCGCCCGGCCCAGAGCGCGGCCCATCTGACGCAGGCCATCGCCGCGATCCGCGAGAGCTTCGAGGAGCTTGGCGTGCTGCTGGCGCGCCAGGTCGACGGCGCGCCCGTGCCCCCGGCGACGCTGGCGCAGTTCGACCGCCATGCGCCGCTGCTGCCGCAGTGCGTCGCGCACGGCCTGCGCCTGGCCGCTGCCGACGTCTACGTGCTGGCGCGCTGGATCACCGACCGCGACCTGCCGCGACGCTTCGACGTGCCCTTCCTGGTGGCGCGCATGCCGGATGGCCAGATACCCGTGGCCGACGGCAAAGAGCAGTTCGAGCCGGTCTGGGTGCGCCCGCAGGACGCGCTGGCGCGCCACGCCGCGGGCGATTTCTTCATCATCTTCCCGACCATCCGCACCCTCGAGCGCCTGCAGGACTACCCGGATGTCAAGGCCGTGCTCGCGGCCTGCGCCAGCGAGCAGCCGCTGTGGACCAGTTGCCCCCGCGCCGGCCTGCTGGCCGGCAAGGAAGCACGCTACATGGAACACGAGCCGCCCTACGGCGAACTCGCCCTGGTGTGCCCCGACGGCCAGATCCTGCACGCGCTCGACTGGCAGAGCCAGCAGCCGGTGCCGCTGCTGAAGAACGTGCAGCGCCTGACGGCGCCCAACCCGGGCTTCATGACCGGCCCCGGCACCAACAGCTACCTCGTCGGCGATCCGCGCAGCGGCTACGTCGTGATCGACCCGGGCCCGGCCGACACGGCCCATGTGGAACGCCTGTGGCGTGCCGCCGGCGGCAACATCCGCGCCATCGTCTGCACCCATTCGCATCCGGACCACTTCCCCGGCGCGCGCCCGCTGCAGGCCCTGTGCAGCAGGCCGCCGCCGATCCTCGGCCTGCCCTCGCAGCCCACCGCACGCGCGAACAGCCAGTTCACGCCCGACCGCGCGCTGGCCGACGGTGAAGAGCTGGTGCTGGAAGGCGGCGGATCGGACGGCACGCAGACACACACCCTGCGCGTCATCCACACCCCGGGCCACGCCGCCAATCACCTGTGCCTGCTGCTGCAGGAGGACGGCCTGCTGTTCTCGGGCGACCACATCCTGAATGGCAGTACCACCGTGATCGACCCGCCCGATGGCGACATGACGGCCTACCTGGAGTCGCTCGACAAGCTCGACGCCGCCTGTGCCGGCGCGAGCGTGGGCTTCATCCTGCCGGCGCACGGCCACGTGCTGGCCCCGGCGCGCGCCGTCATCGCGCACCTGAAGCAGCACCGCCTGGCGCGCGAAGCCAAGGTGCTGGCCGTCATGAAGGCCGATCCCGACGGCACGCTGGACGACTGGGTGGCCAGGGCCTACGACGACGTGCCCGAGCGTGTCTGGCCGGTGGCGAAGCGCTCCCTGCTGGCGCACGTGGGGCGCATCCGGGCCATGGCGCCTGGAAATGATTAGTGCAGCGTTGCCCGCCAAGGGCAGCTCATAGAAGCCAGCAAATGGTTTGCGGCAAGGCGCAGTTCGCAGGCAATGCTGGCGGGCCTTGACAAGAACTGCAACGCCGTTGCGAGCCATTTGCTGGCTTCCCGTAGGGCGAATCGCCCAGAAACCATCTGCTTTGTTGCGTAACCTTGACATGGGCCCACCATGCCTGCGCTCACGCGCCGCGCATCTGGCACCTGGGCGACTCGCTATGAGTTGTCCTTGACGGGCGACGCTGCACTTCCACCCCCTGAGGCGCTGCGCGCCTTCCCCCTCTCCTGCGGGAGGGGACGCGCCCTGCGGCCAGGGAAACCCCGGCCACGGGCTCGCTTGAACCTGGAAACGGCAGTTGGACGCGCCCGCCAGTGCCGCACTCGGCGTGTCAGGCGAGGGTGAGCGCCGCGGCTCCACAGGCGCCTGCGCGCCTTTGGACGGCGCGAACGGCCCTGGCCTCTGGCCGGGGCGCGCCCTGCAAGGGAGAGGACGCGGCAGGCTCGTGCCTGCAAGGACGATCAACGACGCAGGCGCGGCGAGAGTGGTGCTGGCGGGCGTGTGGCGTGCTCACCCATACGGTCAACGGGAGAGAGGCGACCAACGTCTACGGCCATACGGGTCTGAGGAAGGTTGCAAGCGGTCAACTGCCGTTTCCAGGTTGAATGGCCTGCTCCGCGGCCTTCCAGAGCACTGCGTGCGAGAGGCCCCAGGTGCATCCTCGTCGGGTTGCACGACGCCAGCAGTCCCCGGCCGCGACACACGTTTGCCTGTCGCCGAGATCAGGATCCCTCCAACACCTTCGCGGCGCTACACTGCCGCCACGCTTCCAGCGCGCCGGCGCGGCCCCGAGGCTTCGCCGATCCTGCCCGTTCATGAGCCGCCCCGACGTTCGCGCCTTCTCCGGCCTGCCCACCATCCACGCCTGGCTGCTGTTGCTGCCGGCCATGGTGCCGCTGGTGGCGTTCACCCACTACCCGACGCTGCAGACCCTGGTGGACAGCTTCCGCGACACGCCGCGCGGCGGCCAAGCGGCCGTGTGGGTGGGGCTGGAGAACTACCACGTCATGGTCGACGACCCGGTGTTCTGGAAGGCGGCAATCAACAACCTGTGGTTCGCCGCCGTCACCATCCCCTGCACCATCGTGCTGGCGCTGGCGATGGCGCTGTGGGTCAACGAGCGCATCGCCGGCCGCGCCTTCCTGCGCATGGCCTACTTCACGCCCACGGTGCTGCCGATGATCGCGGTGGCCAACATCTGGTTGTTCTTCTACACGCCGCAATACGGCCTGCTGGAGCAGCTGCGCGGCGCGCTCGGCCTGTCGGCGCAGAACTGGCTCGGCGACCCCGGCACCGCGCTCGGCGCCGTGATCGCGGTCACGGTGTGGAAGGAGGCCGGCTTCTTCATGATCTTCTACCTCGCCGCGCTGCAGACGCTCAACCCCAGCCTGCGCGAGGCCGCCAGCATCGAGGGCGCCTCGCGCTGGCAGTTCTTCGCGCGCGTGCAGTGGCCGCTGCTGATGCCGACCACGCTGTTCGTGCTCATCAACGCCTTCATCAACGCCTTCCGCATGGTCGACCACCTGTTCATCCTGACGCGCGGCGGCCCCGACAACGCGACCACGCTGCTGCTCTACTACCTCTACGAGGTGGGCTTCAGCTTCTGGGACACGGCCTATGCCGCCGCCATCACCGTGGTGCTGGTCGCCATCCTGGCCGGCATCGCGCTGCTGCAGTTCTTCGTGCTCGACCGGCGCGTGCACTATCAGTGAACCTAAATCCGGCAGTTGACCGCTTGTGAACTTGTCGAAAGGCGCATGAACATTGAGCTTCGCCATTTTGATCACGTCCACCGGTTGGGTGAGCGCACTGTGCGCCCGCCAGCACCCCCTCACCGCGCCATGCGGCGTTGCTCGTCGTGGTGCACACCAGTGCCGCGGCCTCCTCGTGTCTTGCCTGGCGCGCCGAGGGCGGCACTGGCAAGCACATCCAACTGCCGGATTTAGGTTGAACCGGCCATGAAGCACCCGCCCTCCAGCCTCGGCCAGCCGACCTGGCTCGACCAGCTCGCCGCCTGGCTGCTGGCGCTGCTGTGGATCCTGCCGCTGGCCTATGCGGTCTGGACGGCCTTCCATCCGGGCGAGTTCTCGACCCGCTTTGCCTGGAACGCACCGCTCACGCTCGACAACTTCCGCCGCGCCTGGGCCGCGGCACCGTTCGCGCGCTACTTCCTCAACACCACCCTGCTGGTGATCATGATCCTGGCGCTGCAGCTGGTGCTGTCGACGCTGGCGGCCTACGCCTTCGCGCGCTACCGCTTCCGCGGCCGCGACGTCGCCTTCGCGCTGGTGCTGGTGCAGCTGATGATCATGCCCGACATCCTGCTGGTGGAAAACTACAAGACCATGGCGCGCCTGGGCCTGGTGGACACCCTGCTGGGCATCGGCCTGCCCTACTTCGCCTCGGCCTTCGCCATCTTCCTGCTGCGCCAGACCTTCCTCGGCGTACCGCGCGAACTCGACGAGGCGGCACGCGTCGAGGGCGCCGGGCCGCTGCAGACGCTGTGGCGCGTCTACGTGCCCCTGGCCCGGCCGGTCTACACCGCCTTCGGCCTGGTCTCGGTGAGCTTCCACTGGAACAACTTCCTGTGGCCGCTGATCATCACCAACAGCACCAACGCGCGCCCGCTCACGGTCGGCCTGCAGGTGTTCTCCTCCGTCGACCAGGGCGTCGACTGGTCGGTCATCACGGCCGCCACGCTGATGACGGCGGCACCGCTGCTGATCGGCTTCCTGCTGTTTCAGCGCCAGTTCGTGCAGAGCTTCATGCGCGCCGGGATCAAATGAAGGCCACCCCCCTGAGTCGCCTGCGGCGCGTTCCCCCCTCCCTCTTCGGGAAGGGGGACAACGCCGATGGCCGGCGCAGGTTCGCCCATCGCGTTCACTGGATTGGCCTGCGCTGCCACCACCGGGATTCCGGAGGCGCCACGGCCTTGCGTCGTGCCAGGCGCGACGATGGGCGACCGACCGGCACACCGGCGACGACAGGACGGGCGCGATGAAACTGGTCACCTGGAACACGCAGTGGTGCCGCGGCCTGGACGGCGTGGTCAGCGCGCACCGCATCGTCGAAGGCGCGCAGGCGCTGGCCGGGGCCGGCGGCTTCGACGTGCTGTGCCTGCAGGAGATCGCCCAGGGCTACCCCGACCTGCCCGGTGGCCCGGGCGACCAGCCGGCCGAGCTGGCGGCGCTGCTGCCGGGCTACCGGCTGTTCTTCGGCGCCGCGGTGGACGAGTTCGACGCCGATGGCCGGCGCCAGCGCTTCGGCAACCTGGTCGCCACGCGCCTGCCGGTGCTGCAGGTGCTGCATCAGCCCCTGCCCTGGCCGGCCGAGGGCAGCGTGCCCAGCATGCCGCGCATGTGCACCATGGTCACGCTGCGCGACCCGGCGCTGGGCGCGCTGCGCATCATGACCACGCACCTGGAGTTCTACGCACCGCGGCAGCGCACGGCCCAGGCCGAGGCCCTGCGCGCGCTGCAGCTGCAGGCCTGCGGCCACACCGCGGCGCCGCCGCAGCCGCTGCCGGAACACGGCGGCTGGCCGTTCCGGCCCAAGACCCACACGCCGCATGCCGTGCTGTGTGGAGACTTCAACATGGGCCCGGACGATCCGGCCTACGCACGCCTCGTCACGCCGTTCCAGGCCAACGAGCTCGCACCCGGCGCGCCCGCCTCGGCCGGCGCCGCCTGGTCGCTGCACGATGCCTGGAAGCTGCTGCATGGCGCGGCACCGCAGCCCGCCACGTTCCGCCTGTTCGACCGCAGCTACGGCCCGGATCCGGTCACCTGCGACTTCGCCTTCGTCAGCGGCAGCCTGGCGCCGCACGTGCGCGCGCTGCGCATCGACGGCCAGACCCGGGTCTCGGACCACCAGCCGGTGCTGCTCGTGCTGGACTGAGACAAGCGCCGGCCAAAGACCGTATCAGTTGCTCCACCGCGCTTCGCCCGATCCGCGGCGCATGAAACGACCCTGCTCCGATGGCCGCGAAGCAGGCCAGGCCAGTCGCGGCCCCGGTCGGGATTTTCCCTGGCCACAGGCTGCGCCTCAGGACAACGCCTCACGCTGCGCTGCCCCCGGTGGGGGCCTTCGCACCTTCGGGCGGCCGAGCGGTGCGCAAGGTGGAGGCGCAACATCGCGCAGCGAGTGCAGCCTCGGGGGTGGTTCACTTCAGTTGCTCCACCGCGCTTCGCGCCACCCGCGACGCATGAAACGCCACGGCTCCAAAGGCCGCGGAGCAGGCCAGGCGGGGGCACCCGTGGCCGGGGTCTCCCTGGACACTGGGTGCGTCCCCCTTGCAGGGGGGTGGAGCGCAGCGATATAGGGGATATTTGATCCTAGTCGGTGTAGTCCCCGTGCGCCTCGGGCTGGTATTCGATTGCGCGCACCACCAGCCCGGCGGTCTTGCCATCCACGCCCCGCCACTGCGCGGTTTCGCCCGCACGCAGACCGAGCAGGCTGGTGCCAAGCGGCGACAGCACCGAGATGAAGCCCTTGCCGGCATCCGCCTCGGGCGGGTAGACCAGGGTCAGCGTGCGCTCGCTGCCCGTTGCCGGGTCGGCCACGCGCACGCGCGTCAGCATGGTGACGACGTCCGGTGCCACCTCCTGCGGCCGCACCTGCTCGGCGGCGTCGATCACGTCCGACAGCTCGGCCGCGGCCGCGGCGGTCGCACCCTGGCGCTGCAGCAGCTTGTAGATGCGGACATGATCCAGTTCGGTGATGGTGCGGCCAAAGGCGGGACTGTTCATGGTGCGATTCCTTTCCTGCGGATGCACGGTGCGCCCCTTTCGGGGCCCGGACAAGGGAAGACGAAAACGAGGCGCCAGGCGGTTCGGCCCGACGATCAAGATGGCGCTGTAACTGGGGGAAGCGTGCGGATCGTCGGGCTCAGGCGAGTGCGACCGTATGCTGGGCCGCGCGAGCCGCGCCGGCTCGCTGGATTGCCTGAGGAATCGAATCCGCGCGCAAACATGCAAGCGCCGCCGTGGCCACGTGCCACGACCGCTGCGGGCGCGACGAGTCGCGCGCACCGATGACGCTCAGGGTTTGCATGGATCAATGATAGCCGCTGGCGACGCGAAATGCCAGCGCGGCCCGCTTAAGATAAGCGCCCGAACCGGCCCTTCAAGAGTCGGTCGGGTGCTTTCGCCCGCCACCCACCCCGCATGTCCGACCTGCCTTCCCGCGCTGATCCAGCCGCCGCGCCCGACCCTTCCGCCAAGCCACGCGTGCCGCTGGCGATCGAGGACTGGCTGACCGTGGTCATCATGGCCCTGCTGGCGCTGATCACCTTCGCCAACGTGCTGGTGCGCTATTTCACCGACGCCTCGTTTGCCTGGACCGAGGAAGTCTCGGTGTTCCTGATGATCGCCCTGGCCATGGTCGCCAGTTCGGCGGCGGTGGCGCGCAACCGGCACATCCGCATCGAGTTCCTGGCCGACGCCGGACCGCCGGGCCGCCAGCGAGCCCTCGCCATCCTCGGCGCCGTTCTGGTGATCCTGCTGTTCGCCCTGATCGCCGTGCTCTCCAGCCGGCTGGTCTGGGACGACATCCAGTACGAGGAAACCTCGCCCGGCATCGGCGTGCCGCAGTGGTGGTACTCGATCTGGCTGCCGATCCTGTCGGTCGCCATCATGCTCCGCGCCCTCGGCGTGCTGCTGCGCGGCGGCCGCCCAGCCGCCGAGAGCGCCGAACTGCCGACCTCGCCCGAATTCCGTGACGAGGAGCGGGCCCCATGAGCGCCGCCAGGCCGCTCGCAGGCGCGAAGGTCACGCCTGAACGCAGCAGAGCAGACGAAGTCGTGGAGCGTGGGGGCCAACCCGAGTCGCCGCCGGGCCGCCCCAAGGCGACGAGCGCCCCCCTGGGGGGCAGCGGAACAGACGAAGTCGTGGAGCGTGGGGGCCAACATCCATGATCGCCACCCTGCTGTTCGCCCTGTTCATCGTCACCATGCTGGCAGGCGTGCCGATCGGCGCTGCCCTCGGGCTGGCCGGCACGGCAGCCATTGCGCTGGCCAACAGCGAAACGCAGTGGTTCGGCCTGCTGGCGGTGCCGCAGAACTTCTACGCCGGCCTGGGCAAGTACCCGCTGCTGGCGGTGCCGATGTTCGTGCTGGTGGGCTCCATCTTCGACCGCTCGGGCGTGGCGGCACGCCTGGTCAGCTTCGCCACCGCCATCGTCGGCCGCGGCCCCGGCATGCTGCCGCTGATCGCGATCGCCGTGGCCATGTTCATGGGCGGCATCTCGGGCTCGGGCCCGGCCACCGCTGCCGCCGTCGGCGGCGTCATGATCGCTGCCATGAGCAAGGCCGGCTACCCGGGCGCCTTCTCGGCCAGCGTGGTGGGCGCGGCGGCGGCCACCGACATCCTGATCCCGCCATCCATTGCCTTCATCGTCTATTCGGTGCTGGTGCCGGGCGCATCCGTGCCCGCGCTGTTCGCCGCGGGCCTGATCCCGGGCGTGCTGGTCGGCCTGGCCCTGATCATCCCCTCGGTCTGGCTGGCGCGTCGCCACGGCATGGGCCAGCTCGAGGCCGACCTGCCGCGCCCGCCGCTGCTCAGGAGCTTCCTCGATTCCTTCTGGGGCCTGATGGCGCCCGTCGTCATCCTCGGCGGCATGCGCATGGGCTGGTTCACGCCGACCGAGGCCGCGGTGGTGGCGGTGTTCTACGGCCTGTTCGTCGGCATGGTAATCCACCGCACCATGACCTGGCGCGACCTGTTCCCGATCCTGAAGGAATCGGGCGAGCTGTCGGCGGTGATCCTGATCGTGGTCGCGCTGGCCGGCATCTTTGCCTTCTCGCTCTCGACGCTGGGCGTGATCGACCCGCTGACCCGCGCGATCGTCGAATCGGGCCTGGGCGAATGGGGCGTGCTGGCGCTGATCGTGCTGCTGCTGGTGGTGGCGGGCATGTTCCTCGACGGCATCTCGATCTTCCTGATCTTCGTGCCGCTGCTGTGGCCGCTGATGCAGCACTACCAGTGGAACCCGGTGTGGTTCGGCGTGCTGCTGACGCTGATGGTGGCCATGGGCCAGTTCACGCCGCCGCTGGCCGTGAACCTGATGGTGTCGTGCCGCATTGCCGGCGTCAGCATGGAGACCACGGTGCGCTGGGTGCTGCCGCTGGTGCTGGCGATGGGCGTGGTGGTGCTGATGGTGATCGTCTGGCCCGAGCTGGCGCTGTGGCTGCCGCGCGTGCTCGGCTTCTGAACCCGGCCCGTCGCATGCCCCGAGATTCCCGGTTTTTTTCGCAGTCCACTTCAAAGGAGATCCTGTCATGAAGCAACGTCGCAAGCTGCTCGCCCTGGCCGCCGTGTCGGCTGCCAGCGTGGCCCTCACGCTCGGCCTGCCGGCCACCGCGCAGGCGCAGAACTACAAGAGCGAATACCGCATGTCGCTGGTGGTCGGCACCGCCTTCCCCTGGGGCAAGGGCGGCGAGATCTGGGCCAACAAGGTCAAGGAGAAGACCCAGGGACGCATCAACATCAAGCTCTACCCGGGCGTCTCGCTGATCCAGGGCGACCAGACGCGCGAGTTCTCGGCGCTGCGCCAGGGCGTGATCGACATGGCGATCGGCTCGACCATCAACTGGTCGCCGCAGGTCAAGCAGCTCAACCTGTTCTCGCTGCCCTTCCTGATGCCCGACTACGCGGCCATCGACGCGCTGACGCAGGGCGACGTCGGCAAGGAAGTCTTCAAAATCCTCGACAAGGCCGGCGTGGTGCCACTGGCCTGGGGCGAGAACGGCTATCGCGAGCTGACCAACTCCAAGCACGTGGTCAAGACGCCAGCCGACCTCAAGGGCCTGAAGATCCGCGTGGTCGGCTCGCCGCTGTTCCTCGACACCTTCACCGCGCTCGGCGCCAACCCGACCCAGATGAGCTGGGCCGACGCGCAGCCGGCCTTTGCCAGCGGCGCCGTCGACGGGCAGGAAAACCCGATGAGCATCTTCACCGCCGCCAAGCTGCAGAACGTGGGTCAGAAGTACGTCACCATGTGGCACTACGTGGCCGATCCGCTGGTGTTCGTGGTCAACAAGGAGGTCTGGAATTCCTGGACGCCCGAGGACCGCGAACACGTGCGCCAGGCCGCGCTCGAGGCCGGCAGGGAAGAGATCGTGATCGCGCGCAAGGGCCTGGCCGAGCCCGGCCAGCCGCTGCTCAAGGAGATCGCCGCCATGGGCGTGACCATCACCGAACTCAGCCCGGCCGAGCGCGAGGCCTTCGTCAAGGTGACCAAGCCGATCTATGACAAGTGGAAGCCGCTCGTCGGCACCAACCTGGTCAAAATGGCCGAGAAGGCGATCGCCGCGCGCAAGCCGTGACGCATGCGCACCCGCTGACGCGGCGCGATGGCGGATGACAGAAAGGCGCGGGCAGTGGCACCACCCGCGCCTTTTTGACTCGATCCCATGTAGCGCGCGGCGCTGCGGTCATCCTGGAAACGGCAGTTGGATGCGTCCAACTGCCGTTTCCAGGATCATTCAGGGCGCGTCGCGCCGAAGTCATGCGCCCACGCCAGCGGGCGCCGCCATCACGGCGCCGGCACAACGACGCCCTCATGCATCGTCAGCCCTGCAGGATCTTGCTGAGAAAATCCTTGGTGCGCGGCTGGCGGTTCTCCGGGTGGCCGAAGAACTCCTCCTTGGTGCAGTCCTCGAGGATATGGCCGCCGACATCGATGAAGATCACGCGGCTCGCGACCTTGCGCGCAAAGCCCATTTCGTGCGTGACCACCATCATGGTCATGCCCTCCTGGGCCAGCTTGACCATCACGTCCAGCACCTCGCCCACCATCTCGGGATCGAGTGCCGAGGTCGGCTCGTCGAACAGCATCACGATCGGGTCCATGGACAGGGCCCGCGCGATCGCCACGCGCTGCTGCTGGCCGCCCGAGAGCTGGCCCGGAAACTTGTCCTTGTGCGCCATCAGGCCGACGCGGTCGAGCATCTTCAGGCCGCGCGCCTTGGCCTCGTCGGCGCTGCGGCCCAGCACCTTGACCTGGGCGATGGTCAGGTTCTCGGTGACCGACAGGTGTGGGAACAGCTCGAAGTGCTGGAACACCATGCCGACCTGGCTGCGCAGCTTGGGCAGGTCGGTGGCCGGGTCCGTCACCTTGACGCCGTTGACGATGATCTCGCCCTTCTGCACCGGCTCGAGCGCATTGATGGTCTTGATCAACGTCGACTTGCCCGAGCCCGAGGGCCCGCACACCACCACCACGTCGCCCTTGTTGATGTCCACCGAGCAGTGGTGCAGCACCTGGATCGGCCCATACCATTTGGAGACGTTCTTCACCTGGATCATGGGTTCAGGCATGGCTGCAATTCCTTCTGGGCATCATGTTGGGCAAGCCTCGATCATCCAATGGCCGCGGAGCAGGCCAGGCGGCGGCGCCGCGGCCGGACCTGCGCCGGCTACACGCGTCATCCCCCCTCAGGGGGGAAGGAGCGAAGCGACTCAGGGGGGTCATCGAACAATCGCGATCTTCCGATGGATCGCCTTGACCACGGAAGACAGGGAATAGCTGATGGCAAAGTACACCACGGTCGCCATCAGGTAGGTCTCGATCGGCCGGCCAAAGTTCTTGCCCGCGGTCTCGAAGCCCTTGAGCAGGTCGTAGGCGCCGATGGCATACACCAGCGAGGTGTCCTGGAACA
>NZ_DAOKZG010000002.1:0-61934 GCF_035325765.1 Ottowia sp.
AGGATCTTGCCGCGCAGCGGCAGGATGGCCTGGAACTTGCGGTCGCGCCCCTGCTTGGCGCTGCCGCCGGCGGAGTCGCCCTCGACGATGTAGATCTCGCACAGGGCCGGGTCCTTTTCCTGGCAGTCGGCGAGCTTGCCGGGCAGGCCGAAGCCGTCCAGCACGCCCTTGCGCCGCGTCATCTCGCGCGCCTTGCGCGCGGCCTCGCGCGCGCGCGCGGCCTCGACGATCTTGCCGCAGATGATTTTGGCGTCGTTGGGCCGCTCCTCCAGGAACTCGGTCAGGGTGCGGGCCACGATGTCCTCGACCGGCGCGCGCACCTCGCTGGAGACCAGCTTGTCCTTGGTCTGGCTGCTGAACTTGGGCTCGGGCACCTTGACGCTGAGCACGCACACCAGGCCTTCGCGCAGGTCGTCGCCCGACACGTCGACCTTGGCCTTCTTGGCCAGCTCGTTGTCGGCGATGTACTTGCTGATGACGCGCGTCATGGCCGCGCGCAGGCCCGTCAGGTGGGTGCCGCCGTCGCGCTGCGGGATGTTGTTGGTGAAGCAGATCACCTGCTCGTTGTAGCCGTCGTTCCACTGCATCGCGACCTCGACGCCGATCTCGGTGCCGGGCAGGCCGCCATAGCTCTCGGCCGGGCGCGTACCGCTGGCGTGGAAGGCGTTGGGGTGCAGCACCCTCTTGCTGCCGTTGATGAAGTCGACGAAGCCCTTGACGCCGCCGGCGCCCGAGAAGTCGTCTTCCTTGCCGGTGCGCTCGTCCACCAGGCGGATGCGCACGCCCTTGTTCAGGAAGGACAGCTCGCGCAGGCGCTTGGCCAGGATTTCATAGTGGAAGTCCTGGTTTTCCTGGAAGATCTCGGTGTCGGGCAGGAAGCGCACCTCGGTGCCGCGCTGCGTGGTGTCGCCGGTGATGCGCATCGGCGAGACTTCGACGCCGTTCACGGTCTCGATCAGGCGATCCTGCACCACGCCGCGGCTGAAGTTCAGCTCGTGCTTCTTGCCGTCGCGCCGCACCACCAGGCGCAGCGAGGACGACAGCGCGTTGACGCAGGACACGCCCACGCCGTGCAGGCCGCCCGAAACCTTGTAGCTGTTCTGGTTGAACTTGCCGCCGGCGTGCAGTTCGGTGAGGGCGATCTCGGCCGCCGAGCGCTTGGGCTCGTGCTTGTCGTCCATCTTCACGCCGGTGGGGATGCCGCGGCCGTTGTCGGTGACGCTGATGGAGTTGTCGGAGTGGATGGTGACGACGATGTCGTCGCAGTAGCCGGCCAGCGCCTCGTCGATCGAGTTGTCGACCACCTCGAACACCAGGTGGTGCAGGCCGGTGCCATCGCTGGTGTCGCCGATGTACATGCCGGGCCGCTTGCGCACCGCCTCCAGGCCTTCGAGGATCTGGATCGCCCCCTCGCCGTAGCCGCCGGGAGCCCCGGCGCGCGGCGTTTCGGGAGTCGGATTGGGTTCGGTCATCGATTCACTTTCCATCTATTGAAGCTCAAAACCCGCCGTCAGGGGCGGGTTTGATGCATGGCACGCTCCTGGAACAGGGGCGATGTCAGATGCGCATCGGCATCACCACGTACTTGAAGTCGGGGTTTTCCGGGAGCGTCACCAGGGCCGAGCTGTTGCTGTCCTGCAGCTCGATGCGCACCATGTCGGCCTGGCTCATGTTGGACAGCGCGTCGATCAGGTAGGTGACGTTGAAGCCGATCTCGATCGCGTCGCCCTCGTAATCGATGTCGAGCTCGTCGACGGCTTCTTCCTGCTCGCTGTTGCTCGAGGCGATCTGCAGCGTGCCGGGCTCGAAGTTCAGGCGCACGCCCTTGAACTTCTCGCTCGTCAGGATGGCGGTGCGCTGCAGGCTGGCCAGCAGCGGCGCGCGTCCCAGGGTGAGCTGGTTGCGGTGGTTCTTCGGGATCACGCGGTTGTAGTCGGGGAACTTGCCCTCCACCAGCTTGGTGACGAACTCGATGCCGCCGAAGCTGAACTTGGCCTGGTTGCTGGCGAACTGCAACTCGATCATCGGCGCCGCCTGCCCCTCCGGCGCAGCCGCGTCCGACAGCAGGCGCTGCAACTCGAGCACCGTCTTGCGCGGCAGGATCACCTCCTGCTTGGGCACCTCGATGTCCAGCGTCGCGCTGGCGAAGGCCAGGCGGTGGCCGTCGGTGGCGACCAGCGAGAGCTGCCGGCCCTCGGCCACGAACAGGATGCCGTTCAGGTAATAACGGATGTCGTGCACCGCCATGGCGAAGGCGACCTGGTCGAGCAGCTGCTTGAGCGTGCGCTCGGGTACCTGGAAGGCCGGCCCGAAGCTGGGGGCCTCCTGCACCAGCGGGAAGTCCTCGGCCGGCAGGGTCTGCAGCGTGAACTTGCTCTTGCCGCTCTTGAGCACCAGCTTGGACTGCTGCGACTCCAGGCTGACGGTCTGCGTCGGCGCGATGGTGCGCAGGATGTCGATCAGCTTGCGCGCGCCCACCGTGGTGGCAAAGCTGCCGCTGTCGCCGCCCAGTTCGGCGCTGGTGCGGATCTGGATTTCCAGGTCGCTGGTGGTGAACTGCAGCGTGCTGCCGTTCTTCCTCAGCAGCACGTTGGCCAGCACCGGCAGGGTGTGGCGCCGCTCGACGATGCCCGACACGGACTGAAGCGCAGCCAGCAGCTTGTCTTGGGTGGTCTTCAGGACGATCATGTCTTCCTCTTGGTCTTCTGGGCCGAATGAATGGGGCGGCGGCGCGCACCGCGGACACCCGTTCCGCGCGCGCGGTCAGGGCGTGGCAAATCGCCTATTGTCGCTGCTTTTTCCAGCCGGTCGCCAGGCTGGCGGGGGACGCGTGCCATCCGCCTGGATCCGGATCCGGGATCAACCCTTGAGCGTCTGCTCCAGCAGGTGCAGCTGCTGGTTCAGCTCGGTCAGCTGCTGGCGCTCGCCGGCGATCTTGCGCACCGCGTGCAGCACGGTGGTGTGGTCGCGCCCGCCGAACAGCTCGCCGATCTCGGGCAGGCTCTTCTGCGTCAGCTCCTTGGCCAGGTACATGGCGATCTGGCGCGGGCGGGCGATGCTGGCCGGGCGCTTCTTGCTGTACATGTCGGCGACCTTGATCTTGTAGTAGTCGGCCACCGTCTTCTGGATGCTCTCGACGCTGATCTGGCGGTTCTGGATGGAGAGCAGGTCGCGCAGCGCCTCGCGCGCCAGCTGGATCGAGATCTCGCGCTGGTTGAAGCGCGAATAGGCCAGGATCTTGCGCAGCGCGCCCTCCAGCTCGCGCACGTTGGAGCGCACGTTCTTGGCGACGAAGAAGGCCACCTCCTCGGGCATGGTGCTGCCCTCGGCCTGCGCCTTGTTGATCAGGATCGCGACGCGCATCTCCAGCTCGGGCGGCTCGATCGCCACCGTCAGGCCCGAGTCGAAGCGCGACACCAGGCGCTCGTGGATGTCGGTCAGGCCCTTGGGATAGGTGTCGCTGGTCATCACGATGTGCGACTTCTTGGCCAGCAGCGCCTCGAAGGCATTGAAGAATTCCTCCTGCGTGCGGTCCTTGTTGGCGAAGAACTGCACGTCGTCGATCAGCAGCAGGTCGAGCGAGTGGTAGCGCTCCTTGAATTCGTCGAAGGTCTTGCGCTGGTAGGCCTTGACCACATCCGAGACGAACTGCTCGGCGTGGATGTAGAGAACCCGCGCGTCCGGGTGGTCCGCCAGCAGCCGGTTGCCCACGGCGTGCATCAGGTGCGTCTTGCCCAGGCCGACGCCGCCGTAGATGAACAGCGGGTTGTAGAGCTGGCCCGGCGCGCTCGCCACGTGCAGCGCGGCGGCGCGCGCCATGCGATTGGCCGAGCCCTCGACCAGAGTGTCGAAGGACAGGGCGCTGTTCAGTCGGTTGCGTGGCATGGCCGTCGGGGATGCGACCCGGGTGGGTGCCGGCGGGACCGGCGCGGCGCTGGCCGGGGCGGGTTCTGGCGCCGACTCTGCGACCGCCAAGGGCGGCCTGAATCCAGTGCTGGAGGGAGTTTCCCTGGGTGCGAGCACTAACTCCAGATGGACCGGCTCGCCGTGGATCTGCTCCAGCACGCGGGCAATGCGGTTGGCGTACTGCGCGCGCACCCAGTCCAGCTTGAACCGGTTGGCCACCGCCAGCGTCAGTTGCCCGGCAGGGTCATCGGCGTGCGCCGTGAGCGGCTTGATCCAGGTGTTGAACTGCTGTTCGGGCAATTCGCGCGCCAGCGATTCAAGGCAATTCGACCACAGGTTGGGATGGACTTCGGGCATCGGGAGGAAGGGCTGCACGGCTGCGGGTGGAACCCGGCGCGCGCTGTGGATAAATGGCAACGCCAGCGGCCGCCCATTGTAGTGAACCGGGGAGTTGTCCACAAGCGCAATCGCACGCGCGCGGACGCGCGCCGGAGCGGCGGATCGCGCCCGCCCGGGCCGTCATCCGGCAGCTTCTTGGCGCGGACGCCGCGATTTGCGATAATCGGGAGTTTTCCTTCTTTGGGCTGGGCCACGGCCGCCACGCGAGGACGCCGGGATTGCCGGCGCCGGGGTCTGGGTATCAGGCCGCGAGGAGGCCGCGACGCCGCGGCGCGGCGCCGGTGGCACGCCGGACCCGAAAGACCCCCCTTGATCCAGATTCACCGACGGGACCACGACCATGAAACGTACCTACCAGCCTTCCAAGACGCGCCGTGCTCGCACGCACGGGTTTCTGGTGCGCATGAAGACGCGCGGCGGCCGCGCCGTCATCAACGCACGCCGCGCCAAGGGCCGCAAGCGCCTGGCCGCCTGAACCCCGCCTGCGCGCAGCCGATGGCCGGGTGCCGGTGGCGACGCCGTGATGCCGCTTTGAGCGCCATGCAGCGCTTGCGCACGCGCGCGCAGTTCCAGGCCCTGCTGGCCGAGCGGCCGGTGGCGCGCACCCCGCACTTTGCCTGGCACCGGTTGCAGGAACCGGTGCCGGCGGACGGGTCGACGGCGTCGCAGGGCCCCTGGCTGGGCGCGCTGGTGCCCAAGCGCTGGGCGCGGCGCGCGGTGACGCGCAACGCCATCCGACGGCAAGTGCATGCGCTGGGGGCAGCCCGGCTGGCGGCGCTGCCGGGCGCCCACCTGATTCGCCTGCGCGCCGCCTTCCCGGTCGACGCCTTCCCGAGCGCCAGCTCGCGCGCGCTGAAGCGCGCCGTGCGCGCCGAGCTGGAGCAGCTGCTGGCGCAGGCCCGGCCATGATGCAGCGCCTGCTGATCACCCTGGTGCGCGGCTACCGGCTGCTGCTGTCGCCGTGGCTGGGCTCGGCCTGCCGCTTCGAGCCGACCTGCTCGCGCTACGCACTGGAGGCGCTGGAGCGCCACGGCGCGGCGGCGGGCAGCTATCTCGCCGTGCGCCGCCTGGCGCGCTGCCACCCCTGGTGCGCGGGCGGCCTCGATCCGGTGCCTGACGCGGCGCCTGGCCTGTTCTCCCGGCTGCCTGGCGTGAACCGCGTGCCCGGCCGCTCCCCCTCCGATCCGACATGAACGACATCCGCCGCACCATCCTCTGGGTGATCTTCGCCTTTTCCCTGATCATGCTCTGGGATCAGTGGCAGGTGCACAACGGGCGCTCGGCCACCTTCTTTCCGCGCTCCACCCCGGTCGCGACCGCCGAGGCGCCGGCAGGCGGCCAGGCTGCCGGCGCGCCGGCCACGACGGCGCCCAGCATGCCGACCGCCACGGCGGCAACCAGCCCGCAGGCGGTGCCCGAAGGCGCGCTCACCATGCCGCGCGAACGCATCGAGGTGCGCACCGACGTGCTCAAGCTGGTGTTCGACACCGAGGGTGGCGCGGTGATCCGCAGCGAGTTCCTGAAGTACCCCGAGCAGGGCCAGTCGGACCAGCCGGTGGTGCTGCTCGACACCAGTCCCGAGCACGTCTACCAGGCGCAGTCGGGCCTGATCGGCGGCGCGTTCCCGAACCACAAGACGCCCATGACGTTCCAGGGCGAGCGCCAGTTGCCCGACGGGGCCGACCAGCTGGTGCTGCGCTTCGAATCGGCCGACGTGGGTGGGCTGCGCCTGGTCAAGACCTATACGCTGCACCGCGGCTCCTACGTGATGGACGTCGCGCACGAGGTGATCAACGCCAGCGGCGCGCCGCTGCAGCCCAAGCTCTACCTGCAGCTGGTGCGCGACGACAGCAGCGCGCCCGGCGCCACCAGCTTCTATTCCACCTTCACCGGACCGGCTTTCTATACCGAGGAGAAGCGCTACCAGAAGGTGGACTTCAAGGACATCGCCAAGGACAAGGCCGAATTCGTGCGCGAGGCGCCGGACGGCTACGTGGCGATGGTGCAGCACTACTTCGCCAGCGCCTGGCTGCTGGGCTCGGGCATCGAGCGCGAGAACTTCGCGCGCAAGGCGGGCGGCAACCTGTACGCGGCCGGCATGATCACGTCGGTGGCCAGCCTGGCCCCGGGCGCCAGCGCCACGGTGGCGACGCGCCTGTTCGTCGGCCCGCAGGAGGAGAAGATGCTCGAGGGCATCGCGCCCGGGCTGGAACTGGTCAAGGACTACGGCTGGTTCACCATCCTCGCCAAGCCGCTGTACTGGCTGCTCGACCAGCTCGAGCACGTGATCGGCAACTGGGGCTGGTCGATCGTGGCCCTGGTGGTGCTGCTCAAGCTCGCCTTCTACTGGCTGAATGCCAAGGCCTACGCCAGCATGGCCAAGATGAAGGCGCTGAATCCCAAGATCACCGCCATGCGCGAGCGGCTGAAGGACAAGCCGCAGCAGATGCAGCAGGAGATGATGCGCATGTACCGCGAGGAGAAGGTCAACCCGATGGGGGGCTGCCTGCCGATCGCGGTCCAGATCCCGGTCTTCATCGCGCTCTACTGGGTGCTGCTGTCCAGCGTCGAGATGCGCGGCGCGCCCTGGATCGGCTGGATCCACGACCTGTCGGCGCGCGACCCCTATTTCATCCTGCCGATCGCGATGACGCTGACGACGCTGCTGCAGACCTCGCTCAACCCGCTGCCGCCGGACCCGATGCAGGCCAAGATGATGTGGCTGATGCCGCTGGTGTTCAGCGTCATGTTCTTCTTCTTCCCGGCCGGCCTGGTGCTCTACTGGATCACCAACAACATCCTGTCGATCGCCCAGCAGTGGGTGATCAACACGCGCATGGGCGTGCCGCCCAAGTTCCACTTGCCGAAGTTCTCCTGAGCCCCGGGCCTGCACCGGCGCCGCGGGCCGCCTCGGGGCGGCCCGCCTGCTTGTGTACCATGGTCGTTCTCGATCCATCCACAACCGAAGGAGACCCATGAGACACACGCTGCCCAAGCTGGGACTGATCGCCGCCTGCGCGCTGGCCCTGCTGCAACCGGTGGGGGCGGCCACGCTGCGCGTGGCCGGCGCCAACGACATCCTGACCTTCGATCCGCACGCGCAGAACCACCAGACCACGCTGACCTACCAGCAGATGGTGTACGAGGCGTTGGTGCGCTACAACGACAAGTACGACGTCGAGCCGGCGCTGGCCACCAAGTGGACCTTCATCTCGCCGACCCAGTTGCGCTTCGAGCTGCGCCCGGGAGTCAAGTTTCACGATGGCGCGCCGCTGACGGCGGACGACGTGGTGTTCTCCATCACCCGCGCCATGACGCCGCCGTCCAACATGACGGCCTACGTGCAGAGCGTCAAGGAAGCGCAGAAGGTCGACGACCACACGGTCGACCTGATCCTCAAGGGCCCCAGCCCGACGGTGCTGCGCGAGCTGACCGACGCGCGCATCATGAACAAGGCCTGGGCCGAGAAGAACAAGACCACCACGGCGCAGAACTTCGGCGCCAAGGAGGAGAACTACGCCTCGCGCAACGCCAACGGCACCGGCCCCTTCATGCTGGTGGCCTGGCAGCCCGACACCAAGACCACGCTGAAGGCAAACCCGACCTGGTGGGACCAGCCCAAGGGCAACGTCGACGAGGTGGTGTTCACGCCCATCACCAGCGCCGCCACGCGTTCGGCGGCACTGATCTCGGGCCAGGTCGACGTGGTGGTCGACCCGCCGGTGCAGGACCTCGAGCGCATCAAGCGCGATCCCAACATCACGGTGGTCGAGGGGCCGGAGAACCGCACCATCTTCCTGGGCTTCGACCAGGCGCGCGACCAGCTGCTGTACGGCAGCGTGAAGGACAAGAACCCGCTGAAGGACAAGCGCGTGCGCCAGGCGCTCTACCAGGCGGTGGATCTCGACACCATCGAGCGCAACGTGATGCGTGGCCTGGGCAAGCCCACCGGCACCATGATCGCCGACATGGTCAACGGCTGGACGCCGGAGCTGGGCGCGCGGGCATCCAAGTACGATCCCGAGGCGGCGAAGAAGCTGCTGGCCGAGGCCGGCTACCCGAACGGCTTCGAGGTCCAGCTCGACTGCCCGAATGATCGCTACGTCAACGACGAGCAGATCTGCCAGGCCATCACCGCGATGTGGACCAAGGTCGGCGTCAAGACCAAGCTGCAGCTCAACCCGATGTCGATCCACGCGCTCAAGTATCCCAAGCGCGACACCAGCATCTTCATGCTGGGCTGGGGCGTGGCGACCTTCGACGCGCTGTACTCGCTCGACTCGCTGATCAGCACGCCCGACCCGAAGGGGGGCGCGGCCGGCAACTTCAACGCCGGCGCCTACAGCAACCCCAAGGTGGACGCGCTGATCCAGCAGATCAAGACCGAGATGGATGACGCCAAGCGCACGGCCATGATCCACGAGGCGCTGCAGATCGTGAAGGACGACTACGGCTTCCTGCCGCTGCACGACCAGATCCGGCCCTGGGCCATGCGCAAGGGCGTGAGCACGCCGCATCGCGCCGACGACCGCCTGCAGGCGATCTGGACGACCATCAAGTGACACCCCCTGTGTCGCTGCGCTCCATCCCCCTGTAAGGGGGACGCACAAGGCCTGACCAAGCAGGGCAATCGACCGCGCGCCGCAGTCTGCGCCGGCGCAGGACAAGGCGCGTGCCGCAGCCAATGCTGGAGGCCTTGGCAAGGCGCGCAACGCCGTCATGCGTCGGCTCAGGCTGCGGCCCTTCGGGTGAGTGCCTGGCCCGGCCGCCCTCGTCGTTGCCGTGCTCGCCGGGTGTTCAACCCGGCTGCGCCCGCCGCCTCGATGACAGCCGGGCCAAGCGCTCACGCGCAGCCGATTGCCCTGCTTGGTCAGGCTCGGCCCAGGGGAACCCTGGTCACGGGTGCACTGGCATGGCCTGCTCCGCGGCCTTTGGAAGGGGTGTCGTTTCATGCGATTCGATTCGAGTGACGCGTAGCGACATCGACAACTGATGCCGGCGTGACGGAGCCCGTCCGGGCCAGGCCGCGCTGGCATCTGGCCGGGCTACCATTGCGCGCATGCTGCGCCCGCCTGCCACACCCGCGCGCGACCCCATCGTCGCCATTGCCACCGCGCCCGGTCGCGGCGCGGTCGGCATCGTGCGCGTCTCCGGCGCCGACCTGGCGCCGCTGGCGCATGCGCTCACGGGGCGCCTGCCGACGCCCCGCCAGGCCCACTACGGGCCGTTCCTGGAGGCCGACGGCAGCGCCATCGACCATGGGCTGCTGCTGTATTTCCCGGCGCCGCGCTCCTACACCGGCGAGGACGTGCTGGAACTGCAGGCGCACGGTGGTCCGGTGGTGCTGCAACTGCTGCTGGCGCGCTGCCTGCAGGCCGCGGGCGAAATCGACCCTGAGCGCGGCACGCCGCGCCTGCCGCGCCTGCGCCTGGCGCGGCCGGGCGAATTCACCGAACGCGCCTTCCTGAACGACAAGCTCGACCTGGCGCAGGCCGAGGCGGTGATGGACCTGATCGACGCCAGCACGGAAGCCGCCGCGCGTTCGGCCAGTCGCTCGCTGGCCGGCGCCTTCTCGCGCGAGATCCACGCCCTGCGCGACGCCCTGGTGGAGCTGCGCATGCTGGTGGAGGCCACGCTCGACTTTCCGGAGGAAGAGATCGACGTGCTGGCCGCGCACGACGTGCGCGGGCGCCTGGCCCGCCTGCAGCAGCAGCTCCAGGCACTGTGCGCGCGGGCACGTCAGGGCGCGCTGCTGCGCGAGGGCATCCAGGTCGTGATCGCCGGCCAGCCCAATGCCGGCAAGAGCAGCCTGCTGAATGCCCTGGCCGGGGCCGAACTGGCCATCGTCACGCCGGTGGCCGGCACCACGCGCGACGTCGTGCGCCAGACCATCCAGATCGAGGGCGTGCCGCTGCACGTGATCGACACCGCCGGCCTGCGCGAGGCCGGCGACGAGGTCGAGCGCATCGGCATCGAGCGCGCCTGGAGCCACATCGAGGACGCCGACGCCGTGCTCTGGCTGCACGACCTGACGCGCCAGGACGCGGCCGGCTACGCCCGCGCCGAGGAAGCGATCGCGCGCAGCCTGGCCGAGCGCCTGCCCGCCGGCGTGCCGGTGCTGCACCTCTGGAACAAGCACGATCTGGCGCCCGATGCCGTGGTGCCGCCCGATGGCCTGGCGCTGTCGGCGCGCACCGGCGCCGGCCTGGAGGCCCTGCGCCAGCGCCTGCTCGATCTGGCGGGCTGGCAGGGCGGCAGCGGCGAAGGCCTGTTCATCGCGCGCGCGCGCCATCTGCAGGCGCTGGCGCGCGCGGGCGCGCACCTGCAGGACGCCGCCGCGCACCTGCACGCCGAGCCGGCGCTCGACCTGCTGGCCGAGGAACTGCGCCTGGCGCAGCACGCGCTGGGCGAGATCACCGGCGAGTTCAGCGCCGACGACCTGCTGGGCGTGATCTTCGCGCGCTTCTGCATCGGGAAGTAGAGGCCGCGATCGCCCTGCTCGCGACCGGCCTTTGCACTCCTGTGCTACGTTGCGGCCAGCGCCCCGCTGGGAGGGCGCACCTGTTCTGCCTGGAGCCTGCCGGATGACCGACGCCACCCCCGCGCAATTGCTGGAAGACCAACACCGCCGCATCGACCGCGGCATCAAGGGCATCTTCGACGGCAGCGGCGGACTGGCCGAGCTGGCCGAGGCGCTGGAGCTGCTGCGGCTGCACATCCACACCGAGGAGGCGGTGCTGTTTCCGCCGCTGGAGGCGGAGGGCCTGACCATGCCGGTGTTCGTGATGCAGCGCGAGCACGGCCTGATGTGGCCGCTGCTGGAGCAGCTCAGGGCGGCCTGCGCCGCCAGCAGCGCGCCCGAGTCGCTGCAGGACGATTGCCGCGAGCTGTTCAAGCAGTTGCAGATCCACAACCCGAAGGAAGAGCAGATCCTCTACACCGCGGCCGACCGGCTGGCCGAGGAGCAGGGCAGCGACGCGCTGGCACGCGCGTTGGCGGCCGACCAGGTGCCACCTGGCTGGGCCTGCGCGCGCGCGCCGAAGTAGGGGGCGCGCGCAGCGCCATCGGGGGTCGATCTCTACCCGCGCCGCACCGCCAGCGCCGCCGCCAGCACGATCAGCCCGCCGCCCAGCCACACCACCGGCGTCGGGTGTGCGGCGCCGAGCAGCGACGACGAGAGGGTGGCGATCAGCACCTCGGTCAGCATGATGAGGGCGGTCACGGCGGCGCGCAGGCGCGCGGCGCCGTATTGCAGCGCCAGGTTGCCCGCGACGAAGGCCGCCCCGACGCCCAGCACCCAGGGCAGCCAGGCCGGCTGCAGGCCGGGCCAGGGGCCGCCGGCGCCGCTGAAGGCCAGCGCCGTGGCCACCGTCAGGCCGCCCAGGAACATCGACAGCACGCGGCCTTCCTCGGGCGTGTCGCGCCAGCGGCGCACCAGGATGTTGGTGACGGCGAAGCAGAAGCCTCCCGCGAGCGCAAGGAAGTCCGCGAGTTCGCGCGGCAGCGGCCAGGCCGTGCCCGGACGATGCAGCACCAGCAGCACGCCGCCCAAGGCCAGCACCACGCGCAGCAGTGCCATCGGCGTAGGCCGCTCGTTCAGCAGGGGCCAGGCCAGGGCGATCGACCACACCGGCATCATGTAGAAGAGCAGGGTCACGCGCACCACGTCGCCCGCCGTGATGGCCCAGTTGAAGCACACGTTGGTCAGGCCAGCGGCCAGCGCCAGGCCCAGCAGATGCGGCTGGCGCGCGAGGTGGCGCAGGCTGCGCGGGCGCCACAGCAGCAGGCCGGCGAGCGCGGCCAGGTAGATCAGCGCCGTCGCCCACAGCGGGTGCAGGCCGAGCTGCTGCAGCGCCTTGAACGGCAGCCACACCAGGCCCCAGACCGTGGCGTTGAACAGCAGGGCCAGCGCCGGCAGCGCTGGGCGGGCGGACGTGTCCATGGAAGTCAGCGGTGCAGTCGGTCGCTGCGCGCGATTTCCAGCAGGCGTTCGAGGTCGCCGGCGTAGCGCCGGTGGTTGCTGCGGTGCCACAGGGCGATCAGCGCCATCACGGCGACCACCACCGCGCCGAACAGGACGATGGCGCCGAACGCCGGCAGGCCCGCGCCGGTGGCGCCGCTGTAGAGCGCCCCCAGGGCCAGGATGCAGCTCTGCTCGTTGAAGTTCTGCACCGCGATCGAGCGGCCGGCGCCCATCAGGTTGTAGCCGCGGTGCTGCAGCAGCGCATTCATCGGCACCACGATGTAGCCGCCCAGGGCACCCAGCAGGATCAGGAACGGCACGGCCACCCACAACTCGCGCACCAGCACCATCGCCATCACCAGTGCGCCCATCAGCAGGCCGAGCGGGATGACCGCGGTGGCGCGATCCAGGCGCACCCGCATCGAGGCCGCCACTGCCCCGGCGGCCGTGCCCAGCGCCACCACGCCCACCAGGTTGGCGGCGTCGGTGGTGCCATAGCCCAGCGCCACCGCGGCCCAGGCGAGCACGATGTAGCGCATGTTGCCGGATACGCCCCAGAACAGCGTGGTGGTGGCCAGCGCGATCTGGCCCAGCAGATCCCGCCACAGGCGCCGGTTGCAGCGCCAGAAGTCGGGCAGCAGCAGCCACATGGCGCGCCGCGGCAGGCGCCGCATCTTCACCCCGGTGCGCGGGATCCACAGGTTGATGATGGCGGCGATGCCGTACACCAGCGCGACCGCCGCGATCGCCGCTTCGGCGGGCGTGCGGATGCCCGGCACGCCCAGGGCCAGCAGGCCGGGCGCCAGGTCGGGCCCCACCAGCTGGCCACCCAGCAGCACGCCCAGGATGATCGAGGCGATGGTCAGGCCCTCGATCCAGCCGTTGGCCTTGACCAGCATCGACGGCGGCAGCAGTTCGGTCAGGATGCCGTACTTGGCGGGCGAATAGGCCGCGGCTCCGAGGCCGACGATGGCGTAGGCGAGCAGCGGGTGGCCCCCGAACAGCATCAGGGCGCAGCCGGCGATCTTGATCGCGTTGCTGAGAAACATGACCCAGCCCTTGGGTCGCGAGTCGGCGAAGGCGCCGACCCAGGGCGCCAGCACGACGTAGAACAGCGCGAACATCGGCACCAGGGCGGCGTGTTGCCACTCCGCCGTGCCGCCGGCACGCAGCAACTCCACCGCAGCGACGAACAGGGCGTTGTCGGCCAGCGAGCTGAAGAACTGCGCGGCCATGATGGTATAGAAGCCGCGCTTCATGGAGCGTGAGCCAACGACGACTGCCGTGATGCAACAAGATGAGCGAAGTCGCAGGCGTTATAGCACGCAGCCCAGGGGCCGCCGCGGGTGCGTTGCCCTGTAGGGATGCCAGAATGGGCGCTCCCTTGCTCCTGCCCGTCCTGCCATGCCGCGCCCCATCCAGGCCACCATCCACACGGCCGCGTTGCGCCACAACCTGGCGCGCCTGTGCGCAGCGGCACCGGGCGCGCGCCTCTGGGCCGTGGTCAAGGCCAACGCCTACGGCCATGGCATCGAGCGCGCCTACGAGGGCCTGCGCGGGGCCGACGGCTTCGCCCTGCTCGACCTGGCCGAGGCGGAGCGGGTGCGCGCCCTCGGCTGGCGCGGGCCGATCCTGCTGCTGGAAGGCGCGTTCGAGCCGCGCGACCTGGAGACCTGCTCGCGCCTTGCGCTGTGGCACACGGTGCATTGCGACGCACAGGTCGACTGGCTCGCGCTGCACAAGACGCACGTGCCGCACCATGTGTTCCTCAAGCTCAATTCCGGCATGAACCGGCTCGGCTTCGCACCCGCGCGCTACCGCGCGGTCCATGCCCGCCTGCAGGCATTGCCGCAGGTGGCCGAGATCACCCACATGACGCACTTCGCCGACGCCGATGGCGCGCGCGGCATCGCGGCGCAATGGGCGGTGTTCCAGCGGGTCACCGAGGGCCTGGCGGGCGAGCGCAGCGTCTGCAACAGCGCGGCCACCCTGCGCCACGGCCAGGATGCGAGCGTGCGCGCCGACTGGGTGCGCCCCGGCGTCGCCGCCTATGGTGGATCGCCCGACCATCCACTGCACAGCGCGGCCGACTGGGGGCTGCAGCCGGCCATGAGCCTGAATGCCGGCTTGATCGCGCTGGGCACGCTGGACGCCGGGCAGAGCATCGGCTATGGCTCCACCTTCACGGCGGAGCGTCCGCTGCGCTATGGCGTCGTCGCCTGTGGCTACGCCGATGGCTATCCGCGCCACGCCGGCACCGGCACGCCGGTGCTGGTGGACGGCGTGCGCACGCGCACGCTCGGACGCGTCAGCATGGACATGCTGGCGGTCGACCTCGAGGCGCTGCCGCAGGCGCGGCTCGGCAGCGAGGTCACGCTGTGGGGGCACTCCAGCAGCGGCGCCGTGCTGCCGATCGACGAGGTGGCGCAGGCCGCGGGCACCATCGGCTACGAGCTGATGTGCGCTCTGGCGCCGCGCGTGCCGGTGGTCGTGGCGTGAACGGCAGCACCGAGGCGCGCGCGGCTCGGCGCCGGCGCGCGGCCCGCCGTTCCAGCTTCCGCAGCGTGCGCGTGCTGGAGGGCGAACTGGTGCGCCAGTTGCGCTCGCGCCGCAGCCTGTGGCTGCACGGCTGGCTCATGGGCCTGCTCACCCTGCTCGCGACCTGGGCCGTATCCACCCTGCTGATGCGCTGGGGCGTGTCCTCGCTGGCGCTGCGCTACGCCCTGGCCCTGGGTGCCGGCTATCTCGTCTACCTGGGCCTGCTGCGCCTGTGGGCCGGCGTGCTGCTGCAGCCGGACGAGCGGCGCGACGCTGCCAATCCCGACATCGATCCGGGCTGGAGCGGTGGCGGCGAACCGGGATGCGCGGACGATCTCCTTGCGAGCGGCGGCGGGGGCGACTTCGGCGGCGGCGGTGCCAGCGGCGCCTTCGAGGCCCTGGCCGACGGCGCCACGCTGGGCGACGCCGCCTCGGGCACGCTCGACGTGGCCGCCAGCGCCGACGAGGGCGCGGTGGTGGTGATCCCGGTGCTGGCCGTATTCGGGCTGGTGCTGGCGGCGCTGCTCGGTGCCGGCTCGCTGCTGCTGCTCTACTTCGGCTCCGAGGCCCTGTTGGCGGTGGCGCTGGAAGTGGCTTTCTCGTGGACCGCGGCGCGCACCGTGGTGCGGGTCGAGCGCGAGGGCTGGCTGGCCGCCGCCCTGCGCCTGACCTGGAAGCCCCTGCTCGGCGCGCTGCTGGCCGCCGTCGTGCTGGGCGGCCTGCTCGACCTGCTGCTGCCGCAGGCGCATTCGCTGCCGGCCGCCATCGCTGCCTGGCGCGCGCGCTGAAGCGCTCAGCGCAGGAAGGCGTCCCAGCCGGTCTTCAGGATCAGCGCACCGACGACCACGATGAACACCCCGCGCACGAAGCCCGCGCCGTGCTTGAGTGCCAGGCGCGTGCCGACCAGGCTGCCCGCCACGTTGGCGACGGCCAGCACGGCGCCGACCTGCCACCACACGTGGCCCTTGGCGGCGAACAGGGCGATCGCGGCGACATTGGTCGCCACGTTCAGCAGCTTGGCGGCGGCCGAGGCGTTGAGGAAGTCGTAGCCCAGCAGGCGCACGAACAGGAAGATGTAGAAACTGCCGGTGCCGGGGCCGAAGAAGCCGTCGTACCAGCCGATCACGCCGCCGATGGCGCAGGCCAGCCAGATCTCGCGCCGGCCGGTGTGGCGTGGCGCATGCACGCGCCCGAGGTCCTTGCGCGCCAGCGTGTAGAGCAGCACCGCCAGCAGGATCAGCGGCAGCAGCTTGCGCAGGAAGTCGGGGTCGATCACGGTGACGACCCAGGCACCGAAGAACGAGCCGACCAGCGCCGCCAGTGCCGCGGGGCCGAGCACGCGCCAGCGCAGCTGCACGCGCCGTGCGTACTGCACCGTGGCGATGCTGGTGCCCCAGACCGAGGCGCTCTTGTTGGTGCCGAACAGGGTGGCCGGCGCGGCGGCAGGGTAGGTCGCGAACAGGGCAGGCACCAGGATCAGGCCGCCGCCGCCGACGATCGAGTCCACCAGCCCGGCCAGCAGCGAAGCCGCGGCGACGATCAGCAGGTCCATGCGCGTTGTTGTTGTCGTTGTTGGTCCAGGGTGTCACGCTGCCAGCCACTGGTGGCGAGCCGCCAAGAAGCCATCGGCCTTGTTGCGCGGCCCCGGCGTGGGTCCACCGTACCGGTGAACTGCGCCTTGTCGCCAACCCTTGCCGGCTTCCATGAGTGCCTGGCAGCGCAAGACATTGCGCCAGGCGCTATGCGGATGATAGCGAAGAGCGCGATGTCCCGGATGCGCCGGGCGTAGCGCCGTTCGATGCGACGGGCAATGAAAAGGGCGCCTGCAGCAGGCGCCCCGGAACCATGTCTTGCATGGATGCGGATGGTGCTTGTGCCATCCGGTCTGGTGTCTTGTTGTCGATCGCAGCTTGCAGTCGGTCTCCTCGGCCCCTTGTGCGCGTCCATCTGCGCGGCACCGATGGGTGAAATGTAACCGCACACCACGGGTACGCCCATCGGGATTTGCCCGCAGGTCGTGGTAACGGATTGTTCGCGCCGACCCCTACCGCGCGTCGTCCGACGCGTGCCCGAGCTGCGGCAGCATGGAGCCGGTGCCGAGCTCGAGCAGGCCGCTGCGGGCGTACATCGCCAGCTTGCCACGCGTGTCGGTGATGTCCAGGTTGCGCATGGTGAGCTGGCCAATGCGGTCCAGCGGGCTGAAGGGCGCGTCCTCCACCTTTTCCATCGACAGGCGCTCGGGCGCGTAGGTCAGGTTGGGCGATTCGGTGTTCAGGATCAAGTAGTCGTTGCCGCGGCGCAGTTCCAGCGTGACCTCGCCCGTGACGGCGCGCGCCACCCAGCGCTGGCTGGATTCGCGCAGCATGATGGCCTGCGAGTCGAACCAGCGCCCCTGGTAGAGCAGGCGCCCGAGCTTCAGGCCGTTCATGCGGTACTGCTCGATCGTGTCCTCGTTGTGGATCCCGGTGACCAGCCGCTCGTAGGCGATGTGCAGCAGCGCCATGCCCGGGGCCTCGTAGATGCCGCGGCTCTTGGCCTCGATGATGCGGTTCTCGATCTGGTCGCTCATGCCCAGGCCGTGGCGCCCGCCGATGCGGTTGGCCTCCAGCATGAGTTCCACCGGGTCGGTGAATTCCTGGCCGTTCAGCGCGACCGGCTGGCCCTCGTCAAAGCGCACGCGCACTTCCTCGGGCCGGATCTCGACCTCGGGCTTCCAGAAGGCGACGCCCATGATCGGATTCACGATGCGGATGCTGCTGTCGAGAAACTCCAGGTCCTTTGCCTCGTGCGTCGCCCCCAGCATGTTGGAATCGGTCGAATAGGCCTTCTCGGTTGACATCTTGTAGTCAAAACCGGCGTTCTGCATGAATTCCGACATTTCCTTGCGGCCGCCCAGCTCGTCGATGAAACGCTGGTCGAGCCAGGGCTTGTAGATCTTCAGCGCGGGGTTCGCCAGAAGCCCGTAGCGGTAAAAGCGCTCGATGTCATTGCCCTTGAACGTGCTGCCATCACCCCAGATGTTGACGTCATCTTCCCGCATCGCGTTCACCAGCATGGTGCCGGTGACGGCTCGCCCGATGGGCGTGGTGTTGAAGTAGATGGCGCCGGCGGTCTGGATGTGGAAGGCGCCGCATTGCAGTGCCGCGATGCCCTCGTGTGCGAGCTGTGCGCGGCAGTCGACCAGGCGCGCGTGCTCGGCGCCGTACTCCAGCGCCTTGCGCGGGATGGCGTCGTAATCGTCCTCGTCCGGCTGGCCCAGGTTGGCGGTGTAGGCGTAGGGGATGGCGCCGCGCTGGCGCATCCAGAGCAGTGCGGCGCTGGTGTCCAGGCCGCCGGAAAAGGCGATGCCGACCTTCTGGCCGGCGGGAAGGGATTGCAGGATGGTGTTGGACATGCGGGTCGCGCAGGCGCGCATGGAAATGAAACGCCCTATTGTCGGTGCTTTTGTGCGCACGCCGGAGGGCGGTGCATGGCGTGGCCTTGGCGCGCACGGGGAACTGCCGGGCGCAACGGGCCCGAAAGCACGCGAAGTGCACGGGAGAAGCCCGGATGGCGGACAGCACGATCCGCGCAGGCGCGGGAATCCGGGACCGCCCTGGGTCTGGAGCGTGTCGTTCGCGCCGGCCTTGCACCCAGCCGCCGATGACCATCCGGTGCGCGCCCGGCGCTGGCGGAAGATGGGGTGCGTGGCAGGCGGCGCATGCCGCAGCCGCGCTTTCGCGCTCGCGCTCGCGTGCGCGAAGTGGACCCTCCGGGCGCGGAACGCCACGGGAGGCGGGGAGCACCCCGCGAACCGAATGCGCTTCTTCCATCGGCTTCACGTGCGCGTGACGCAGGCGGGGCGCCGCGTGGCGCGGGCTCGCCCCGATCGGCTCACAGGCTCAGGTTGGGCGCCAGCGCGCGCTGCACTTCGGCCAGGGCCACGCCGCTGCGCGTGGCCAGGTCCTGGGCCTGGCTGTCGTCGATCGCGCCAACGCGAAAGTAGGTGCTGTCCGGGTGGCTGAAGTAGAAGGCGCAGACGCTGGCGCCGGGCGACATGGCAAAGCTGTCGGTGACTTCCATGCCGATCTCGCGCGCGCCCAGCAGCTCGAACAGCGGCGCCTTGACGCGGTGGTCCGGGCAGGCGGGGTAGCCCGGCGCCGGGCGGATGCCCTGGTACTGCTCGGCGATCAGTTCCTCGCGCGTGAAGGCCTCGTGCGGCACGTAGCCCCACAGGTCGGTGCGCACGCGCTGGTGCAGCCATTCGGCGCAGGCTTCGGCCAGGCGGTCCGACAAGGCCTCGAGGATGATGGCGCTGTAATCGTCGTGCGCGGCGACGAAGGCGGCGATCCGCTCCTTCGCGCCGATGCCGGCGGTGCAGGCAAAGGCGCCGATGTAGTCGGCGCGCACGGGCGTCCCGTCCGCGCCGCGCGGGGCGATGAAGTCGGCCAGGCAGCGGCTCGGTCGGAGCTTCCCCTCGGCGTCTTCCTGCCTTTCGGTCTGCTGGCGCAGGCCATGCCAGGTCAGCACCACGTCGCGGCGCGCTTCGTCGGCGTAGAATTCGATGTCGTCGTCGCGCACGGTGTTGGCGGGCCAGAAGCCGACCACGGCGTTGGCGGTGAGCCAGCGCTGCTCGATGATGTCCTTGAGCATCTTCTGCGCGTCCTGGTACACCCGGGTCGCCGCCTCGCCCACCACGGGGTCGCTCAGGATCGCCGGGTAGTGGCCGGCCAGGTCCCAGGTCTGGAAGAAGGGGGTCCAGTCCATCACGCGCGCGAGCTCGGCCAGGTCGATGTGCTCGAACACCCGCCGGCCGATGAACTTCGGCACCGGCGGCGTGTAGTGCGTCCAGTCGATGCGCGTCTTGTTGGCGCGCGCCTGCGCCAGCGTCCACATCGGCTGCTTCTTCTTGCGCGCGTGCAGCTCGCGCAGGTGCGCGTAGTCGGCGCGCGTCTCGGCGATGAAGCTCTCGCGCTGTTCGCCCAGCAGGCTTTGCGCCACCGGCACGCTGCGCGAGGCGTCGGGCACGTAGATCACCGGGCCGTCGTACTTCGGTTCGATCTTCACGGCCGTGTGCACGCGGCTGGTAGTCGCGCCGCCGATCAGCAGCGGGATCTGCCGCTCGCGGAACCACGGATCCTTCTGCATCTCGCTGGCCACGTGCTGCATCTCTTCCAGGCTGGGCGTGATCAGGCCGCTCACGCCCACCGCGTCGGCGTCGATTTCCTTGGCCTTGGCCAGCAGCTCGTGCGCCGGCACCATCACGCCCATGTTGGTGACCTCGAAGTTGTTGCACTGCAGCACCACGGTGACGATGTTCTTGCCGATGTCGTGCACGTCGCCCTTGACGGTGCAGACCACCAGCTTGCCGCGCGACCGGACTTCGCCGCCCGCAGCCAGCAGCGCCGCCTTCTCGGCCTCGATGTAGGGCAGCAGGTGCGCCACGGCCTGCTTCATCACGCGCGCGCTCTTCACCACCTGCGGCAGGAACATCTTGCCGGCGCCGAACAGGTCGCCGACCACGTTCATGCCCTCCATCAGCGGCCCCTCGATCACGCCGAGCGGCCGGCCCCCCTGGGCGATGATCTGCCGGTAGGCCTCCTCGGTGTCCTCGACCACGAAGTCGGTGATGCCATGCACCAGCGCGTGCGTGATGCGCTCCTGCACGCTGCCGCCGCGCCACTCCAGCCGCTTGCTGTCGTCGCGTGCCGCGCCCCTGGCGTTCTCGGCGATCTCCAGCAGGCGCTCGGTGGCGTCGGCGCGGCGGTTCAGCACCACGTCCTCGACGCGCTCGCGCAACTCGGGGTCGAGTTCGTCGTAGACGCCGATCTGCCCGGCGTTGACGATCGCCATGTCCAGCCCGGCCCGGATCGCGTGGTACAGGAACACCGTGTGAATGGCCTCGCGCACCGGGTCGTTGCCACGGAAGCTGAACGACACGTTGCTGACCCCGCCCGACACCTTGGCGCCCGGCAGGTTGGCCTTGATCCAGCGCGTCGCCTCGATGAAGTCGACGCCGTAGTTCGCGTGCTCCTCGATGCCGGTGCCGATCGGGAAGATGTTGGGGTCGAAGATGATGTCCTCGGGCGGGAAGCCCACTTCGTCCACCAGGATGCGGTAGGCGCGCTGGCAGATTTCGATGCGCCGCTCGAAGGTGTCGCCCTGGCCCTTTTCATCGAACGCCATCACCACGGCGGCGGCGCCGTAGCGCTTGAGCAGGCGCGCGTGGTGCTTGAACTCCTCCTCGCCCTCCTTCATCGAGATCGAGTTGACGATGCCCTTGCCCTGCAGGCAGCGCAGCCCGGCCTCGATCACGCTCCACTTGGAACTGTCGATCATCACCGGCACGCGCGCGATGTCGGGCTCGCTGGCGATCAGCTTGAGGAAGGTGACCATCGCGGCTTCGCCGTCCAGCATCGCCTCGTCCATGTTGACGTCGATGATCTGGGCGCCGTTCTCGACCTGCTGGCGCGCCACGGCCAGTGCCTCGCCGTACTGGCCGGCCAGGATCAGGCGCTTGAACGCGGCCGAGCCAGTGACGTTGGTGCGCTCGCCGATGTTGACGAACAGCGACCCCTCGCCAATCGTCAGCGGCTCCAGGCCGGCAAGGCGCATCGGGGGAATGGCGGTGGCGGGACTCATGCTCTCACCTGGGTACAGGAATCAGGTGAGCGCCGTTGACCAATGTCTGGATGGAGCCCCAAGCCTGACGCGCTGGTCACCGCACCAGCCCGCTGCAACGCTCCTTGGGGAATGGCGGGGATTGTAGGTCGTCGCGGCAAAAGACGTGCGGCGTGACGCCCATGCGCAGCACGCCGGCCTGGGCTTGCCGCCCTGTCCAGCGCTGCACACAATGGCAGCCGGAACATGCGGCACGCAATTGCGAGCGGGATGCTGGCATGCGACATGCGCGCGGCCACACATTCCCGCAGGAAATCAGGGAGGGTTCAGGATGGAATGGCTCCAGACGCTTGATCCCGGCGCGCTGCTGCAAACCGTTGTCGCCTGGGTGCGCGGCTTCGACCACGATCTGTATGTCATTGTGCTGGCGGTCGCGATCATCATGGGAGCGGTGTTCGCGCTGATGGCCGCGGGTGCGTTCTGGATCTCCCGACCGCTGCGGCACCAGCAACCGGTGGCCATGGCGAACCTGACGCCCGGCTACCATCTGGTGCAGGGCAAGGCCCGGGGCCCCATGCTGGAGTCGCCGTTTACGGGTCGGCCTTGCGTATGGTGGCGGATCCGCATCTGGGAAGCCGGCATCGAGTTCACCGAGCGGCGTGACAGTGATGGCGAGCGGGAAGTCCGTCAGGAGGCAGTCTGGCGCGAGCAGCGCCATGAGGTATCCGATCAGCCCATCCAGTGCGCGGAGGGCCTGCTCTGCTGCTCCGTTCAGCCCACGGGAATCTCGCTGGTGGTGCCGAGCGAGGTACGCGAATGGGAAGGCCCGGGCCCCGAACCCCAGGAACGCAATCCACCGATGCGCCGCGGGGAGCTGCTGTCACGGCGCAGCAGCAAGGTCCGCAACTACAGCATCCGCAACGGTGAACTGCACTGCGAGAACCCTTACCGCTATGCAGAGGAGATCATCGTGCCGGGCAGCGACCTGTTCGTGCTGGGCCAGGTCGATCGGGCCGACGGGACGCCAGTCGCGGCGAGCGAGGTGACGGTGGCGCCGTGGCGCATTGGTCTCGCGCCCGGCGGTTCACTGCTGCGTCAGCCCTGCATGCTGTCGGTGCTGCCCCCCTCGCAGGTCGAGGGCACCTTCAGCCGGGCAGCGCGGGGGGCAGCAATCGTCGCCATGATTTTTCTGATGCTCGGCGCGTTCACGATCTGGGCGCGCCTGGGCGGCAGCTGAGCGACGTCTCCTCAGGCCGCGACGCTCCTGCGGGCCGGGCATGCCCAGGGCGGTGTTGTCGTGTGGTGCCAGGTACCGGATCCGGGGTCAAGGGCTCCGGGGGCGGTCAGGGGCCGCGCGATCGGCCGCCTGCCGAGCCTTGGGCGCCCGCCAGGCCTGGCCGTGCAGTTCGCTGCGCCCGCGCGGGTTCGCGTCCCGGGACTTGTCCCACTGGCCAGGCGCCTCCCGCGCCGCGCATCCCATCGTCGGGCAGGGCATGCGCCGTCACGGCGACAGCGTTGCCTCAAGTCACCTGCCGAACCTCCAGGCCCGCCGCGCGCAGCCTGTCCAGCAGCTCCTGCACGTGTTCGTGGCCGCGCGTCTGCAGCACCATTTCGATCTCGACATTCTGCGCGGCCAGCAGGGTGAAGGCGCGCTGGTGGTGCACTTCGTCGACGTTGGCGCCGGCCTCGGCCACCAGGGCGGTGATGCGGGCCAGCGAACCCGGCACGTCGCGCGCGCTGACGACGATGCGGATGAGCCGCCCCGAGCGCACCAGGCCGCGACCGATGATCTGCGCCAGCAGTTGCGGGTCGATGTTGCCGCCCGACAGCACCATGCCGACCTTGCGGCCCGCGAAGCTTTCCTTGTAGCGCATCAGGGCCGCCAGCGCTGCGGCACCGGCGCCCTCGGCGAGCGTCTTCTCGATTTCCAGCAGCAGCACGATGGCCTGCTCGATGTCGCCCTCGTCGACCAGCAGCAGCTCGTCCACGCGCGCGCGAATCACCTCGGTGCACAGCGGCCCCGGTGCGCCGACGGCGATGCCCTCGGCAATCGTGCTGCCGCCCTGTGGGTGATGCGTGCCCTGCACCGCGTTCACCATTGCGGGGAAGCGCCAGGTCTGCACGCCGACGACACGCAGCTCGGGCTTGAGGGCCTTGGCGGCCGTCGCGATGCCGGCGATCAGGCCGCCGCCGCCCACCGGCACCACCAGCGTGTCGAGATTCGGCTGCGCCGCCAGCATCTCCAGCGCCAGCGTGCCCTGCCCCGCCATGATGGCGGGATCGTTGTAGGGGTGGACGAACACCAGGTTGTCGCGTTCGGCCAGTGCGCGGGCATGGCTGGAGGCTGCCTCGAGCGAGTCACCGTGCAGGATCACGCGCGCGCCGAAGCCGCGCGTGCGCGCCACCTTCACGCCCGGCGTGAAGCTGGGCATGACGATGGTGGCGGGGATGCCGAGCCGCTCGGCGTGGTAGGCCACGCCCTGGGCATGGTTGCCGGCGCTCATGGCGATGACGCCGCGCCGGCGTTCGTCCGCCGACAGTTGCACCAGCTTGTTGAAGGCGCCGCGCTCCTTGAAGGAGGCGGTGAACTGCAGGTTCTCCATCTTCAGGAAGAGCTGCGTGCCGGTGAGCTGCGACAGCGTGCGCGATTCGACGCAGGGCGTGGTCAGGATCTGTCCCTGCAGGCGCTCGGCGGCGGCACGGATGTCGTTCAGTTCAAGCATGGCGCGATGATAGTGAGGCAGGCGTTTCCGCGCGCGGCCAGGGCCGGGGTCAGGCGCCCGCCACCTCGGCGGCCGGCAGGCGGCGCATGGCGTCGCAGGCGGCGGCGGTGAACAGCACGTCGGTGGACGAGTTGAGCGCGGTTTCGGTCGAGTCCTGCAACACGCCGATGATGAAGCCCACGCCCACTACCTTCATGGCCACGTCGTTGGAGGTGCCGAACAGGCTCGCCGCCAGCGGGATCAGCAGCAGCGAGCCGCCGGCCACGCCCGAGGCGCCGCAGGCCGCGATCGAGGCCATGACGCTCAGCAGGAAGGCGGTCGGCAGGTCGACCGGAATCTGCAGGGCCTGCACCGCCGCCATGGTGAGCACGGTGATGGTGGCCGCCGCGCCCGCCATGTTGATGGTGGCGCCCAGCGGGAACGAGACCGAATAGGTGTCCTCGCGCAGGCCCAGCCGCTCGCACAGCGCCAGGTTCACCGGGATGTTGGCGGCCGAGCTGCGCGTGAAGAAGGCGGTGATCCCGCTCTCGCGCGGGCAGGTGAACACCAGCGGGAACGGGTTGCGGCGCATGATGAGAAACACGATCAGCGGATTTACCACCAGCGCGACGAACACCATGCAGCCCAGCAGCACGGCGATCAGGCGCGCATGTTCGGCCAGCGCCGACAGGCCGGTGCTGGCGATGGTCGCCGCCATGAGCCCGAACAGGCCGAGCGGCGCGGTGCGGATCACCGCATGCACCAGCTTCACCAGTCCGTCGGCCCGCTCGCTCAGCACCGCGCGCGTGCCCGCGCTGGCCCGCCGCAGACACAGTCCCAGGCACACGCCCCAGACCAGGATGCCGATGTCATTGGCGTTCAGCGGCGCCGACGCCGGGTTGTCGGCCGCGCTCAGCAGCAGCTTGCGCAGCACCTCCCCGATGTGGCCCGGCGGCGCCAGCACCAGGCCCGCCAGCAGGCCGATGGCGATCTGCAGCACCAGGCTGCCGCGCAGGAGCCAGCCCGGCACGCCGCCCCTGGGCGCGTCGATCCGTCGCATGCCGCGCTCCTTGTCCGTCCGCCAGCCGGTCAAGCGTGGCGCGGGTCCGGCGGCCGGTTCGCCGCGTGCCCGCGGCGGTGCTCCCGGCATGAAGCCCTCGCGCTGCACTGCGCCCGGAGAAGGTCCTGGGACCGCCCGGCGGCCGCACCGTGCCGAGGGGGCGCGACTCCGCACGGCGGGTTCCGCCGCGGAGGGCTCCGCTTCACGCCGCAGCGGCGGGCAGGCCGAACAGGCGGTCGAACATCCAGGTGAAGACGTAGGTGTAGACGAGGAAGAACAGCAGCAGGCCCAGGTCCATCAGCAGGGCCTGCCACAGGCTCACGCCCAGCCACCAGGCAAAGAACGGCACCAGCCAAAGCAGCAGCCCGCCCTCGAAGCCGATCGCGTGCGCCACGCGCCGGGCCGGGCTGCGCCCACGCACGCGCTGGCGCGCCTCCCAGTGCTCGAACAGGGCGTTGAACACCAGGTTCCAGGCGACCGCAATGGCCGAACTTCCGGCGGCCAGGCCGCCCGCGCTGGTCGCAGCTTCGCCCGCGACCATCAGCACTGCGGTGACGAAGGCGATTGCCAGCAGCTCGTACAGCGTGACGTAGCACACGCGCCGCCACGGGCCCTGGAACGAGAACAGCAAGGGGGACGGGCTCGCCATGGTGCAGCACTGTAACCAAGCCTCGCGCTGCGTCGGCGTCGGACACATCCGGATGCAGGCCAGTGGTGGCAAGCCCCACAATTCCGTTCGTGTTCCTTGTCCGTCGGTTGCCGCACCCCACGCCGCCCAGCGGCGCCCGCCTGGTTCGCTCTCATCCCATGCATCCTCTCCGCCGTCCCCGCCTGATCTCCCTGGCCGCGCTCGGCCTCGTCGCCCTGCCGATCCTGTCCGCCGCCCAGGCGGCCGATCCGGCGCGCCGGATCGAGCGCGAGGTCGAATCCACCACCGCCTGGCAGGCCTGCATGGCGCAGCCCGACGCGACACGCCTGGCCTGCTTCGACGACTGGGCGCGCCAGCAACAGGCACTGATCAGCGCGATCGAGGAGAAGGCGCGCTCGGTGGAGAACTCGCCCACGCGCAACGAAGCGGCGAGCGCGCAGGCTGCCGCCGTGCGCGGCGAGGTGGCGCAGGCGCTGGCCACGGCGCAGCCCGAGCCCGAGCAAGGCGGCACGCTCTCGGGCTCGGCCGGCATCGTCGGCGTCGGCCTCGAGCAGGGTTGCCGCGACCGGCAGTTCTCCGAGCTGTCGCGCTTCTGGGAGCTGGAGTCGGGCTCGAGCTGCCCGACCTTCGGCCTGCGCGCTTTCCGCCCGACCACGGCGTCGGTGGCGTTTGCCGACCACGTCAACCGCATGCCGACCTCGCCCAATCCGGCCAACAGCGCCACCACGCCGATCGAGTATGGCCAGCGCGAGATGCGGCTGTCGCTCTCGGTGCGCACCAAGCTGGCCTCCGGCCTGCTGACGCCGGCGGGCGGCACGCTGCGCGACTCGCTCTGGGCCGCCTACACCCAGCAGTCGAACTGGCAGGTGTTCAACAGCGGGCTGTCGCGACCGTTTCGCAACACCGACCACCTGCCCGAGCTGATCTACATCTACCCGACCACGCTCAAGTTGCCGGGCGGCTGGCTCTGGCGCTTTTCGGGCCTGGGGCTGGCACACCAGTCGAACGGGCAGAGCGATCCGCTGTCGCGCAGCTGGAACCGCGCTTACCTGATGGCCGGCTTTGAGCACGGCGACCGCCTCGACCTGCAGCTGCGGCTGTGGCAGCGCCTGCATGAGCGTCGCGACAAGGACAACAATCCCGACATCACGCGCTACCTGGGTCGCGGCGACCTGACGCTGGGCTGGAACATCGACGCGCGCAACAATCTGCGCGTCACCTACAGCGGCCTCGGCGGGCGCCGCGGCTCGGGCCGGGTCGAATGGACGCGTTCGATCGGCGACGGCTGGGGCAACAGCTTCTCCAGCCTGCGCCTCTACACCGCCCTGTTCCATGGCTACGGCGACAGCCTGCTCGACTACAACTTCCGCAGCACGGTGTTCTCGGTCGGCCTGAGCCTGGGGGATTTCTGACTCGGCACCTTGAACCGGGCCGGTGTTCGAATCATGAAAGCTGGCGCCGGCTGACCGCCGGGCGCCGCCGGCATGACGACACCCGATCCGCGTCCGGCCTGGGCGCGTCGAGGGCGGCGCGGCCATCGGGCCGGGCAGTCGGGAGCGAAACGGCGCCGTGAGAGCAGGCGCCCCTGCTGGATCGCCCCGCCGCCGCGCAGCGCGCGCTGGCGCCGCGGCTGGCTTGTGCTGGCCCAGCGCGGCAAACCGAAGCCACCGGGTTTCGTTGCGCATCAGGTGACGAAATGACCTCGATCCCTCATCCGCCGCCAGGCGCGTCATCGAGGCGCAGCGCGGTCATTTCGTCATTCGAGCGCGCGTCCGCACGGGTGTCGGCCCCATCGCCGGCCCACGTGGCTTCGCCGGCCTTGCCGTAAGCTCGCGCCGATGACCACCGTGACCCGGCGCCAGCTCATCGGCCTGGTGCTGCTGACCCTGATGTGGGGCCTGAACTGGCCGATCATGAAGCTGGCGCTGCGCGAGCTCGAGCCGCTGCATTTTCGCGCCCTCACCATGGGGCTGGGCGCGCTGGCGCTGGCGCTGTGGTTCGGCGCGCTCGGCCTGCGCCTGTGGCCGCGCGGCGTTGCCGAGTGGCGCGACGTGCTGGTGCTTGGCCTGCCCAACATCCTGGGCTGGCACGCGCTGTCGATCGTCGGCGTGGCGCACCTGCCGGCCGGGCGCGCCGCCATCCTGGGCTTCACCATGCCGGTGTGGACGGTGCTGCTGTCGGTGCTGTTCTATCGCGAACGCCTCACCGGCCGCCTGCTGCTGGCGGTCTGCGCCGTGCTGCTGGGCATCACCCTGCTGCTGTGGAACGAGCTCGCGCAACTGGCCGGCCGGCCCGCCGGCATCGCCTGGATGCAGGGCGCCGCCTTCTGCTGGGCCCTGGGCACGATCTGGATGCGCCGCGCCCGCCTGACGCTGCCGGCCGAGACCCTGGTGATCTGGATGATGCTGTGGTCGGCGCTGGCGATCCAGGGCCTGGCCGTCTGGCTCGAGCCGCCGCAGGCCTGGTCGTTCAGCCTGCCGGTCTGGGCCAGCCTGGTCTGGTCGGTGCTGATCAACTACGGCGCGGCGCAGGTGATCTGGTTTGCCCTGGCACGCCAGTTGCCCGCATCGACCAGCGCCATGAGCGTGATGGCCGTGCCGCTGGTGGGCGTGCTGAGCGCGCCGCTGATCGTCGGCGAATGGCCGAGCTGGCAGGACCTTGCGGCCATGCTGAGCGTGGTGGTGGCGATCGGCGCGGTGCTGCTGCGGCGCGATTGAATACTATGAATTAGAGAGCTGTTGGCGCTTGTGCAGTGAGCGCCAGAGACCGATTTGACCTTTAATTTCAGGCCGCTTCGCGATAAAACCCCGCCGCCTTGACGCCCCGTGGCGCCAGCGGCGCCACGCTTTGCGCGATGGCGCCAATGTGCGCGGGCGTGGTGCTGCAGCAGCCGCCGACGAAGTTGACCAGGCCCTCGGCGGCGAACTTGTGCAGCAGGCGGCTGGTCCCCTATGGCCTGATCTCGGTCGACAAGGCGCAGCGCTGGCCGGCGCCGCTCCAGTCATCATTGACCCTCTGGTGTCCTGCCCGATGGCTGGCGAGGTGCGGACGCCCGAACCAGTCGAAATTGATTACGGGTGGGGCAGCGCGCCTACAGGTCAGCAAGGCCATTCCACTGTGTCAGCATGCTGGGTTCCGAGGTAACTTGCCGCGCTTGCCGAGCGATCACGGCACCCCTATCATGCGTCTCTGTCGGCGACTGGAAGTTCCTCATGCACTTGCGCGTTTTCCTGTTTGGGCTTGCGCTCGGTGTCCTGACCATGCAATCTGGTCTTGCGCAGAATCAGGGCGTCGATCCGGCGCGGCTGGTCGTAATGATTGAAGGGCGCACGCCGTCGGGAGCCGCCGTAAAGGGCGCGGGACTCGTCGTCGGCCGGCTGCGTACCGGCGAGCCGCTGGTCGTGACGGCGAAGCACGTGACACACACCGATACGGTTGGCGTCAACAAGCTCGAACTGCGGTTCTTCGATTCCCCCGATGTCTTGGCTCCTGGCCGTGTCTTGCCAAATAACTTCGGCAAGGATCTCGATCTTGCCGTCATTGCGGTAGACCCGCGACAGCCACATGATGAACTCGACCTCGCAACCAAAATTCCCGTCGGTCGCCTTGATGACCCCGTCAGACTCGAAGAGCGGGTGGCCTTGATCGGGCAGACTGCAGGTGGCAAGTGGAGCACGACGTCGCGCAACCAGATGGTCACCGCAGACCAGGGAAACAGCGTTCGCATCAACTCGCCCGAGGCGGGCCCAGGCGTATCCGGCGGCGTAGCTGTGGACGCCAGCGACCGCATCATCGGCATTGCACTGAACGATGATCGCTATGTGATCACGGTGCTGAAGCTGTCCGTCATCGCGACCCAGTTGCGCAGCGCGGGTTTGCCGTTTTCGATCACGCATGGCGAGACAAGGATTGCTTCACCGCAGGACTTCGAGGCCGGACTGCGGGCCGCGCTGAGGTCAAGAGATGATCAGGCCGTCACACGATTCGCGCCGGACAAATCGGCCGTGGCGATCGTCGGCATGCTCCTGGACGAGCCCGAGACGTTGAAGGCGTTTTCGTCGAATCTCCGAAGCGACGTCGCCCTGGCTTGGCTGGACAAACTGGTCGCGAGCGGTTTCGATCCGAACCGCTTGGTCACTGTTGACGGCCGTCAGCGCCCACTGCTGCGTGCCGCTATCGGCCAGAACAACAGCGCCCTTGCGGTGGCGCTGCTGAACGCGGGAGCGACGCCCTACATGTACGACGAGCTGTGGGGCCAAGAATTCAGCATGCCGTATTTTCTGTTCCCACTGGGGGCACTGAGTCGGATCTCGGTTTCCGAGGCAGAGAAAAAGGCGCTCGTGACGGGCATGGTGCGTGCAGGTCTCACCACGACGGAGCTCGTTCCTCCCGGCACCTACAAGGCCAGCGAGCAGATGCAGGAGGTGCACGAGATGCAGCGCGAGTTGGCGTCACGATTCGGGCTATCCATACCCAGCCAGAACGGCCTCGACAGAAGTGCCAGGGCGACGCCGTGCGCGCCCGTGCGCTCGACCGACTACGACTGGTGCAAGCTGATCGCCAACCTTCCCTCTCGACTCGTGATCAAATCGGCGGGGTGGTACATGCAGTTTCAGGAGGCCACGATCGTGAAGCCGCTAGCCGTGAACGACGATCATCTGTACGTGATGACGTTTTCCGTGGCAGGTGACAACGCCCCGACCGGCTACGGCCTGATGCGCGTCTCCAAGGATGCGGACGAACTGGTGTGGTACCGCTTCATGGGATCCGGCTTCGGTCTCGGCCACTGCGAGGAATTGCGTGGCGTTGCTAACTGGAAGCCGGACGGCGGTTATCGCCAATGCTGGCGGCGCCAGGTCATGCAGCGCGTTCCGTCGCGGGGCGTCTACACCGTGCAGGGCTACCGAAACGTAGAGTACGAATCAATCCGGTGAACGAGGGCGGGAGCCGAGTCCAGCGAGCACCCCGAACCAGGCCAGCGCCAGCCCGGTCATCGTTCCCAGTGTTGGTCCCAGCCAAGGTTGCGCCGCCAGTCCATCGAACAGGCTCGGATGAATGGATGAGACGGCAGCGCCGGACCCGAACTTCACGTCACGCGCGGTGCCAAAGATGCGCAGCGCGAGCGCATCACCGTCGATCTCTAGCGCCGTGAGTTCCGCGTCAAGCCCCTCAAAGCGCAGGAAATCTCCATGGCCGAGGGTCTGGGAGCCCACCGGCCGGTTCATGTAGATGAACTGAACAGTGCCCCCCTTGATGCGGCTAACCGCATAGGACGCATTCACGACAGGTACCTGGGCCGTCAGACCCACGCCGGCGATGCGTAGCGGAACCGTTGAATCCGCCATTAATTCTGGCTCAAAGAATCGATACTTCGGCACCCCAGAGGCGAATCCCGGACGGGTACCGACTGCATCCGCTGGACCAACGAGCACCATCGTCGACGGTTTATCCGGTGGCGCTTCGATCTCGAGATCCAGAAATTGCCTGCGCAACCGATCGGTGGAGAGTTGAATTTCAAGTCGTGATCGATCTGGCACGGCGAGTTCGGCGAGTTCCACGACATCGCCCGCAGGCGCATCGACCGCTTCGGTCACATGCTCCTCCTCGCCGGCGCTCGGAGAAAGCACGTCATTCGACGACGCCTTCTGCCTCGCCGACTGTTCCCACGACACCTTGCGCGCCAGCAGGCCGCGGATGCGGCCGGTGTCCCCATTGGCCCCGATACGGACCTCGAAGCCCGTCGTCCTGACGGTCATCGAGAACTGGACTCCAGGGCAGGGTACAAAGGCGGCCGAGGAAGCCAGAACAACCCCCACCCCCAGCAGCGCCACAATCTCGACGGCACGGCGAGAGTCGAGAAGAAAGCCAGGCGCCGGTGGCGCCGCTCCGCTGTAGCGGAGGCTGCGAAGCCGCTTGCGCAGGCGGCGCGGTGTGGGTGATGGCGATCGCACGCGCACGCCCTATCGGGCCGACGAAAGGAGCGTGGCGGCGACCGCGTCGACTTGTCCCAGGCCACGACCCCGCGCGGTAACCCGCAGCGTCAGCTGAGGTGCTTGAGCGAAAAAGTCAGCCAACGGAATCACCGCAGGCCTCCAAGCGGGCCAGTTGCGGTCCTGAAGCACGTCTTTGCTGAGCAGAACGGCGCCGTTCGAAGCCCTGATCTCGACGCGCATCATCGTCAGATCTTCGGTCGCTTGCAGCGTGATGAAAGGTTGATCGGGACGACTACCGCCAGGGATCGAAAACGACACCGGAGCGAGGACGGGCTCCATGGTTTCGCAACGTTCCAGGCAGACTCGCGCCGCGATCTCGTCCGGTTCAAGCTTGATTGCCGGATGGTTCACCAGATCGAAGGCGTAGTAGTAGTCCTTCTCCGGCAGATTCTTGTCGAAACGGTAGTACTGTCGGCGCCGAAGTGACTCGATGGTCAACCTCTTCAGCCCCGGTGCTTCGACATGAATGCCGATCCCATTGGCATTTGTGCTTTGAATCCTGTTGGCCTGAAAGCCGATGATGCGAAGTCCCGTCGTCGCGACCGGTTGCCGGTACAGACCATCACAATGATCGCCGCGATCACGATAGGCCAGGGCCATCGGGTGCTCAATCGGCTGCAATCGTGTGTCGCATTCTGCGGCGCCAACGATGCCCGGCATCGTGCACGACAAGGACAACAACAAGATGCCCGTGAATCGCGGTGGTGTCTTGCGAAATCGGCAGTAGATTTGTCTCATGATGCAGCGTCGCCGGTTGACGAAGATCGCCTCACGCTGCTCCGGATCGCGGATCGGCGTGGTATGGCTTATTCGAGACTCGACGCAGTATCGTTTACCGGCGGACGGCTTTCAAGTGGGGCGTCGCGTGGAGGCAGTCGCGCACGAAAAAATGGTCCCGCCGCATCGCGGGCGGGTTACAGGCGGGCGCATCAACATCGACCGGCGCGTCAACCACTCATGCCGAACAAGACTCCCGCGTCGTTGATTCTCGGGTGAATGAACGTGTTTTCTCAAGAGAGCCGGGCGCCAACTGGTATCTGAGAGGCCCCCAAGAAGACGCTTCGTAAGTCGTTAGTTTCTTGGGGCGTACTTGGCGCCGCGAACGGGGCCTGGTCAGGCTTCGGCCGCCGCTTTGCGATAAAACCCCGCCGCCTTGACGCCCCGTGGCGCCAGCGGCCCGACGCTGCGCGCGATGGCACCGATGTGCTCCGGCGTCGTGCCGCAGCAGCCGCCGACGATGTTGACCAGGCCTTCGGCGGCAAAGCCGTGCAGCAGGCGGCTGGTGACCTCGGGCGTTTCGTCGAAGCCAGTGTCGCTCATCGGGTTGGGCAGGCCGGCGTTGGGGTAGCAGCTGATGAAGGTGTCGGGGGCCACCTTGGCCAACTCCTGGATGTAGGGGCGCATCAGCGCCGCGCCCAGGGCGCAGTTCAGGCCGACGGCCAGCGGCTGGGCGTGGCGCACGCTGTACCAGAAGGCGGTCACGGTCTGGCCCGACAGCACGCGGCCCGAGGCGTCGGTGACCGTGCCGCTGATGATGATCGGCAGACGCTCGCCGCTGGCCTCGAAGAACTCGTCGATGGCGAACAGCGCGGCCTTGGCGTTCAGGGTGTCGAAGATGGTTTCCACCAGCAGCAGGTCGGCGCCGCCCTCGACCAGGCCCTCGACTTGCTCCAGGTAGGCCGCGCGCAGTTGCTCGAAGTCGACGTTACGCGCGCCCGGGTCGTTGACGTCGGGGCTGATGCTGGCGGTCTTGGGCGTCGGGCCCAGGGCGCCGGCGACGAAGCGCGGCCGCTCGGGCGTGCTGAACTTGTCGCAGGCGGCGCGCGCCAGGCGCGCGGCGGCCACGTTCATCTCGCGCGCCAAATCCTGCATGCCGTAGTCGGCCTGGGCGATGGAGGTGGCGCCGAAGGTATTGGTTTCGACGATGTCGGCGCCGGCGGCCAGGTACTTTTCGTGGATGTCGCCGATCAGCCCGGGTTGGGTCAGGTTGAGCAGCTCGTTGTTGCCCTTGACGTCGCGCCCGAAATCCTGGAAGCGCGTGCCGCGAAACTGAGCTTCCGACAGCTTGAGCTGCTGGATCATGGTGCCCATGGCGCCGTCCAGGATGACCAGGCGCTGGCGCAGGATCTCGGGCAGTTCGCGGGCACGGGTGTAGGCGGGCAGGGGCATGCGACCGAGTGTAGTGTTTCACGCCATCGGGTACCTGTCGGTCGCCCCGTGGCGTTCGGGGACAATGGTCGCTTTTGTCACCGTCTTCCGTGTCTGGTCCCCCCGCTCCGCCCGTGCAACCCTTGGCCATCCTGCGCGAGGTCTTCGGCTACGAGGCCTTCCGTGGCCAGCAGGCCGCCATCATCGACCGGGTGAGCGCTGGTGGCGACGCCCTGGTGCTGATGCCCACCGGCGGCGGCAAGAGCCTGTGCTACCAGGTTCCGGCCATCGTGCGCCAGCGCCAGGGCCGCGGCGTGACGCTGGTGATCTCGCCGCTGATCGCGCTCATGCACGACCAGGTGGGCGCGCTGCGCGAGCTCGGCGTGGCGGCCGCGTTTCTCAATTCCACACAGGACTGGGAGCAGGCCGAGGACATCGAGCAGCGTCTGCTGGCCGGCCAGCTCACGCTGCTGTATGCCGCGCCCGAGCGCGTCACCACGCCGCACTTCCTGGGCCTGCTGGACACGCTCGCGGCGCATGGCCAGCTCGGCCTGTTCGCCATCGACGAGGCGCATTGCGTGAGCCAGTGGGGGCACGACTTCCGGCCCGAATATCGCCAGCTCACGATCCTGCACGAGCGCTGGCCCCAGGTCCCGCGCATCGCCCTCACGGCGACGGCCGATGCCGTCACGCGCGCCGACATCGTGGAGCGCCTGCAGCTTCAGGACGCGCGGCCCTTCGTCAGCAGCTTCGATCGGCCCAACATCCGCTACGGCCTGGTCGAGAAGAAGGACGCCACGCGCCAGCTGCTGCAGTTCATCGAGCAGCAGCACATGGGCGAGGCCGGCATCGTCTATTGCCAGTCGCGCCGGCGCGTGGAGGAACTCGCGACGACGCTGCGTGGTCACGGCATCGAGGCCCTGCCCTACCACGCCGGCCTGCCGGCCGATGAACGCCAGCGCAACCAGGACCGTTTCCTGCGCGAGGACGGCGTCGTGATGTGCGCCACCATCGCCTTCGGCATGGGCATCGACAAGCCCGACGTGCGTTTTGTCGCCCATGTCGACCTGCCCAAGAACATCGAGGGCTACTACCAGGAAACGGGCCGCGCCGGACGCGATGGCGCACCGGCCGACGCCTGGATGGCCTACGGCCTGCAGGACGTGGTGAACCAGCGCCGCATGATCGACGACAGCCCGGCCGAGGAGGCGTTCAAGCAGGTCATGCGCGGCAAGCTCGATGCCCTGCTGGCGCTGGCCGAGGCCACCGACTGCCGGCGCGCGCGCCTGCTGGCCTACTTCGGCGAGACCATGGTGTCGCGGCCCCGTCCCGCCACCGATGCGGCGGCGGACGCCGCTGGCACGCCGCCGCGCCTGGCACCCTATTGCGGCAACTGCGACAACTGCCTGCAGCCGCCCGAGACCTGGGACGCCACCGACTGTGCGCGCAAGCTGCTGTCGACCGTGTTTCGCGTGCGCGAGATGAGCGGCATCGGCTTTGGCGCCGGCCACGTCATCGACATCCTGCGTGGCAAGGCAACCGACAAGGTGCGGCAGTTCGGCCACGAGGGCCTGAGCACCTTCGGCCTGGGGCGCGACTACAGCGAGGTGCAGCTGCGCGGCGTGCTGCGCCAGTTGATCGCGCAGGACGCCCTGGGCGTCGATGCCGAGGCCTACAACACCTTGCGCCTGCAGCCGGCCGCGCGACCCATCCTGCGCGGCGAGCAGCCGGTGCATCTGCGCGCCGGCCGCGCCGCCACGCCGGCGGCGCGGCGCCCGCGCAAGCCGCGCGCGACTGCCGCGCCAGCGGCCGACGGCCTGGATGCCGCCGCGCAGCAGCGCCTGCAGGCGCTGCGCGTCTGGCGCACCGAGGTGGCGCGGACACAGGACCTGCCACCCTACGTCATCTTCCACGATGCCGTGCTGGCGGCGATCGCCCGGCAGGCACCGCGGACCCCGGAGGAACTGCTGGCCATCAGCGGCATCGGCGCCGCCAAGCTGGAGAGGTACGGCGACGAGGTACTGCGCCTGCTGCGCCAGGACGCCGGGTGACGTCGCGCGGCGCGCAGCGACCGTGACATATGCCGCGGCCCACCCCAGGCGGCGCGCACGGATCGGCGCGGCGCGCGCGATGGCGTGAAAAGCGCCACAGACAGGCAGCCATCCCGACGCCGACAATGGCTTCGGGCACTCACTGCCCCAGGGGATGAGACATGAGAACCAACAAGTTCGTGATCCAGGTGCCGGGCCGCAAGGCCGGGCTGATGGTGCTGGCGCTCGCCGGCGTGCCCGCGCGCGCCGCCGCCGACGCCACGCCCGCCGCGTCGCTGCTGCCCTTGCTGCTGCTGCTCGTGCCGCTGCTGCTGGCCGTGGCCTTCGCGCTGCGGGCCTGGTTCCCGCGGCTGTGGGGCACGTCTTCGGGCGGTGGACAGGCGCGGACCATAGACTGGCCCCGGATGGCCCGCCTGTCGGGCCAGTTCTTCGAGGCACACGGCCTCGCCGGTTTCGATCCGCAAGCGCCGTGGGAGCCAGCACGCGACCTCGTGTTGCACCGCGATCGCCATGCCTGCGTGGTGCGGGCCCGGCTGTGGCGTGCGCGTCAGGTGGATGCCGCGGCCGTGCAGCAACTGGTGCGTGACGTGGCCGGCGCCGGCGCCAGCCGGGGCATCCTGCTGTGTGCCCACGACGTCTTCACCCCCGCGGCGCGGCAACTCGCACGCCAGCAGGGCATCCTGCTGCTGGACGCGACGCACATGCCGACCCGGGCGACCCCGCGCACTGCGCCGGCCCAGGCTCCGGTCCGCCCGTCGGCGCCGGGTGAATCGGCGGGCTCCGCCCCGGCCGCACCGGCCACGGCACCGCTGCTGCGCTCGGCTCATGCAGTTCGCGGCCGCCGTCAATTCCAGCCCACCGAACCCCTGGAGACCCAGTCCGGTGATCTGTCGGCTCTGGCACCGGCGGAACAGCACACCCTGGTGCTGCCGCGCAAGGCGCCCCTGCTGGCCGATCCCCCGCTGACTGCGGCCCGCCGGCAGTTCCAGCCCACCGAGCCGCTGGAGACCCAGCCTGGCGATCTGCCGACTCTGGCACCGGCGGAACAACCCACCCTGGTGCTGCCGCGCCGGGCGCCCCTGCTGGCCGATCCGTCGTTGACTGCGGCCCGCCGGCAGTTCCAGCCTACCGAGCCGCTGGAGACCCAGCCCGGCGATCTGCCGACTCTGGCACCGGCGGAGCAACCCACCCTGGTGCTGCCGCGTCGGGCGCACCGGGTGGCCGATCGGCCGCACGCCGTGGCGCCGCGTGAGTTCCAGGGCGCCCGGCCGCAGCGGGACGAGACGGCCGCCGTGCCGAACCCGTGCACGTCGTCCCGGCGTGGCGAACGGCCGATCCCATCGCGCCGTGACTTCCTGCCGACCGCGCCAATGCCGGTCAGCGGCCTGGCCGCGCTGTAGCAGCGAGCATCCTCCCGGCATCCCTGAGCTGGCCGCCCGTGGATGCGCGTGCCCGAGCGGCTGCGCAGCCATCCGTGCAGGGCCGGGGCCTGCGCGGCCGGTGGCACGCGGTGCCAGGGTGGCGCCGGTGCGGCTGTGCCGGCTCGCAACACGACCCATGAGGCCAGCGGGCTCGGCGTGCCGCACGACGCCGGGCCGCGGCTTCACCCATCACGCGCCAGTCGAGCGCGAGCACGAACCGGGGGGATCTCCCGTCACCCGAAGAATCCGATCGAGCGTTGCTCGCGCACCTCGGGCTTGATGCGATGTTCGGCTTCGAGCTGCTCCAGGAACTCCTCCGCCGTGAACTCGGCAGCCAGAATGTCGGCCTGTCGCTTGACGGCGGCGAAATCGCCCGGGCAAAGCTGATCCAGTCGCGCCAGGCGCCGGCGCGCGTCGTCGCTGAGCTGCGCGGCCTTGCCGCCCAGCGCCTCGGCGGCGAACATCTGCTCGCGCTGCGTGCCCGTCAGCGGCTTGAAGCGGATCTTGAAGGCAAAGCGCCGCAGCGCCGCCTGGTCGATGCGCTCCATCAGGTTGGTGGTGCAGATGAACACGCCGTCGTGGCGCTCCATCTGCTGCAGCATCTCGTTCACCTCGGTGACCTCGTAGCTGCGCTGGGCGCCGCGCCGGTCCAGCAGGAAGCTGTCGGCCTCGTCGAGCAGTAGCACGGCCTTCTCTTCGCTCGCCTGCCGGAACATGGCGGCCATGTTCTGCTCGGTCTCGCCGACGAACTTGCTCACCAGGTCGCTTGCCTGGCGCACGATCAGTGGTTTCTCCATCTGCTCGGCGATGTATTCGGCCAGCGCCGTCTTGCCGGTGCCCGGCGCCCCGTGGAAGCACAGCGTGCCGTGGCCGCGCGCCTGCAGCGCCGCCACGATGCGCGGAACCTCGAACCGGCTCTCGGTGTTCAGCATGGCCAGGTCGTAGGTGGTGACGGGGCGCCGCCCCCTGCGCGCGGCGCCGCCGTCGCTGCGCCCAAGCGCCGCGTCGGCGTTCTTCAGTTGCCGTTCGATCAGCGCCTCGAAGGCCGCGCCGCCCCGTGTGTCCTCCACGTGCGCCAGTTCGGCAAAGCGCACGGCGGTGCGGATCTGCGCCGGCGTCAGGCCCTGGCGCTCGGTCAGGCGCGCCACCAGCGCATCGCTCACCGCCACCCCGTCCAGGGCGCGGCGCACCAGTTGCTCGCGCGCGCCCGGCGGCGGTGACTTCAGCTCCAGGTGGTAGGCAAAGCGGCGCCGGAATGCCGGGTCGATCTGCTCGATGCGATTGGTGACCCAGATCGTCGGCACCGGGTTGCTCTCCAGCACCTGGTTGACCCAGGCCTTGCCGCTCACGCTGTGGCCGGCGGCACCGGCAAAGGCCTGCTGCTCGGCACGCGCCATCAGGCCGGCGGCATCCACGCTGATGGGCGGAAACACGTCTTCCACCTCGTCGAACAGCAGCGCCGCCTCGTGCGAGCCCTTCAGGAATACCTGGGCGATCTGCATCGAGCGGTAGCGGTCGCGCCCCGACAGGCTGTTGCCGTCGCGGTCGGCGTACTCGACCTCGAACAGCGCGAGCCCGGCCTCGCGCGCCACCACCTTGGCCAGCTCGGTCTTGCCGGTGCCGGGCGGGCCGTAAAGCAGCACGTTCACGCCCAGGGCCTGCGTCCGCTGCGCCTTGCGCAGCAGACCCACCAGCACCTGCACCTCGTCGCCGACGAAGGCGAAATCGCCGGCTTTCAGGGTACTCTTGCTGGCCGGGCGCGTGAACACCGCCATCAGTTCGGCGCGGTTGCGGTATTCGCGCATCAGCACTGGCGGCAGCTTCTCGCTCACCTTCATCAGGTCGGCGAGATCCGTGATGCTGTGCTCGGAGATCAGGTTCTCCACCAGGCCGATGCGCTCCAGCCGGCTGCCGGCGCGCAGCGCCTCGCCGACCTCGGTGGCGCTGACGCCGGCCAACTCGGCGATCGCCGCATAGGCCTCGGGCGCGTTGCTGACCTTGAACTCCACCAGCAGGCTGCGCAGCTCGCGCTGGTAGCGCGCCAGCGTGCCGTAGAGCAGCAGGGCGCGCTCGGCCTGGTTGAGCTGAAGCAGTTTGGCCAGGGCGTCGATGTTCTTCTCGACCAGGGTCGACTGCTTCTTCAGCGCATGGCGCAGCCATTGGCCCGTGGCCGTCAGCAGGGCCAGCACGTCCTTGGGCGCGTCCTTCGCGTATTCGTCCAGGTAGAAGAACAGCGTGCCTTCCTCGTAGGGGCCGCGCCAGGTGCCGTGGCGCTCCAGGAATTCGGCATCGCCCAGCCGCTCGTGGCCGCGCCACAGTTCGTTGTCGCGGCAGCGGCGCGACAGGAATTCGCGCAGCCGCAGCAGCACCGCGCGCGGCCACACCAGGTGGCGGCCGGACAGCGCCATCAGGCCGTTGACGTCGCGCCGCACGTTGAAGCTGCTGCCGCGCTGGGCCGCCAGGGTGAGCACGAAGTGCGAGCACATCAGGTCCAGCACCGGGGCGCGCTCCAGCCCGGGCGAAGGCAGCAGGCTTGCCTTGTCCGGCGACTGAGTCGTGCGTCTTGTCATGCCAGTCTCCCGCCAGCGCCACGGGCCCCGTCAGGGTGCGCGCCGATGTTCACGATAACGCAAGCACCGCGCTGCGGGAAGTCCCTTGCGGGCGCATCCGCAGCACCAATGTGGCTTGCAGTACACATGCCTGTGTGCGCCAGCCAGGCCTGCAAGTTCCCGTGCCGGCTCGAAGCCGGTCGCCCGCGCGCCAAGGTACGCTAAGGTGCCCGACTCGACAATGCAGCCAGGAGTCAACGCATGGATGGTCTGAACACACGGTGGAGTCCACGGCAGGAGGCCCTCGGGGCCAGTCTGCCCCAGGTGCCGGGGGCGCCGGCCATCGACGCACGGGGCGAGCCGTGAACGCGCCCGCGGCGGAGATCGGGGTCGACGCCCTGCAGGCTGCGCTGGGCGAGTTGTTCGCGCCCTGGGTGCAGGCGCTGTCCTTGCGTGCCGAGTCGGCCGCGCGCGGCCGGGTGCGGCTGCACCTGCCGGTGACGCCCGCCCTGGTGCGCGCGGGCGGAGTCCTGTGCGGCCAGGCCATGATGGCGGCCGCCGACACTGCCATGGTGCTGGCGCTGATGACGCATTTCGGCGCGTTCCGTCCCTGCACCACGGTGCAGCTTTCAACCAGCTTCCTGCGCCCGCTGGCCGGGCAGGATGCCTGGGTCGACGCCGTGGTGCTGCGCGCCGGCAAGACGCTGGCGTTTGGCGAGATCGAGTTGATCGGCGCCCGGGACGGCCGCAGCGCGTGCCGGGCCAGCACCACCTATGCCCTGCTGTGAGCGCGCGGTGCCGGGGCGACCCGGTAGAATCGGTCCAGCATGCCCCCATCCAACTCCATTCCGAGGTGCCCCCCATGACCGCGCCCACCCACGAGGAAGACCACCCCATCGATCCGGTCGAGGCCGTGACCAGCAAGATTCCGCTGGCGATTCCGCTGGCCGGTGCCATCGTCATGTTCCTGCTCGCCTTGGCCGCGGTCACCATGGCCTGAGCGCAGCGCGCCGGTCGCCGACACGGCGCCGGCCTGTTCTCGCGGCCGCGCGCATTCGCACGGCCCGCCCGCGTTCCCGTTCTCCCGACGAGGTTGCATTGCCCTGACGCCGGCCGGCGTTCGGGCCAAGTCCTCTTTCCCAAGGCGGCGAGCCTTCGGAAAGATGATTTGCAAACCTGGAGCCCTTCGATGAATGCACCCCTGCCTGCGGGACAGATCACTGATCTGAGCGTCCCCGACCACGTCCAGAACGCCAAGCTGATCGAGTGGGTCGGCCAGATGGTGGCGCTGTGCCAGCCCGACCGGGTGCACTGGTGCGACGGCAGCCCGCAGGAGTACGACCAGCTCTGCGAACAGCTGGTGCAGGCCGGCACCTTCAGGCGCCTGAATCCGGCCCTGCGCCCCAACTCCTACCTCGCCTGGTCCGACCCTTCGGACGTCGCACGCGTCGAGGACCGCACCTTCATCTGCAGCGAACACAGGGACGACGCCGGGCCCACCAACAACTGGATGGCCCCGGGCGAGATGCGCGCCACCCTGCAGCCGCTGTTTGCCGGCTGCATGCGCGGGCGCACCATGTACGTGATCCCGTTTTCCATGGGCCCGCTGGGCAGCCCGATCGCCCACATCGGTGTCGAGCTGTCGGACAGCGCCTACGTTGCCGTCAACATGAAGCTGATGACGCGCATGGGCCGCGGCGCGCTCGACGTGCTCGGCGCGGACGGCGCGTTCGTGCCCTGCGTGCACAGCGTTGGCGCGCCGCTGGCGCCGGGCCAGAAGGATGAGACCAGCTGGCCCTGCAACCCCGACGTCAAGTACATCGTCCACTATCCCGAGACGCGCGAAATCTGGAGCTACGGCTCGGGTTACGGTGGCAACGCCCTGCTCGGCAAGAAGTGCTTCGCGCTGCGCATCGCGTCCACCATGGGGCGCGACCAGGGCTGGCTCGCCGAGCACATGCTGATCCTGGGCGTGCAGAACCCCGAGGGCAGGAAGTACCACGTCGCCGCCGCCTTCCCCAGCGCCTGCGGCAAGACCAACTTCTCGATGCTGGTGCCGCCCGCCGGCTTCGAGGGCTGGAAGGTGACGACGATCGGCGACGACATCGCCTGGATCAAGCCGCAGGCCGACGGCAGCCTGCGCGCCATCAACCCGGAGGCCGGCTACTTCGGCGTCGCTCCCGGCACCAACCTGCACACCAACCCCAACTGCATGCACAGCCTGGAGCGCGACGTGATCTTCACCAACGTCGCGCTCACCGACGATGGCGATGTCTGGTGGGAAGGCATGGAGAAGGACCACGGCGGCGCACTGCCGGCGCACCTGATCGACTGGAAGGGCCAGGACTGGACCCCCGCGGACGGCCAGGCCGGCCGCAAGGCGGCGCATCCGAACGCCCGCTTCACGGTGGCCGCCACCAACAACCCGGTGCTGGATCCGGCCTGGGACGACCCCGACGGCGTGCCGATCGACGCCTTCATCTTCGGCGGCCGGCGCTCGACCACGGTGCCGCTGGTGACCGAGGCGCGCAACTGGACCGAGGGCGTCTACATGGCCGCCACCATGGGCAGCGAGACCACCGCCGCCGCCTTTGGCGCGCAGGGCGTGGTGCGGCGGGATCCGTTCGCCATGCTGCCGTTTGCCGGCTACCACATGGGCGACTACTTCAACCACTGGCTGAAGCTCGGCGAGCGCCTGCAGGCCCGGGGCGCGCAGCTGCCGCGCATCTACTGCGTCAACTGGTTCCGCAAGGACGCCGAGGGCAAGTTCGTCTGGCCCGGCTATGGCGAGAACATGCGCGTGCTCAAGTGGATCATCGACCGCGCCGAAGGCCAGGCGGGCGGCGAATCGACGCTGTTCGGCATTGCGCCGCGCTACGAGGAGCTCAACTGGCAGGGGCTGGCGTTCAGCCCGGCACAGTTCGCCATCGTCACCCGGCTGGAGCGTGCGCACTGGGAGGCCGAGTTCAAGCTGCACGACGAGCTGTTCGCGCGTCTCGCCGATCGGCTGCCCGCGGCGCTGGCCGAGACACGCACGGCGCTCGCGCAGCGGCTCGATGACGTGCAGGACTGACGGACGGGGGGCTGATCGCGCTGCGCATTCGAAAGGATGACGGATGCCGCGGGTCGGCTGCGGCATGGCGAATGCGGGCTGCGTCACCGAAGCGCAGCAAGGCCATCTGTCATCTGCGATGCCGTGAGCGCGGGCGGCGGGTGTACCGTGGCCCGGCGGCCGGCGGCTTCCGAATCGGCGACGAAAAAGCCGTCGCGTTGGCGACGGCTTTCATGCTGGACGGCACGCCGGCGGGGGCGTGCGTCGACCGGGACGCTGGCGCCGGCTTACTTCCACTCCGCCAGGTCGCGGGCGACCTGAAGGTCGCGCAGCACGCGCGGGTCGATGGCGGCCAGCGCACGGATCTCGGCCTCGACGCGTTGCTGTGCCCGACGCTCGCGCCAGGCCGACCAGCGCGCGCGCAGCGTGCGGCCCAGTGATTGCTCGTCGGCGACGACGCGGTAGTGGGCATGGCCGAGGCTGAGCCAGGGGTCGCCCAGCGGCTGGGGCGCGGCCGTGGCGGCGGCCGCCGGCGTCGCCTGGGCGGCCCAGTGTTCGATGCGCAGGCTGTCGTCGGATGCGGTGCGCGTCGCGCGCGTGGCACGCTCGCGCGGTGCCCAGTGATCGGCTCGCGCGGTATCGATGCGGGGCGTGCGCGCCGCGCCGGGCGCCAGGGGCAGGGTCAGGGTGGACATGGGAGACTTCCTTTCGTCGATGTTGATACGGTGGGTGCCAGTTCAGCGCACCACGCCCAGGTAGGCGAGCGCGGCACCGCGCAGTTCGGCCGCACACCGGGGGTCGCGGCCGGCGCAGGCGTCGGCGCGCTCCAGCAACTCGCCAGCCAGGCTGGCCTGGCTCAAGCGGGCGTCGAGACCGGCCCGGCAGAGGCGGATGAATGACTGGATCAACACGTTCAACATGGTGTGCGCCGCACGGGTTGCGATTGGCGTCCTCAATGGGTGGCTTGTGACCAATGGGCGAAGTATAGCAGGTCACTAGGGTTAACCCTAGGAAAACCCTAGAGGATCGGGTCTATTGCGCGGCACGACTGCGCGGGTCGATCGGCATCGTGCCGCTGTCGGAGTGCAGGTTCTCTGCATTGCGGGGCGCAAGCGCGCGCGCCGATGGCCGATAATTCTTGATGGAAGTCAGGTCAGCCCCGGCGGAGTGGCGTTAGAGTCTGCTTCATCTTCTGAAAATCGATTGGAGAGGCCGCATGAAGATCCTGCTTGCCGTGGACGGTAGTTCCTACACGAAGAAGATGCTGGCCTATCTGGCTGCGCATCCGGAGTTCCTGGTGGACGCGACGTCCATCACGGCGTTCACGGTGCAGCCGGCGCTGCCGCCGCGCGCCCGAGCGGCGCTGGGCAAGACCCAGGCCGACGCGTTCCACGCCGAAGAGGCTGCCAAGGTGCTGGACCCGGTGATCCGCTTCCTGAAGCGCAAGGGCTTCAACAAGCCGGCTGCGGGCTGGAAGGTCGGCCAGGCGGGCGAAACCATCGCCAAGTTCGCCGAGACCGGCAAGTTCGACCTGATCATCATGGGCTCGCATGGCAACAGTGCCCTGCGCAACCTGGTGATGGGCTCGGTGGCCACCAAGGTGCTGGCCAACTGCAAGGTTCCGGTGCTGCTGGTGCGCTGACCAGGCTTGGGCGCATCGCGCACGCTCGCCCTGAGCGCCGAGTTCCGCCCGCCCTGTGTTGCAGCGGCTGGCCGTGGCCCGCGCTGCGGCCGTGTCTTGCGCCTTGACCGAAGGGGTTTGACGGCCGGCCCTTCCGGCCCCGCGGGATGCCTGCGCCCCGGAAGCCGCGGTTGAACCCGAATCCGGCAATGGGATGCGCCCGTCAGTGCCGTGGTGGGCGTGTCAGGCAAGAGCGCGCGCCGCGGCTCCGAGGGAGCCTGCGCGGCTTCCCTGGCGCGCATACCTTCGAGCCCATGCGCCTGGCTGGCAAGGCGTGCCCGCGGGGTGACCCTCTGGCCCCTTCATGCTCGTTCCCGCGGAAGCATTGGGATTCGGGATGGACCGCACCCCGGTCTCTCGGGATTTGCTTCGCGTGAGCACCCGGCCGAGCGATCCCGTCCAGATGCACACCTCCCGCGCACTCGCAGCCCCGTCGGGGCAGCCTGTCGGTCCCGTCAGGCTGGCGTCGGTGCGTCGTCCGCCAGCACCTGCTGGAGGTAGGCTTCCAGCATGGCGGCGCTGTAGCGGCTCGCCACCTGCGCCGCGAAGCGGCTGAAGTCGACGTGCGCCGAATCGTCGGCGCGATCGGATACGGTGCGCAACGCGGCAAAGCGCACGCCATAGTCGAGGCACACCTGGGCCATGGCGGCGCCCTCCATCTCGACCGCCAGCGCCTGCGGCAACTCCTGGCGCAGCGCCGTGCTTTCGCCGGCCGTGGCGACGAAGCGGTCGCCACTGACCACCAGGCCGGTGTGCACGCGCGGTCGCGCCAGTGCAAAGTCACGCACGGCGTCGGGTCCGAGCGTGCGTTCGGGCCGGGCCAGCACGTGGCGCGCCGCGTGCGCGAGCCGGGCCGCCAGCGCGGGGTCGGCGGGAAAGCGCGAACGTCCGTAGAGCGGCACCTCGTGGCGCGGAAACAGCGGCGAAGCGTCGATGTCGTGCTGCAGGAAGGCATCGGCCACCACCACGTCACCCACGGCCACGCCTTCGCCCAGGCCGCCGGCGGTGCCGGTGAAGACGATCTGCTCGACGCCGAAGCGCTCGATCAGCACGGTGGCCGTGGTGGCCGCGGCCACCTTGCCGACGCGCGAGAGCACGGTGACCAGTTCCTGGCCGTGCCAGTGACCGCGCCGGAACTCGCGCCCGGCGATGGTCTGCACCTGGTCATCCGGCAGCAGCGCCAGCACCGCCGCCAGCTCCTCGTGCAGGGCGCTGACGATGCCGATGCGGCGTGGCATGGGGGTCACCCGGCTCGTGCCCCTTCGTCGCGCAGCGCGCGGCGCAGCACCTTGCCGACCGGCGTCTTGGGCAATTCGTTGCGAAATTCGATGTGATGCGGCTGCTTGTAGCCGGTCAGCCGCTCCTTGCACCAGGCCCGCACGGCGGCCTCGGTCACGCTTTCGTCCTTGCGCACCACCACCAGCTTGACGCTCTCGCCGGACTTCTCGTCGGGCACGCCGACGGCGGCGACCTCGAGCACGCCCGGCATGGCCGCGACGGTGTCCTCGATCTCGTTCGGGTAGACGTTGAAGCCGCTCACCAGGATCATGTCCTTCTTGCGATCGATGATCCGGGTGTAGCCGCGCTCATCCATGATGCCGACGTCGCCGGACTTGAAGTAGCCGTCCGGCGTCATGACCCTGGCCGTCTCGTCGGGACGCTGCCAGTAGCCCGCCATCACCTGCGGCCCCCTGATCGCGATCTCGCCCGGCTGGCCCAGCGGCACCTCGGCGCCGTTGTCGTCCAGGATCTTGATCCAGGTGCTGGGCAGCGGCAGGCCGATGGTGCCGCTGAACTCCTTCGAGGTCACCGGGTTGCAGGTCGCGGATGGGCTGGTCTCGGACAGCCCGTAGCCCTCGACGATGGGGCAGCCGGTCTTCTCCAGCCAGAGCTTGGCGACGGCGCCCTGGACCGCCATGCCGCCGCCGACCGAGACGCGCAGGTTGCTCCAGTCGACGGTGCCGAAATCGGGGTGGTGCGCCAGCCCGTTGAACAGCGTGTTGACCGCCGGGAAGGTGTGGATGGTCTCCTTCGACAGGTCCTTCAGCGTGGCCTTCAGGTCGCGCGGATTCGGGATCAGGACCAGCTTGCCGCCCGTGCGCATGCTGAGCATCATGCTGACGGTGAAGGCGAAGATGTGGTAGAGGGGCAGCGCGCACGCGGCGGTGGACTGCTCGCCCGCCGGGATGGTCTTCATCACCGGCTCGTTCCAGGCCTCGGACTGCAGCACGTTGGCGATCAGGTTGCGGTGCAGCAGCATGGCGCCCTTGGCCACGCCCGTGGTGCCGCCGGTGTACTGCAGCACCGCGATGTCGTCCGGACCGACGCTGGCCGGCGTGAAGGCGGCGCCGCGGCCCCGGTTCACGGCGTCGTTGTAGCGCACGGCACCGGGCAGGTGGAACGCCGGCACCAGCTTCTTGACCTTGCGCACGACGTAGTTGACGAGCGCCCCCTTGAGCAGGCCGAGGCGGTCGCCCATGGCCGTCAGCACGACATGCTGGACGGGCGTGTTGGCGATGCACTTCTGCAGCGTGGCCGCGAAGTTCTCGATGATGATGATGGCCCGGGCGCCCGAATCCTGCAGCTGGTGCTGCAGCTCGTGCGCGGTGTAGAGCGGGTTGACATTGACCACCACGAAGCCGGCGCGCAGCACCGCCGCGACGGCGGCCGGGTATTGCGGCATGTTCGGCATCATCAGCGCCACGCGGTCGCCGCGCGCCAGCCCCAGGCCCTGCAGGTAGGCCGCCAGCGCCCGGCTCTGCGCATCGGTGTCGGCGTAGCTGATGCTCTGCCCCATGAAGCGGTAGGCCGTGCGGTCGGCGTACTTCCGGAAGGCCTCGTCCATCAGCGCCACCAGCGACGGGTACTGCGACGCGTCGATGTCGGCCGGCACGCCTTCGGGGTAGCTGGAGAGCCAGATGCGCTCGGTCATGTCGAAAATCCTCCTTGGATGCGGCCAATGCGGCCTTGCAACCTATTGTCACCGCGACGACGCACCGCGACCTCGGAACTCGTCAAACAGCCCCGCCGGGAGCGACGCGCAGCAGCCACGCCGAGTCAAGGACCAAACGGCCGCGGAGCAGGCCAGCCCAGGCACCCGCGCCCAGGGGCCCCCTGGCCGCCAGGTGCGTCCCCTCCGGGGATGGCGCGCAGCGCCTCAGGGGGAGCGTCATTCAATCGCCTTGGCGATTTCCTCGACCACCTTCTTGGCGTCGCCGAACACCATCATGGTCTTGTCCATGTAGAACAGCTCGTTGTCCAGGCCCGCATAGCCCGCGGCCATGGAACGCTTGTTGACGATCACGGTCTTGGCCTTGTAGGCCTCCAGGATCGGCATGCCGTAGATCGGGCTGCCCTTCTCCAGCGCGGCGGGATTGACCACGTCGTTCGCGCCCAGGATCATCGCCACGTCGGCCTGGCCGAACTCGCCGTTGATGTCCTCCATCTCGAACACCTGGTCGTAGGGCACCTCGGCCTCGGCCAGCAGCACGTTCATGTGGCCGGGCATGCGGCCGGCCACCGGGTGGATGGCGTACTTGACGTCGATGCCCTTGTCGGTGAGCTTGTCGACCATCTCCTTGACGGCGTGCTGCGCGCGTGCCACCGCCAGGCCGTAGCCCGGCACGATGATCACGCTGTCGGCGTTGCCGAGCATGAAGGCGACGTCGTCCGGGCTGCCGCTCTTGACCGGGCGCTGCTCCTTCTGGCCGCCCGCGCTCGCGGTCTCGCCGCCGAAGCCGCCCAGCAGCACGCTGAGGAAGGCGCGGTTCATTGCCTTGCACATGATGTAGGAGAGGATCGCGCCCGAGGAGCCGACCAGGCTGCCCGCGATGATCAGCATGCTGTTGCCGAGCGAGAAGCCGATGCCCGCCGCGGCCCAGCCGGAGTAGCTGTTCAGCATCGAGATCACCACCGGCATGTCGGCGCCGCCGATCGGGATGATCAGTGTCACGCCGATCACGAAGCCGAGCAGGCACACCAGCGCGAAATCGAAGCCGCTTTGCGAATGCCAGAAGCCGAAGATGAAGAACAGCGTGACGATGCCCAGGATCAGGTTCAGCCAGTGCTGGCCGGCAAACACCACTGGCGCGCCCTGGAACAGGCGGAACTTGCTGGTGCCCGAGAGCTTGCCCCAGGCGATCACGGAGCCGCTGAAGGTGACCGCGCCGATGAAGGCGCCGAGCGCCAGTTCGACGCGGTTGCCGCGCGGGATCAGGCCGTCGCCGCCGTCGGCCACGCTCTGCGCCAGGCCAAAGGCCCAGGGCTCGGACACGGTGGCGGCGGCGATACAGACGGCCGCCATGCCGATCATGCTGTGGAAGAACGCGATCAGCTCCGGCATCTTGGTCATTTCGACCGTGTTGGCGCGCCAGGTGCCGTAGCCGCCGCCGATGGCCAGGCCCAGCAGCACCCAGACCAGGCCGGTGGCCGTGCCTTCGAGCTGGACGATCAGGGCCGCCGTGGTCAGCACGGCGATCGCCATGCCGGCCATGCCGAACTGGTTGCCGCGGATGGCGCTGGTCGGGTGCGACAGGCCCTTGAGGGCCTGGATGAAGCAGACGCTGGCGATCAGGTACAGCAGGGTGACGAGGTTCATGCTCATGGTGGTCGTGCTCCTGCTTACTTGGCCTCGGCCTTGGCCGGCCGTTCCTTCTTCTTGAACATCTCGAGCATGCGGCGCGTCACCAGGAAGCCGCCGAAGATGTTGACGCCGGCCAGCGCCATCGCGGCCACGCCCATCAGCTTGCCGAAGCTTCCCTCGGTGTGGGCTGCAGCGAGCATGGCGCCGACCACCACGATGGCCGAAATGGCGTTGGTCACGGCCATCAGCGGCGTGTGCAGCGCCGGCGTCACGGTCCAGACCACGTGGTAGCCCACGTAGATGGCGAGCACGAAGATGCTCAGGTTGATGATGAAGGGGGATACGGCATCCATGGGAGGTCTCCTGGAAAGGCTGGGAGCGCGGGCAACGCCGGGCTCAGGACTGGCGGGTCACGGCGCCGTCCTGCGCCATCCGGCAGGCGGCGACGATGTCGTCTTCCAGATCGATGCTGAGCGTGGCCGGCGGCTCGCCCTTGGCGGCGGGCGGCAGGATCAGCTTGAGGAAGTCGAGCACGTTGCGCGCGTACAGCTGGGAGGCGTCGGCCGCCACCCGCGAGGCCAGGTTGGTCTCGCCCACGATCACCACGCCGTGGCGCGTGACGGTCTGGTCGGCCACGGTGAGCGGGCAGTTGCCGCCGACGCTGCCGTCGGGATTGGGCGCGCCGCGGCCGGCCGCCATGTCGACGATGACCGAGCCCGGCTTCATGCTCTGCACCATGGCCTCGGTGATCAGGGTGGGCGCGGCGCGTCCCGGGATCAGGGCGGTGGAGATCACCACGTCGGCCAGCGCCACGCGCTTGGCCACCTCGGCCTGCTGGCGGTCGAGCCAGCTTCTGGGCATCGGACGCGCATAGCCGCCGACGCCTTCGGCGGCCTCGCGCTCCTCGTCGGTCTCATAGGGCACGTCGATGAACTTGCCGCCCAGCGACTCGATCTGCTCCTTCACGCTGGGGCGCACGTCGCTCGCCTCGATCACCGCGCCCAGGCGCTTGGCGGTGGCGATGGCCTGCAGGCCGGCGACGCCCACGCCCAGGATGACGACGCGCGCCGCCTTCACGGTGCCGGCCGCCGTCATCAGCATCGGGAAGAACTTCTGGTAGTGGTCGGCCGCCATGATCACCGCCTTGTAGCCGGCGATGTTGGCCTGACTGGAGAGCACGTCCATGCTCTGCGCGCGCGTGGTGCGCGGCGCGGCCTCGAGCGCAAAGGCGGTGAGCCCGGCCGCGGCCAGCCGCTCCAGGCCCTCGGCGTTGAAGGGCTCGAGCATGCCGACCAGCACCGTGCCGGGCTTCATCAGGGCGATTTCTCCGGGCGAGGGGTTGCGCACCTTGAGCACCAGCTCGGCGCCGAAGGCACTGGCCGCATCGACGAGCTCGGCGCCGGCAGCGACGAAGGCCTCGTCGGTGACGCTGGCGCCCCCGCCCGCGCCGGCCTGCACGCGCACCGAATGGCCTTGCGCGACCAGCTTCTTGACGGTTTCTGGGGTTGCGGCAACCCGGTTTTCACCGGTGGCGGTTTCGGCAGGAACGCCAATCAGCATGAATCGTTCTCCTCTGGCGAGCAGGCCGCCCGCGGATGCATGGGCAGTCAGCCCAGGCTCCTGATCTCGGGTCGGGCGGGCGGCAATGAGCCCTGATTGTGCGTTATTTCCGGTTTCGGCCGATCGGTCCGGGTCTGCATAATCGGCGCATGAGCAAACCGAGGTGGAAACCCAGCGTGACGGTGGCGGCCGTGATCGAGCAGGACGGTCGCTATCTGCTGGTGGAGGAACAGACCAGCCTGGGCCTGCGGCTGAACACGCCGGCCGGGCACCTGGAGCCGGGCGAGTCGCCCCTGGATGGGGCGGTGCGCGAGGCATTGGAAGAGACGGCGCGGCCCTTTCGTCCGCAGGCGCTGCTGGGGGTCTACCTGGCCGGCTCGCTGGACGCGGAGGGCACGTCCGCGACCTGGCTGCGCATCGCCTACTGCGGTGCGGCGGGAGCGCCGGAGCCCGGCCGCGCCCTGGATCGCGGCATCGTCCGCACGCTCTGGATGACGCTCGGAGAAGTGCGCGCCAGCCAGTCGCGTCATCGCAGCCCGCTGGTGCTGCGTTGCGTGGAAGACCATGCGCGCGGCCGCCGCTTTGCGCTGGACGTCGTGTACACCGACGCTTCCATCCAGATCGCGGGCGACGACGCGCTGGCCTGATCCGGGGCCAGAATCACGGCCGACGCACCGCGGCGCGCCCTGCAGCGCCGGACTGCCAACCTGTCTTCGACCATCCCACACCATGGACATCGCAACCTGGGCGCTGCTCGCCGTCGCCGCTTTCGCCGCCGGCGTGCTCAATGCCATCGCCGGGGGCGGCACCTTCCTCACCTTTCCGGCCCTGGTCTGGGCCGGAGTGCCCCCGATTCCGGCGAATGCCACCAGCGCGCTTGCGGTGTGTCCCGGCTATTTCGGCAGCGTGGCGGGCTTTCGTCGCGAGTTGGCCGCGCTGCCGCGCGCCCTGCTGTGGCGCGAGGTGGCGATCAGCGCGGTGGGCGGCGTGGCCGGCGCGCTGCTGCTGCTGGTGACGCCGCCCCAGGTGTTCGCCGGAGTGGTGCCCTGGCTGCTGTTGCTGGCCACCGTGCTGTTTGCCGTCGGCCCGCGGCTGGCGCGCTGGAGCGCCGGCGAAGGCGGCGCACGGCTGGCGCGCTGGCGCGGTCCGGGCCTGCTCGCGGCCACCGCGTACGGCGGCTACTTCAATGGCGGGGTCGGCATCCTGCTGCTGGCGCTGTACCTGCTGGTGGGTGAGACGCGGCTGAACACGGCGAACGCGCTGAAGAACCTGAATTCATCCGTGCTCTCGGTGGTCTCGGTGGTGGCCTATGCGCTGGGTGGGGCCATCGTCTGGGCGCCGGCGTTGCTGATGGCGGTGTTCGCCACGCTGGGCGGGCTGGCCGGGGCCCGCCTGGCGCGCCGCCTGCCGGCGTTCTGGGTGCGCCTGATCGTGATCACCACCGGGCTGGTGATGAGCGTGCTGTTTTTCGCGCGCTCGGGGTGAGATGGAATGCCCCCTGCGGCACTGCGCGCCACGTGCTCACCGCCAGATCCGTCGCGGGCCGCTCACTGGATCCACAGGCGGATGGCGTCCCAGGCGCGGCCCAGCAGGCCCGCCTCGGGCATGTTCTCGAGGGCGATCAGCGGCACCTCGACCAGTTGCTGTTCGTCCAGTGTCACCTTCAGCGTTGCCACCGCCTGGCCTTTCTTGAAGGGCGCCACCAGCGGCTCGGGCCGCACCACCTCGGTCTTCACGCGCGCCGCCGCGCCGCTCGGCACGGTCACCACGATGGCGTGCTCGGAGCCGAGCGGGAGCGTCGGACCCTGGCCTTTCCAGACGCGCGGCGTGGCCGCCGCCTGGCCGGCATCGAACAGCTGGATGTCTTCCCACGCGGTGTAGCCCCAGTTGAGAAGCTTTTGCGATTCGTTGACGCGCGCGCTCTCGCTGTCCGCGCCCAGCAGCACCGACAGCACGCGCCGGCCCTTCAGGTTGGGGAAGTCGCGCCTGGCCGTCGCCACCAGGCAGTAGCCGGCGGCCTTGGTGTGGCCGGTCTTCAGGCCGTCGACCGTGGGGTCGCGAAACAGCAGGGTGTTGCGATTCGTGTCGTTGCTGGCGGGCGTGCCGGGGTAGCGGTACTTCTGGATCGAGTAGTACTTGGCCTCCTCGGGGAAGTCCGTGATCAGCCGTGCCGACAGCATGGCCAGGTCGCGCGCGGTGGTGGTGTGGCCAGGCTCGGTCAGGCCTTCGGGATTCCTGAAGGTGGTGTTCTTCAGCCCCATGGCCTTGGCCTGGTCGTTCATCAGTTCGACGAAACGCTCGACCGATCCGGCCACGCCCTCGGCCAGCGCCACCGTGGCGTCATTGCCCGATTGCACGATCATGCCCTTGATCAGGTCGTCCACCGGTACCTGCATCTTGGGATCGATGAACATGCGCGAGCCGGGCGTCTTCCAGGCGCGCTCGCTCACCGGGAACGTCTGGTCCAGCGTGATCTTGCGGGCGCGCAGCGCGTCGAAGACCAGGTAGGCGGTCATCAGCTTGGTCAGCGAGGCCGGTTCGACCGCGTCGTCGATGTCCTTGCCGGCGAGGATCTGGCCCGAAGTCACGTCCATCACCAGGAAGGAGCGCGCCGCCACCTCGGGCGGCTGGGGCGCCTGCGCGAAGGCAGACAGGGAGGCGGCGGCAAGGGTGAACGTGGCGAGGAGCTGGGTGAGACGATGCATGGCGAGCGGGGATGGGAGAGGAATGACCACGGGGCCCGGTGCGGCCCCGGCGCCCGGGTCAGGCGCCGAGGTGGCGCATCACGAGGGTCTTGAGCAGCGGCAGTTGTCCATGGAAGAAATGGCCGCCCCCGGGCACCACGGTGACCGGCAGCACCTGGGGCCTGGCCCAGTCGAACACCGAGGCGAGCGGCACCGTGTCGTCCTGCTCGCCGTGGATCACCAGGGTGGCCGGATGCAGGGCCTCGGGCACCGGCGCGACGTCGAAGCGCGAGGCCGCCGTGCCCACCAGCACCGCGCGCGCGATCGGGCGCTGGCCGTGCAGGGCGGCGATGGCGTGGCTGGCGACGAAGGCGCCGAAGGAAAAGCCACCGATCACCAGCGGCGCATCGCCGGGCGCAACCTGCTCGATCACCGCCAGCATGTCCTGCAACTCGCCGCGGCCGTCATCGTGCGTGCCGGCGGTGCGGCCGACGCCGCGGAAGTTGAAGCGCAGCGCGCGCCAGCCGCACTGCACGCAGGCGCGCGCCAGGGTTTGCACCACCTTGTTGCTCATGGTGCCGCCGAACAGCGGGTGCGGGTGCGCGAGCACCGCCGTGCCGTGGGGCGTCGCCATGCGCTCGGGCGCCGGTGCGTCCAACTGCGCCTCGATCGCGCCGACCGGGCCCTGCAACATCAAGGATTGGGTCAAGGCATTCATTAGCTATTCAAATTATAGCGGCGGCAGCTTCGGCCGGTCGCCCGCAAACTGCAAGGGCTTGTAAATGCGCGGGTGGCGCGGCGCTCAGCGCCCGATCTCGGGCGGCAGCAGCAGGCGTTCGACCACGCGCCCACCCCGCAGGTGGGCGTCGACGATCTCGTCGATGTCGCTCAGGTCGACGTAGGAGTACCACACGCCTTCCGGGTAGACCACCGCCACCGGCGCGCCGGCGCAGCGGTTCAGGCAGCCGGCCTTGTTCACGCGGACCCGGCCGACCCCGGCCAGGCCCGCGGCCTTGACGCGTGCCTTGCAGTGCTCGAACGCGGCTTGCGCGCCGTGGTCGGCGCAGCAGTTTTCGCCGCCCGTGCGCTGGTTCAGGCAGAAGAAGATGTGGCGCTGGTAGTACGGCGCTGCCGGGGGTGCGGTCATGGCCGGATTCTAGGCATCACGGGCGCTGGCCGCAGCCGGGCCACGAGATGGACCAGGGCCGCGAAGGGCCAGAGCCAGCCCACCCACTGGGCCAGCCCGAAGAAATGGATGAAGCGGCCTTGCTCCCAGGTTTGTAGCGCGCTGGCGTAGTAGGGATTCTGCGGCGCGACGTTGAGCAGCAGCAGTTGTCCGAGCAGGACGAGGACCAGCAGCGCCACGCAGGCACGGCGTGGCAGGCGCGCCGCGGCCAGCACGGCCAGCGCCGCCAGCGGCAAGCCCCAGCGCACGGATGCCGTGACCCAGGCCCAGGCGTGGGCCGGTCCGTAGGTGAGCGCGGTCGAGAGCGCCGATACCGCCACGCCCGCACCGAGTGCCAGCGCCGCGAACAGGACGCGCCGGCGTCCCGGCTCGATCACCGTGTAGCCCAGCACGCAGGGCACGATGGCGCCGAGCGCGACGCAGGCGATCTCGGCGCTCGGCAGCAGCGGTTCGAACTCGATCTCGCGCAGCGGCAGCCATTCGAGAAACGGCGTGCCCTGCAGCAGGCGCGCCAGGCCCTCTTCCAGGCGCTCGTAGACCTGGCCCATGCCGAAGGCGATCGGCGGCGGGAACAGCAGCCCCACCGGCCACAGCGCCAGCAGCACCAGGCTGCCCTGCGCGTCGCGCACGAACCAGCGCTGCTGCAGGCGCCGCAGGCGCTCGACCAGGCCGAGACGTGCCGGCAACGCGGCGGCCAGCGCGCCAATCAGGCCGCCGGCGGCGTTCAGGCCGAGGTCGACGTTGGAGGCGACGCGCTGCGGCAGCCAGGATTGCAGGCTCTCCATGCTGAACGACAGCAGCGCCGCGGCCAGGCTGGCCAGCGCGACCGCGCGCCAGCGGCCCCAGCGGCGTTCGAACAGCAGCGCCAGCAGCAGGCCGAGCGGCAGGTAGCCGACCAGGTTGGTCGCCAGGTCGAAGCCGGTCCAGTAGCGCGGCCAGGGGGCCCGCAGGTAGGCCCAGGGCACGATGCCCTGGTCGCGCCAGCCACTGAAGGGGAACAGGCTGGCGTAGATGATCAGCGCCGTGTACAGCAGCGCCAGCGGCAGGGCGACGGAGCGGGGTCGGCGCGTCATCGGTTCGCCGGGCGTGGTCGGTTCAAGCCGGGGCCGGCCGTCGGAGGCGCCCGATCGGTGCGTGCGATCGAGACGTTCGCGAGCGGCCAAGTGCCGGCCCGGGGCTCCGGGCGACGCTGGGCCAGCCGGTCGCGCGCCGCGCGCCCCGGCCAGGGCCGCGCCTTGCGCTTGCAGGGCGCGGGCCGGCCGCAGGCTGGCCCTCGTCGTGCCGTCCGGGGGTGCGCGGCCACCGCTGGAGCCGCGGCACGCAGCCTCGCATCCCATCCCCATGCAGGGCGCGCGTCATCATCGAAACTGGTCGGGCGTTGTCTCAGAACGGCTTGACGGTCACCAGGATCACGGTGGCCAGCAGCAGCAGCACGGGCAGTTCGTTGAACCAGCGAAACCAGACGTGCCCATGCACCGACGCCTGGCGCTCGAAGCGCGCCAGCAGGCGGCCGCACAGTGCGTGGTAGGCGATCAGCACCAGCACCAGCCCCAGCTTGGCGTGCAACCAACCGTTGCCCGGGCCGCGTCCGATGCCGTAGCCCAGCCACAGCACCAGGCCGAAGGCGATCGCCGGCACGGCCAGCAGGCTCATGAAGCGATACAGCTTGCGCGCCATCAGCAGCAGCCGCGCACGCTCGGCCAGCGATTCGGGGGGCACCAGCGCCAGGTTGACGAAGATGCGCGGCAGGTAGAACAGGCCGGCAAACCAGCTCACCACGAAGACGATGTGCAGCGCCTTGATCCACAGCATGTTGAAACCTGGAAATGACCGTTGATCGCTGGTGTTCTTCACGACAGGCGCGCCGGCATCGGCCGAAGTGCCGTCACTCGCCTGCACCGGATGGCCGGCGGCGCTGCACCCTTGCCGACGGCCGCGATCGGCGCGTCATGCAGAGTGCTTTGCTCGCGTCCTTGCAGGGCGCAGCCCGACCAGAGGCCGGGTTCGTTCCCGCCGCGCGAAGGCAGGCAGTCGCTCCCCGCAGCCGCGGCGTTCGCCCTGGCCTGGCCCATCGATCGCGGCATTGATGCGCGCGCCCGATGGCCGGCTCCGGGCCAAGTGTATCGGCTGGCGGGCGCGTGCTCGCAGGACGGTTGCGTGCGCGCAGTAAAAAACCCCGGCCACATGGGGCCGGGGTCGAAAGCCTGTCTGCTGTCACACATCTAGGCTCCCGCTCAGGGAGGAAAAGCGGGGGGCGGCGAACCGCCCGGACGAACTATACCAAAAGTATTGGTTTGCAAGAGTTGTTCATTTGTATCCGAATTCATCCGGGCAGCAGCCGTCGGAGGCGTCCGGAAGCCGCGCGATCGGCGCGCCAGGCCAGTCCCGAGCAGGTCGCGCACGAAGGGCTTCGAAAGCGGCAGCGGTGCCGCATGGCGGCCACGTGTCCCCGCCCGGACGGCGCACCTCGCCAGAGCCATTCCGGTCCAGATTCGCCCGGGCTTCGAGCCCGTGGTGCGGGTTCCGTCGTGGGGCCCAGGCGCTCTTCTGGCGGCTCGTCGTGCGCCGGCCTCGGCCAGCGTCGTGCCGCGCGCAGCCGGGGCCGCGCAGGTGGTGGACGGCGTTGCAAATCCTCACCAAGAGATCGGCCAGCGGGGCGGCATGGGCCGGACTTCCGTGCGGTGCGCGCAACGCCTCCAGCGCCGGTCCGGGTCGTGCGCAGGCGGCTTGAGGCACAATTTTCGCCATGAGCACGTTTCCACCCGCCCCTTTCCCCGCGCATCGTCCGCGCCGCCTGCGCCGGGACGACTTCACGCGTCGCCTGGTGCGCGAACACCAGCTGTCGGTCGATGACCTGATCTATCCGGTGTTCGTGCAGGACGGCAAGAACCGGCGCGAGGCCGTGCCGTCGATGCCCGGCGTCGAGCGCCTGTCGCTCGACTTGCTGCTGCCGCTGGCCGAGGAGTGCGTGCAACTCGGCATCCCGGTGCTGGCGCTGTTCCCGGTGATCGACACCAAGCTGAAGGACGACAAGGGCAGCGAGGCCACCAATGCCCGCGGCCTGATTCCGCGTGTGGTGCGCGAGCTGAAGAAGCGCTTCCCGCAGCTCGGCATCATGACCGACGTCGCGCTCGACCCCTACACCAGCCATGGCCAGGACGGCTGGCTGGACAAGACTGGCTACATCCTCAACGACGAGACCGTCGGCCAGCTGGTCAAGCAGGCGCTCACGCAGGCTGGCGCCGGCGTCGACATCGTGGCGCCCAGCGACATGATGGACGGACGCATCGGCGCGATCCGCGACGCGCTGGAAAAGAAGGGCCACATCCACACGCGCATCATGGCCTACAGCGCCAAGTACGCCAGCGCCTTCTACGGGCCGTTTCGCGATGCCGTCGGCTCGGCCGCCAACCTGGGGCAGAGTGACAAGAAGGTCTACCAGATGGACCCGGGCAATACCGACGAGGCGTTGCGCGAGGTCGCCATCGACCTGCAGGAGGGCGCCGACATGGTGATGGTCAAGCCGGGCATGCCCTACCTCGACGTGCTGCGCCGCGTGAAGGACGAATTCCGCGTGCCGACCTTCGCCTACCAGGTCAGCGGCGAATACGCCATGCTCAAGGCTGCCGCGCAAAATGGCTGGCTGGACCATGACCGCGTCATGATGGAAAGCCTGCTGGCGTTCAAGCGCGCCGGCGCCGATGGCGTGCTGACCTATTTCGCGCGCGACGCTGCGCACCTGCTGCGCGGACGCTGAGGGGCGTGCGCGCCAGGGCCATCCTCGAACCAGCGGCTCTCGCCGGCTGGCGTGCCCGGTACCGAGCCACGCCGTGAACCTCGTCGAATTCGCCGCCGGCGCCCTGCGCTTCCTGGAGCAGCCGCCCGAACGGCTGCCCGCCGACGGTTTTGTCTGGATCTACCTGGAGCGCGCCGAGTTCGACGATCGACAGGCCGAAGTGCAAGCGCTGGCCCGGCGTCTCGGCGGCGCGCCGCTGCTCGACGTCCATGCCAAGGATCTGGCCAATGCCGCGCATCCCTCGCACTTCGATGCCACCTCGGTCTATGACCGGGTGATCTTTCGCCGGTTGGCGAGCGCCGCGGAAGTGGCGGCGACGGGCGGAGCCGCGGCCGCCGGGTCATCAGCGCGCATCGAGTCGCGTGCGGTGGGCTTCGCGGTGTTCGACCGCCTGCTCGTCAGCGTGCATGCGCCGGGTTGCCAGGTTGCCGCCAGCCTGATCGAGCGCCTGGCTGCCGATGTGCGGCTTGGCATCGATGCCCAGGCGGCGCGCGCGCGCCTGCCGCAGAGCCCGACCGACGTCGCGTTGCAGATGATCAACGCCATGGTCGACAGCTATCTCGACCTGCGCAAGCAGCTCGCGCACACGCTCGAGCAGGCGCAGGCGGCGCTGTTCCAGGCGCGCCCGCGCCGCGGGGTGTGGCCCGTTCTGATGCGCGCGCGCCAGCGCCTGCATCTTCTGCAGGAGCTGTGCGAAGAGCAGCAGGACGCGATGCAGGAGTGGCTGGAGGCGCTGCGCGAGCTGCCGCTGTCCAGCTACGGTGCCGATCCGCAGCAGGCCCAGCTGCAGCGTGACCAGCTGGTGGCGCGCACGCGCGACGTCATGCAGCACATCGATCGCGTGCTGCACCACGCGCGGCGGCTCGAGCAGTCCGCCGAGACCGCGGTGCAGATTCACTTCAACGCCCAGGGCCAGCGTACCAACGACATCATGCGCACGCTCACCGCGATCACCGCGGTGTTCCTGCCGTTGAACCTGTTCACCGGCTTCTTCGGCATGAATTTCGACCACCTGCCGCTGATCCACAGCCGTGCCGGCATGTGGGCCGCGCTGGTGCTGCTGGTGCTGCTGGCGCTGGCCATCGTGCTGCTGTTCTGGCGCCGGCGCTACCTGACGCACGCGCGGGACGAAGAGCCCACTTCGTAGCACTCCCGTCCGCGCTTTCGCCCACGCAAAAGCCAGTCGACCCGAGGGGCTCGACTGGCTGGGCAGGGGGACACTTCCTGGCGCGCATGGCCCGCCGGACGGCTCCGTCCGTCCTGGGCTTGCTCGGGGCCGCGCTTACTTGGACTCGCCGCTCTTGTCGGGGAAGCCGTGCGCAGTCTTCTCCGCTTCGCGCGTCTGCTGGCGGACCTGCGCGCGCGTCAGCGTGCTGCTGGGTGCTGCCTTGCCCTTGGCGTTGAAGTTGCCGTCAGCCGGTGGCGTGCGCGCCGCCTGGGCCTCCACCGCGCTGCGCGTCTGCGTGCTGGCACCCGTCGGCGCTTCCTCCGCAAACGGCTCCTGGCCCGAATCCTGTTGTGCCGATGCCGCAATGGCGCCGGTCGCAAACAACAGGGCGGCGGCCATGGTGGCGCTGGAAGCAAGGAACTTGTTCATCACGATTCTCCTGCGGTCGAACACTCGACCACTGCGGGTCGCTATTGCGCCGGTGCCCGATGCATCGACATCTAATAGGCAGACTCTATAAATACATAAATTCAATTAGTCAGAATACAAAGCGATCTCCTCGAAAATTTCATGGGATGCCAACTCCTTCTGGTCGCACGCACGCGCTGCACGCGCGCGGCGCCGCGGTGGCTTGCGCTGGGGTCTGGCCGCAAAACGCAAGACACCCCGCTGGGCAGGCCCATGCGGGGTGCTCATGTGCCGTGTCCGCAGCGGCCTGGTCAGTCCGCTGCGTTGGTTTCAGGCGCTTTCGCCACTGGCGACGTGAAAGCCGTGGGCGATCGCGTCGCGCGTCAGGGCGCGCACCTGATCCCGCGTCAGCGTGCTGCTCGCGCCCTGCAGACCCTCATCGGCGAACTGCCCGGCCACGGGCAGATCCTGGGCCGCGATCGCACGCACGCTGGCACGCTGCACGTTGCTCGTCGCGGTCGGCATGTCGTTGAAGAACGGCTGCATGCCGGCGCTCGGCGTGGCGGCAAGCGCACTGCCCGAAAACAGCAGCGCGGCGCTGGCTGCGATGCTGGCGATCTGGAACCGATTCATGGCGGACATGATGTTTTCTCCTTGTCTTGATCGGGGCTCTGATCGGGTCTCTGCAGCATCCTGGATTGAACGCTGTCAGCCCCCGATTGCCTTGCAATTTAGATTGGGTCGCCCCGCCTTGGCAGAAGATGTCCGAATGGAAGCAGACTATTTCCGGGCCGGAAATAATCACTCATGGACTCCCTTGACCTGATCCAGATCTTCCGCGAGGTGGCGCGCCGCGGCAGCTTCTCGGCGACGGCGCGCGCGCAGGGCGTGTCGCCGGCCAGCGTGAGCAAGGCGATCGCCCAGCTCGAGGCGCGTTTCGACCTGCGGCTGTTCAACCGCACCACGCGCAAGGTGTCGCTCACCGACGCCGGCCAGCTGCTGTTCGAGCGCAGCAGCGCCCTGCTGGAGCTGATCGATCTGACGCAGGGCGAGTTGCACGAGCGCGCCACGCGGCCCAGCGGTATGCTCTCCCTCACCGCGCCGCACAGCCTGATGCAGACCGACCTGCCGGCCATGCTGGGGCATTTCCTGCAACGCCACGACCAGGTGACGCTGCAACTGCACGTGACCGATCGCGAGGTCGGGCTGGCCGAGGAAGGCATCGACCTGGCCTTTCGCGTCGGCCCGATTGGCGACGCCAACCTGATCGTGCGCCGGCTGCTGCCGATCGACTACGTGGCGGCGGCCAGCCCCGATTACTGGCGCCGGCGCGGCAAGCCCAGCCACCCCGACGAGTTGCGCACGCACGCGCAACTGGCCTGGAACCTGTATGGCGAGGCGCCGCGCTGGCTGTTCTCGGTCAAGGGCAAGCCCTATGAGCTGCCCTTGCAGCCGGTCTTCAGCGCCACCAACCAGGCGCCGCTGGCCACGCTGGCGCTGCAGGGCCTGGGCGTGGTCTGGGGTGCGCGCCGCGCGCTGGCGCCCCACCTGGAGCGCGGCGAACTGGAGCCGGCGCTCGAGGCCTTCTCGCCCGCCGACGTCTGGCTGCACGTGGCCTACATGCAGCGGCGCCACAACAGCGCGGCGCTGCGCGCGCTGCTGACGCACCTGGACGAGTTCGCCGCGGCCTTCCGGCAGGTCGAGGCCGGGCCGCAGCGCTGACGCCGCGCGGCGCCCGTCAGCCCAGGTGGCGGGCCAGGAAGGCCAGCGTGCGCTGGCGCGCCAGCGCGGCGGCCGCCTCGTCCCAGGCGCCGCGCTGGTCGCAGTTGAAGCCGTGC
>NZ_DAOKZG010000002.1:62034-168444 GCF_035325765.1 Ottowia sp.
CAGCGCGGCGGCCGCCTCGTCCCAGGCGCCGCGCTGGTCGCAGTTGAAGCCGTGCGCGGCGTGGTAGAGGTGCAGCTCGACCTGCGGATGCGCCTGGCGCAGGGCCTCGACGCCCGCCATCGGCACCGACGGGTCGTGGTCCGACAGGTGGGCCTGCACCGGCACGCGCGGCTGGCGCGCGAGCTCGGCCGGTTGCGTCATCCCGCCGCCGTAGTAGGGCACGGCGGCCGCCAGGCCATCGGTCACGGCCGCGGCGCGCCAGGCCAGCAGCCCGCCCCAGCAGTAGCCGAGCACCGCCACCCTGGTGCCGCTGGCACGCCCCGCGTGGTCGACCGCCGCCTGCACGTCGGCCAGCACGCCCGGCGCCGGCAGCGCCTCGGCAGCGCCCTTGAGGCCGACGCCGGTGCGGATGTCCGCTTCGCTGTAGCCCAGTTCGACGTCCGGTCGCACGCGCTGGAAGGTGGCGGGTGCCAGCGCGAGATAGCCGTCCGCCGCGTAGCCGTCGGTGACCGCGCGGATGTGCGAGTTGACGCCGAAGATCTCGGGCAACACCACCAGGGCGCCGCGTGCCGGGCCGGCCGGCGTGGCCTGCCAGGCCTTGAGCTTCTGCCCGTCCGCCGCCGTGAGTTCGATCCACTGTCCCATTGCCTTGCTCCTCGTGAGTCCGCAGCGGCTGCCGTGCCCGCGCGGCTGCTGCTGCAGAATAAGCGGACCCGACGGGCCCATCACCCTTCTTTTAGCAGAGCCGCGGCCCGCGCGCTGGCGGGCTCCAACCAGACCATCCCCATGACCACTTCCAGCCCCCGCACCATCCAGCATTACTGGGAAGACCTCACGCCCGGGCGCACGCTCGAACTGGGCAGCATCACCGTCGAGCGCGACGAGGTGCTGGCCTTCGCGCGCCGCTACGATCCCCAGCCCTTCCACGTGGACGACGCGGCGGCCGCGCATTCGATCTTCGGGCGGCTCGCCGCCAGCGGCTGGCACACCTGCAGCATGGCGATGGGGTTGATGGTGCGCAACTTCCTGCTCGACTCCTCCAGCCAGGGCTCGCCCGGGCTGGAGAAGATCCAGTGGCTCAAGCCCGTGTATCCGGGCGACACGCTCACCTTGCGCCAGCGCATCCTCGAGTCGCGCCCGCTCAAGTCGCGCCCCGACGTCGGCCTGGTGCGCACGCTCTGGGAGATGTTCAACCAGCACGGCGACCAGGTCCTGCTGATGGACGGCTACGGCCTGTTCGGCCGGCGCACGCCCGGACCGGCGCCCGCGCGCGACGCCTGACCCGCCCGGCCACCTGAGAACTGCCCATGCAGCGCGCGCATCGCCGGCGCGCGCGCCTGCGATGCGCGCGCCGCGAGCCCAGTGCGCGCGAAAGTGACGTTCGTCACTGTGAATCGTGACGCGCGGCACTGGCGGTTGCCGGCGCAGCCGCCGATCATGAGCCCCGTGCCTGCCGCGAACGCGTTGCGGCTGCAACGCCGGTACCGGCGGGAGCGATCCAGGGGCAACAGGAGTGCATCATGAACACCACGAACCATCGTCTTTCCGTGCTGCGCACGGCGGCCTTGCTCGGCCTGCTGGGCCTGGGCGGCGCGCTGGCGCTGCCGGGTACGGTGCGGGCGGCCGGGCCGGCGCGCCCCGCCGCCACGACCCAGGCACCCGCGGCCCATGCCAGGCCCGGGGATACGGTGGTCGTCGAGGAGGACGCGCTGTTCTTCGAGCCGGTCCAGGGCACCGTCTACCTGAATGGCGGCGTCGGCAAGGACGAGGAAATGAAGATGCGCAAGGACGCGCACAACTGGCCGCTGCGCATTCAGTTCTCCGAGCGCAAGGACGATGAATTCGTCGCGGGCGTCGGCCTGAAGGTGTTCGACCACAGCGGCCATGCCGTGTTGCGCCTGAAGGATGCCGGGCCGATGACCTATGCCCAGGTGCCGCCGGGCAAGTACCGCGTCACGGCGCGCTTCAAGGAGCATACGCTGACGCGCACGGTGCACGTCGGGCCGAAGGGCAGCGACGTCAACTTCCACTGGGCCGGCTGAGCTCACGGCGGCCAGCAGCGGAGACAAAGGCATGGCGCGCAGCAGACAAGCGGGCGCCGGGTCGATGACGGCACTGGTGCTGCAGGGCGGCGGCGCGCTCGGCGCGTACCAGGCCGGCGCCTGCGAGGCGCTGGCGGCGCGCGCGCAGGACGTGGACTGGGTGGCTGGCATCTCGATCGGCGCGATCAATGCGGCGCTGATCGCCGGCAATCCGCCCGAACAGCGCGTCGAGCGCCTGCACGCGTTCTGGGACGAGGTCAGCCTGGCGCTGCTGCCGACCAATGCGGCGGCGGACATGTTGGGGCCGCTACGCTCCTGGTGGGATGCCGGGATGGCGCTGCTGGGCGCGTGGCAGGGCGTTGCCGGCTTCTTCGCGCCGCGCCCGCCGATTGCCTGGTGGCCACAACCGCCGGTCAGCCTGTATGACACCGCGCCGCTGCGCGCAACCCTGCTCGAGCTGGTCGACTTCGACCGGCTCAACGACGGGCCGATGCGCCTTTCGGTCGGCGCCGTCGACGTCCAGAGCGGCAACTTCACCTATTTCGACAATCACCAGGAGCGCATCGGCCCCGAGCACGTGATGGCCAGCGGCGCGCTGCCGCCGGGCTTTGCCGCGGTGCAGGTGGGCGAGCGCTGGTACTGGGACGGCGGTGTCGTCTCCAACACGCCGCTTTCGCACGTGATGCGCAACCTGCACAGTCCGGCTCAGGTGCCGGTGACGGTGTTCCAGGTGGACCTGTTCAGCGCGCGCGGCGAGTTGCCGACGACCCTGCTGGACGTGGCCGAGCGACAGAAGGACATCCAGTATTCGAGCCGCACCCGCCTCGTGAGCGACCATGTGCGCGAACGCCACCAGCTGCATCGGCGCCTGCAGCGGCTGGCGCAGCTGTTGCCCGCGGCACAGCGCGACCAGCCGGCGGTGCGTGAGTTGCTGGCGGGCAGCGACGATCCGCCGGTCACGCTGGTGCACGTGATCCACCGGGGCAAGTCCTGCGAGACGCAGACGCGGGATTACGAATTCTCGCGCCTGTCGATGACCGAGCACTGGAACGCCGGGCTGGCCGACATGGGCGCCTCGCTCGACTTGCTGCGACGCCAGCCGCCGGTGCGCCGCGGCGAGTTCCGCGTGCTCGACTACCAGCCGGACGCGCCGCAAGGCCCGCGCCTGCGCCATGTGCGCTGAGCGCGCCCGGCTTCACCTGAACCAGGAGCCTGTTCCATGAAAGAAACCGAGGTCCGTCGGCAGGCCTGGGCCATGCCGCTGACCAGCCCCGCTTACCCGCGCGGCCCTTACCGCTTCATCAACCGCGAGTTCCTGGTGATCAGCTATCGCACCGATCCCGCGCGGCTCGAAGCCGTGGTGCCGGCGCCGCTCAAGCCCGCCGGCGACGGAGTGGTGAAGATGGAATTCATCCGCATGCCCGATTCGGCCGGTTTCGGCGACTACATGGAAGCCGGGCAGGTGATCCCCGTCACCTTCAACGGCCAGCCCGGCACCTATTCGCACAACATGTTCCTGAACGACGACGCCCCGATCGAGGGCGGGCGCGAGATCTGGGGCTTTCCGAAGAAGTTCGCCAACTCGTCGCTGCGCGTGGACAAGGACGTGCTCATCGGCGGGCTGAACTCCAACGGCCTGCCGGCGGCGATCGGCACCATGGGCTTCAAGTACCAGACCTTCGATGTGGCCAAGGCGCTGGCGGCGGTCACCGGGGACAACTACCTGCTGAAGATCATTCCGCACGTGGACTGCACGCCGCGCATCTGCGAGCTCGTGCGCTACCGCTGCGAGAACGTGACCATCCACGGTGCCTGGCGGGGGCCGGCCGCGCTGCAGCTGTTCGAGCACGTGCGTGCCCCGGTCGCCGAGTTGCCCGTGCGGGAAGTGCTGGGCGCCGTGCACATCCTGACCGACCTGACGCTGGGGTTGGGCGAAGTGGTGCACGATTACCTGGCCGAGCCGAGTGCCCCCGCGCGCAAGCGCCGCGCCTGACGGCCGACGGCTGGCGCCATGGCGCCAGCCCGCCCACTTCATTGACGAAAGGAAAGATCATGAGCAATTCCAGCCCCACCCCCGTGCAGGCCAGCACCACCCTCAGCCTGAAGGGCAAGACCGCCCTGGTCACCGGCGCCGCCAGCGGCCTGGGCAAGCGCATCGCCGAGGTCTTTGCCGACGCCGGCGCCAGCGTGGTGATCGCCGATCTGCGCCTGGCCGACGCCCAGGCCACGGCCGACGCCATTGCGCAAAAGGGCGTCAAGACCCTGGCAGTCGAGATGAACGTCACCGACGAAGCCGCGGTGGACGCCGGCTTTGCCAAGGTGCAGCAAAGTCTGGGCGCCATCGACATCCTGGTGAGCAACGCCGGCATCCAGATCGTCACGCCGTTGCAGGACTTCAAGTTCAGCGACTGGAAGAAGCTGCTGGCGGTGCATCTGGACGGCGGCTTCCTGACCGCGCGCGCCGCGATGCGCCAGATGATCGCCTCGGGCCGCGGCGGCAGCATGATCTTCATGGGGTCGGTGCACTCCAAGGAAGCCTCCAAGCTCAAGGCCCCCTACGTCACCGCCAAGCACGGCCTGGAAGGCCTGGCCAAGGTCATCGCCAAGGAAGGCGCGCCCTACGGCATCCGCAGCAACGTCATCTGCCCGGGCTTCGTGCGCACGCCGCTCGTTGAGAAGCAGATCCCCGAGCAGGCGCAGGAACTGCACATCAGCGAAGCAGAGGTGATCAAGAACGTGATGCTCAAGGACACCGTCGATGGCGAATTCACCACCGTCGACGACGTCGCGCAGGCCGCGCTCACCTTTGCCGCCTGGCCGAGCAATGCGCTCACCGGCCAGTCGCTGGTCGTGAGTCACGGCTGGTTCATGCAGTGAACGCCCGCTTTCCCGCGCACGGCGCATCGCGGGGGCGCCGTGCGGGGCGACCCATCCTCCGCTGGTTGAGGAGCATCCACATGAAAACCGCACGCAAGCGGCCGCTGCTGGCGCTGCTGCTGGCGGGTGGACTGTCCGTCGCACAAACCGCGATGGCTGCCGCACCCGGTGCCGACAAGCCGATCGTCAAGACCACCTGCCAGGACTTCCTGGCGATGGACGAGACCATGCGGCCCAAGTTCATCTACTACGCCGTCGGCCACGGCAGCAAGGGCCAGCCCGAGGCGGTGCTCGACGTGGCCGGCACCGACACCATCCAGCCGGAGCTGGAGCAATACTGCCAGGTCAACCTCGACAAGTCCGCCTACGCGCACGTGATGCAGACCAGCATGGCGTCCGAGAAGGCGGCCGCTGCCGCGAGCAAGGGGCACGCCAAGGCGGCAGCCCCTGCGAAGAAGTGAAAGTGAACCCGGCGCCGCCGGCGCGCTGCGCGGGCCGGCGGCGCCCGTCCTGAACGGATGAATCCAATGCAAGCAAAGACAGCAACGCCCTCGTCCCTGGGCGACCACATGGTCATGGCACTGTTTCAGACCCACGAGGCGGCCGACGGCGCGGTGCGCCAGCTCGCCGCCAGCGGTGTGCCGCTGGCGGCGGTGTCCGTGGTCGGCAAGAACTATCACAGCGAGGACCAGCCCGTCGGCTATTTCAACGCCGGCGATCGCGCGCGGTTCTACGGCAAGCTCGGCGTGTTCTGGGGCGGGCTGGCCGGCCTGCTGCTGGGCTCGGGCTTCTTCTTCATTCCTCTGGTCGGCCCGGTCATGGTGCTCGGGCCGCTGGCCTCGATCATCGTCGGCGGCCTGGAGGGCGCCGTGCTGGCCGGCGGCGTCTCGGCCCTGGTGGGCGCACTCACGGCCGTCGGCGTGCCCAAGAACTCGGTGATCCGCTATGAAACCGCGATCAAGGCCGACCAGTTCCTGGTCACGGTGCACGCCCAGGCGGACGAGGCGGCGCGCATCCAGCAGCTGCTGGGCGACGCCGGCGGCACCGAGATCGAGAGCCACGCGTTGAAAACCGCCTGAGCGCGCTGCCGCGCGCACCGTGCGGGCCGCCATGCGCCTCTGGAACCCGCTGGCCCGGTCGACGCTGGCGCAGGCCAGCCGTGAATTGCCGGCCGACCCGGAAGCGGCCGGGCGCGCGGGTCGGCGCGAGCTGCTGGCGATCGTCTGTTCGGGCGATGGCGGCTGGGCCCAGATCGACCGGCAGCTCAGCGCCGCCTTCGTCGCCGAAGGGATCGCGGTCGTGGGCATCAGCACGCTGCGCTACTTCTGGCATGCGCGTGCGCCGCAGGCGGCGGCGCTCGAGCTCGATGCGCTGCTGACGCGCTATTGCCGTCGGTGGCGGCGCCGGCGCGTCTGGCTGGTCGGCTTTTCATTCGGCGCGGACGTGCTGCCGACACTGGTCGCCGGTCTGAGCCCGGCCAACCGCGCGCGCGTGGTGCAGCTCGTGCTGCTTTCGCCCAGTCCGCGCATCACGTTCGAAATCGGCCTGGAAAACTACGTCACCGGCGCCGGCCGTCTCGCGCGCGCGGTGCACGCCGTGCTGGGCTGGCTGCGCCACGTGCCGCACCACGATCCGCTGGCGCGCGTGGCCGCACTGGGCGGCCGGCCGCCGGTGGTGTGCTACCACGGCACGCGCGATCGCACGCTGTGCAGCACGCAGGTCCTGCCGGCCTGGGTCGAGACCCATGCGCTGCACGGTGGCCATCACCTGGGGCGTGACTACATGGCGCTCGCGCGGCGCCTGCTGGACGGCGTGCCGGCCACGGCCTGACGACGCAGCGGGCGCCCGCGCCGGCGCACGGCTACTTGCGCAGGGCCGCGAGCGGCCCGCCGGCGATCAGGCTGGTGACGTCGAACAGGATGTGTGGCAGCACCAGCCCGCCGCGGCAGGCCAGGTATTGCGGCGTCCACACCGGATCGAACTTCTGCTTGAAGGCGCGCAGCCCTTCGAAGTTGTAGAACTCATCGCCGCGCCGATAGATGAAGGTGCCGATGCGGTTCCAGCTCGACGCCAGCGGGTGGTCCGCCAGCCCCGCCAGCGGTGCCGCGCCCAGGTTGAACCAGGCGTAGCCCTCGGCCTTGCCGTAAAGCAGCAGGTGCGCGAACAGCGCGTCCATCAGCACGCCGGAAATGCCCGGTCGATAGCGCATCAGGTCGATCGACAGTTCCTCGCGGCCGCCGCTGCGCCAGAGGTTGGCGAAGGCGACGATCGCCTTGCCCCGCCGCATCACGGCGCAATCGAACTCGCCCAGGTAGGCCGGGTCGAAGCGGCCAAGCGAGAAGCCTTTTTCCCGGACCACCTTGCCCCCCAGCCAGGCGTCGGACACCGCACGCAGCTCGTCCAGCAGCGCCGGCACCTCGAGCCTGGGCACGACCGCGAACTCGAGTCCGTCGCGCGCCGCCCGTGCGTGCGCATAGCGCAGGGCCTGGCGCGCCTTGCCCTCGAGCGTGAACGTCGCGAGATCCACGCGCGCCACTTCGCCGATCTTCAGCACGGCCAGCCCCAGGTCCAGGTAGGTCGGCAGCCAGGCCGGTTGCACGGCATAGAAGACGGCGCGTGCGCCGGCGCGGTCGGCCTGCTCGGCAAAGCGCCAGATCAGCGAACGTGCCGCCGCCTCCTCGCCCACCGGATCGCCCATGGTGATCCAGCAGCGTCCCTGCATCGCGTACATGATGAAGGCCTGCGCGTCGTCCGCGACCAGGAAGGTCTTGTCGCCCAGCAGCGCCACGTTGGCCTCGGTATCCCGTGCCCGCGCCAGGATGGCCCGCACCGCGGCCGGGATCGGCTGCACCGACGGGCGCGGCTGCGGCGGGCGGTTCAGCAGCGCGTCCAGGGCCAGCGCGGCCGCCGCCACCGCCAGCAGCAACATGGCGCGCAGGAAGCGCGGTGCGTCGCCCTGCCAGGCGAACTGCCACCAGAGGTCGTCGCGGTAGGGCACGTTGCGGTAGGCAAACAGCCCCACCACGACGGCGCCGCCCAGCACGATGGCGATCAGCGCGATCCAGGTCGGCGTGGGGCGAAAGGCGCGCCAGTCGCCACGCCGATAGAAGGCGGCGCGACCGACATGCAGGAAGGCGGCAAACAGCGCGAGCAGCAGGGCGTCGGCCCAGTCCAGCCCCCGCGTGAGCGAAAACAGCGCGCCGGCCAGCATCAGCGCCGCGGCGGCGCTGCGCGCCAGCGCCATGCGTCGCCACAGGCCGTGCGCCAGCACGACCAGCGCGAGCCCGGTCAGGCTGGCCAGCAGGTGCGAGGCCTCGACGAACGGCAGCGGCAGCCAGTCCCGCAGTTGCTGCGCGCGGCCCGCCAGCGTCGGCGTGGCACTGGAAAACAGCAGCACCAGTCCGCCCAGCAGCACCAGCGCGGCCGCCAGCGGCGGCATCACCACGCGCCCCAGGGCCGCCGCGCGGGCCGAAGCCGACTGCAGGCGCGTGCGTGCGTGCACGGCCTCGAAGCCGAGCAGCCCGGCGGCTGCCAGCAGCAGGGGCAGCAGGTAGTAAATCGCGCGAAACGCCAGCAGCGCGGCCAGCACGTCGGGTCGCGGGCCGGCGCCAAGCCCCAGCAGCACGGTGGCTTCCAGCACGCCCAGCCCGCCCGGCGCGTGGCTGACGACGCTCGCGACGACCGCGGCCAGGAACACCGGCAGGAAGGCGGCATAGCCTGGCACCACGTCCGCTGGCAGCAGCACGTACAGGGCGCCGGCGGCGGCGCCGATGTCGAGCGCGCCGATGCCGATCTGCAGCACGGCGCTGGCGGCGCCCGGCAGCGGCAGCGTCCAGCCGAACAGGCGCAGGCGCGCCGCGCCCCGGGCCAACGCGGCCACGCTGCCTGCCACCACCAGCAGCAGGACTGCGCCGAGTCCGCGCGCGGCCTGGCTGCCCAGCCACTGCAGCACGGGCACGCCGGCCGGGTTCAGCAGCAGCGCGCTGCCCAGCAGCGTCAGCAGGCCGCCTCCAAACGTCAGCGCCGAAAGGCTGACGATGCGCGCCACGTCGGCTGCGTCCAGCCCGACCGCCTGGTAGATGCGGTAGCGGATCGGGCCCCCGACGAACACGTGAAAGCCGATCGCGTTGGAAAAGCCGTAGCCGACGAAGCCGGCCAGCGCCGCCAGCCGTGCCGGCACCCGGCCCGGGGCCACGCGGCGCGCGGCCAGCACGTCGTAGAGCGCGAGCGCGCCGAAGCTGGCCGCCGTCAGCAGCAGCGCCTGCGCGATGGCCGCACCCGGCAGTGCCAGCAACTCGGCGCGGATCTCGCGCAGGTGCACCTGTGCGCCCAGGACGTGGATGGCGAAGAGCGCCAGCAGCGTGGCCAGCGCGCCGACCAGCGGCCCGAGCAGGCGAGGCTCGAGCAGGCGTGCGATGCGGCGCTGCCAGGCGTGGGTGTCCGACGCTGCGGCGGGTGGGTCAGCGTGATCGGGAGACGCGGTGTCGGGTGTCACGGCAGGGCCAGGGCCCGGCCACCAGACCCACTATTACCATCATCCCAAAAACGGCAGTTGGACGCGCTCTCACCCAACAGGTGGAGGTGATCGAAGCAGCGGAAGTCGAGGTTCATGCGGCTCTCGTGACGAAGGCAAGCGGTCAACTGCCGTTTTTGGGATCATGACAGGCAGAGGGTGCGTGCACCCGCGGCGCGCGCTTCACTTCAGCCGCGCCACGGCCTTCACCGCCAGTTCGATGCGGTTGTGCGCGTGCAGCTTCTCCATGATGCGGCTGATGTAGTTCTTCACCGTGCCTTCGGCCAGGAACACGTGGTCCGCGATCTGCCGGTTCGACAGGCCATCGGCCAGCAGCGCCAGCACGCGCTCCTCCTTGTCGGACAGGGGCTGCTCTTCCGTGAGCGGGTCGGCCGGCACGGCGGGGCGGATCGGCGGCGGCTCCCCCGGTGGCGCCGTCCAGCCGCTGGCCAGGCCGCGGAACTGCTCCAGCACCTTGCGCGCCACCGTCGGCGACAGGCGGGATTCGCCGCGGTGCACGGCGCGCACCGTGTCCAGCACTTCCGCCTCGGCCGCGTCCTTGAGCAGGTAGGCGTGGGCGCCGGCCTGCACCGCCTCGAACACGCGCTCGTCGTCGTCGAACGTGGTCAGCACCACCACGCGCACCTGCGGCAGGCGCATGGCCAGCAGGCGCGTGGCGGCGACCCCGTCCAGCCGCGGCATCTGCAGGTCCATCACCACCACGTCGGGACGCAGGGCCTCGGCCAGCTCCAGCGCTTCCTGGCCGTCGGCGGCCTGCCCGACCACCGAGATGTCGTCTTCCACGTCCAGCATCAGCGCCAGGCCGCGGCGGATGATCGGCTGGTCGTCCACCACCAGCAGACGCAGCGGTCGCGCTGCCGTCATGCCCGCGCTCCCGGCGCGCGGGCGCACAATCGGTCGCAGGACTCGATGTCGCATCGCATGACGGAAAGCTTAGCGCAAGCGGATCGCGCCGGGGCCGCCGGCGACGCGACGCGCTGGTGGCAACGCCTGGACCCGCGCCGGCATTTCGCGCTCGCCCTGGGCCTGGCCCTCTTCGTGCCGATCCTGGGCGGCGCCATCGTGGCGGGCGAGCTGGCCGCGGCCCAGGCGCAGCGCCATGTCCTCATCGACACGCAGGCGCGCCTGGTGCAGATGGCGGGGCAGGCGGACGACGCCCTGCTCGGCCAGGTGCAGGTGCGCCTGGCGGCGCTGCAGGCGGCGGCCGCGCAGTGGCGGCTGGACGCGGCGCGCGACGTGCTCGCGGCGGACCGGCTGCGTGCCCTGCAACAGCAGCACCCGGAGCTGAACTGGATCGGCGTGCAGGGCGCGGACGGGAGCGTGCAGGTGGCCACCGAGGAGCAAATCCGCACGCCGGGCGACGATGGGCGCGCGGCGTGGCTGGACCAGGCGACCCGGACTCCGCTGGTGGTGCTGCACCGCAGCCGCGGCGCGGGCGACAGCGATGCACTGGTGCTCGCGGTGCCGTTCACGACCGAGCGTGCCGGCCCGGCCAGCCTGCTGGTGGCGCGCCTGCCCTGGCTGTGGCTGCAGGCCCAGGTCGACGCGCGGCTGCGCGCCATGGCCGGCGGCGTGCCGGTCGAGATGTTGTTGCTGGACGCGCGCGGCCGCCTGCTCGCCGGGCCGCCCGGCGTGCTGGCGGACGCGGCGCCGGTGGACCCGAGCGCGCACGGCCGCTACCTGGTCGGGCAACTGCCGCCACCCGCCGCGGACGACGTGTCGCGCAGCGGTGCTGGCTGGCGCGTGCTGGTGCGCCAGGATGCCGCGCTGGCGCTGGCGCCGGCGCGACGGGCGCGCGACAGCGTGCTGTTCGGCGTGCTCGCGGTCGGCCTGCTGGCCGCGCTGGCGGCAGCGCTGCTTGCGCGCTGGTTGCTCTGGCGGCTGCAGGAGCTGGCGCGGCAGGCGCGCGCTGTCGCCCGCGGCGAGCAGGGCGCCATCACGCCGCCGCGCGGTCGCGACGAGGTGCACGCGATCGGTGCCACCCTGGCCGAGGTGGTGGCCGGCCTGCAGGCCGAGAAGGCGGCACTGGCGCAACTCAACGCCGAGCTGGACACGCGCGTGGCCGAGCGCACGGCGCGCATCGAGCGGCTCGCGCGCGGGGCGCGCCGCGCCGCCGCCACGCGCGAGCGCCTGCGCCTGGCGCGTGCGCTGCACGACACGCTGGCGCACTCGCTGATGGCCCTGCTGACGCAGCTTCGCATGGTGCGCAAGCTGGGCGCGCGCTGGAGCCCCGCGCAACTGGATGCCGAACTGGCGGACGCCGAACAGGTCGCGTCCAGCGGGCTGGCCGAGGTGCGCGGCGCGATCCGCCAGATGCGCGCGGCCGGACTGCACGACAGCGGTCTCGCCGCCGAGCTGCAGGCGTTGCTGCAGGGACTGGCCCGGGACGCTGGCGTCCAGGTGCAGGCGCACATCGATCCGGCCGCCGATGAGCTGGTGGACGCGCGCGCGGCGATCGTGCTGAACATGGCGCGCGAGGCGCTGCGCAACATCGCGCGTCACGCGCGGGCGCGCCATGTCACGCTGGCCCTGGCGCCGGAGCCCCCAGGCGCTGACGCGACCACGGGTGCAACCCGTGGCTGGCGTCTGGAACTGGCCGACGACGGCGTCGGCTTCGACCCGGCGGTGCCGGCCGCCGGCCACTACGGCCTGGTCGGGCTGCGCGAACAGGCGGCGCAACTGGGGGCCGCGCTGACGCTGGACAGCGCGCCCGGCCAGGGCTGCCGCCTGCAGCTGCGCTTCGCTGCATGAAGGGACGCCCGCTGTGTCGGGGCGCGCTACGCGCGCGTTGCCGCGGGCGACGACTTCCCGGAGCGGCCGGGCTTTGCGCAGCCCGATCCGCCACGCGGGTGTTTCACTGCAGCGCGGCGACCCAGTCCAACACCTGGCGCAGCACCTCGTCCGTGGCGCCGCGCAGCGCCTGCGCGCCACCGGCCACGTCGGCGCTCGGCGCGGGCTGGCGCGCCTCGAAGCTGCGCTGGCCCAGCAGGCGCCCCTGGCGTGCCGGCGCGATCGCCGTGACGCGCAGGCGCACCACGCCCTCGCTGGCGTCGGGGCGGCTGAACACCTGGGCAAATTCATCCAGCTCGACGCGCAATTGCAGCGCCGCCAGACCGGTGCCCGGCTCCAGCACCGGATGGCGGGTCGCCAACACCTGGCGCAGCCGCTGGCCGACGAGCTGGGGCGGCGTCATGCTCCAGCGCGCCTGCGCGTAGGGGCGTGGCTGCTGGCTGCCGTCGGCGTACAGCAGCCGGTACAGGATGGCACTGGTGTCGACCGCGGGCGGTGCCTCGATCGGGTCGAGCGCCAGCGGCACCCCCTGGCCCGTCGGCGTCGCGGGCGCCAGCACGGGCGGCGGCCCGAGATCCCAGGCGGCCGGACGCAAGGGCTTGTCCGGCAGCGGCAGGGCGCACCCGCCCAGGCCCAGGCAGGCCACGAGCAGGATGGCCGGGACGGCCCGGCGGGAAGGCGGCAGGATCAGCGGATTCATCGGCATCATTCGGTTGGCGCGGCGCGCGCGTCGGGCGCCACGAAGCCGGGCTCGCCCGGCCCGGGCGGGATCGGGCCGCTGCCGTACAGCAGTGCCTGCGGGTTCTCGCCCAGGGTATTGGCGATGCGGTCGAGCCGCCGAATGGTGCGGCTGGCTTCCTCGGTCAGGTTCTGGATGCGCGGCAGCGTGGTCTGGGTGACGGTGGTCGCTCCTTCGTCCAGCCGCGCCACGACGCCGCCCTCGCCGGTCAAGGTGGCCAGGCCGCGCGCCAGCTCGGCGGTGACGGCGCGCACGTCTGCCAGCGCGCGGTTGGTCTCCGCGCCCACGCCATCCAGGGTGCGGAAGGTCGCGGTGGCCTGCTGCACCAGTTGCGGGATGCTGCTGCGGCGCGGGCCGAACTGCGCCTCGATGGTCCGGTTGGTGTCGCGCGCCAGTTCGCTGAAGCTGCGCGCCGCGCCCTGCATCTCGTTCAGCGTGGCGGTGAGCAGGCCCTGGTTTTCCGCCCCCAGCAGCCGGTTGACCCCGTCCACCGCCTGGTCCACCTTCTCCAGCAGGGCGCCCGCCTGGTCGCTCAGCTGACCGAACACGTTGGGGCGCAGCGGGATGCGGGGCACGCCGTCCGGACCGACGGCGGGGGGCTCGGTCGACGAGCCACTGTCGTCGAGCTGGATGAAGGACAGGCCGGTGACGCCCTGGAAGGCCAGGGTGGCGAAGGTGGAGCGCGTGATCGGGGCATCGCTGCGCACGGCGATGCTGACCAGCACGTTGCCGCGCTGCGCGGGGTCGAAGCCGATCCCCGTGACCTTGCCGACCGCCACGCCCTTGTAGCGCACCGCGGCCTGCACCTGCAGCCCGGTGACGCCATCGGCGCTGGTCATGCGGTAGGGAGTGGTGTTGGTGCTGTCGCGCATGAGCCAGAGCGCCAGCAGCACCAGCAGGGCCGAGATGGCCAGCACGAACAGGCCAGCGGCCAGGGCATGGGACTTGTTTTCCATGGGGTCAGTCTCCGGTGGCGGCGCGCTGGCGTGCCTTCAGCAGCTCCATGGCGCGGCGGCCGCGCTCGCCGAGGAAGAAGTGGTGGATGAAGGGGTGGTCGAAGGCCAGCACCTCGGGCACCGGTGCGCACACGATCACGTGCCGGTCCGCCAGCACGGCGACGCGGGTCGAGAGCTCGAACAGCGTGTCCAGGTCGTGCGTGACCATCACCACGGTCAGGCCGAGCTCCTGGTGCAGCGAGCGCAACAGGGCGACGAAGGCATCCGAACTGTCCGGATCCAGCCCCGCCGTGGGTTCGTCCAGCAGCAGCAGCGGCGGGTCCATGATGAGCGCGCGCGCCAGCGCCGCGCGCTTGATCATGCCGCCCGACAGTTCGGCCGGCATCTTGTGCGCGTCGCCCGGCTTCAGCCCCACCATCTGGAGCTTCAGCAGCGCCGCCTCGCGCGCCAGCGCCTCGGGCACGGCGCGGGTCTCGCGCAGCGGCAGGGCGATGTTGTCGAGCACGCTGAAGGCCGAAAACAGTGCACCCTGCTGGAACAGCATGCCCACGCGCGTGGCGGCGCCCGGGCGCGCCAGTTCGGCGGCCGGACGGCCCAGCACCGTGACGGTGCCGCGCGCCGGCGTGTTCAAGCCCAGGATGGTGCGCAGCAGCACCGTCTTGCCGGTGCCCGAGCCGCCCACCAGGGCCAGCAGCTCGCCGCGCTGCACGGTGAGGTCGAGATCCTGGTGCACGACCACCTCGCCGCCGCCCGGGCGCGGGAACACGCTCCACAGCCCGCGCACCTCGATGGCCGGCGCGTCCGGCGCCAGCGGAGCGTCGGGCTGGGCGGCGGCTGCGAGACCCGCGTCCATCAGCGCGCATTCCATGCAGGGCGTCCGGCACGCACGGCGCATCCGTGGCCGGACCTGCGCCGGCCACGGGACGCATCCCCTCTCTCAGGAGGGAAGGCGCGCAGCGGCTCGGGGAGGTGCGTCATATCCCCACGCGCTTGAACAGCACGGCGAACAGCGCGTCGATCAGGATCACGGCCGTGATCGAGGCCACCACCGAGGCCGTCGTGCCCTGGCCCAGGCTTTCGGTGTTGGGCTTCACGCGCAGGCCATAGTGGCAGCCGATCAGGGCGATGAACAGGCCAAACACCACCGACTTGCCCACCGCCAGCGTCAGGTTGGCGATCGGCACCACCTTGGGCAGGGCCTCCAGGAAGTAGCTGGCGCTGATGCCCAGCGTCAGGTCGGACGCCAGCACGCCGCCGACCAGCGCCGCCACCGAGGTCCAGACCGTGATCAGCGGCATCGCCACCGCCAGTGCCATGGCGCGCGGCAGCACCAGGCGAAAGCCGGCCGGGATGCCCAGCACGCGCATCGCGTCCAGCTCCTCGGTCACGCGCATGACGCCGATCTGGGCTGTGATGCTGGAGCCCGAACGGCCGGCGATCAGCACCGCCGCCAGCAGCGGGCCGAGCTCGCGGATCAGCGCCAGCCCGAGGATGTTCACGATGAAGGTCTCGGCGCCGAACTGGCGCAGCACCTGGCTCATCAGGTAGGCCAGCACGACGCCGATCAGGAAGCCCACCAGCGCCGTGATCGGCAACGCCTGCGCCCCGATGCGGTAGAGCAGGCCGGAAAAGTCGCGCCAGGGCCCACGCTGCGGCGCCGCCGCCAGGCGCAGCGCGTCCAGCAGCAGCTGGCCGGACAGCATGACGAAGTCGCGCAGCTCGGCCAGCGCCGCCAGCACCGCCTGCCCGAAGGTGTCGACGCGCTGCGCCCAACCGGCCCGCGCCGGCTCGGTGCGCGGCGCCTGCAGCCGCGCCACCCGCTCGAGCAGCGCGCGCTGATCGTCGCTCAGCTCCAACCGGGCCGGCCACTGGCGGCCCCAGTGCTGCCACAGCGCCAGGGCGCCCAGATGGTCGAGCGCCTGCAGGGCCCGCAGGTCCCAGCTCGCGTCGGGCGCCACGCCCGCCAGGGCCGCCGTGGCCGCGCGCCAGGCCGGGCGTGTGCCGAGGGCGGCCGCGGTCCAGCGCCCCTGCGGCAGCGCCCGCACGCCGTCAGCGCCGGCGTCGGTCACGATCCAGGGACTGGGAGATGCGGGCATGGGTGGATGCGGGTGCGCCGTCCTCGCGGCGCGGGAGGCAACTGGCCCGCATGGTAACGTTGCCCGAGCGGCCCCCTGCCATGGGTTCGTCCCGATTCGTTACGACTTTTTCCTGCTGTTGGGCCAAATGTCGCATATGGTCTATAGGATCGATTGATTGTTATCAGGAGCGAGCATGGCACTACAAGGACCTTTCTTCGGCAAGCGTGATGCCGAACCCACCCCGACCCATCCCGCCCGCCCGACGGGCCCCAGCACCCTGGGCGGTGCCAGCACGCTCGGCTCCGCGAACGCAGGTGCCCAGGGACTGGGTGCGCCAGCCGCCAATCCCCTGACCAGCACGCCGGCGCCGGCAACCACGCCGGCCGACAGCGGCGCCAAGCTCACCGTCGGCGCCAACATCAAGCTCAAGGGCGTGGAGATCACCGACTGCGACACGCTCGTCGTCGAGGGCACGGTCGAGGCCACCATGAACTCGCGCGTGATCCAGATCGCCGAGCGTGGCGCCTTCAAGGGCTCGGCCGAGATCGACATCGCCGAAGTGCGCGGCACCTTCGACGGCAACCTGACGGTGCGCGAGAAGCTGGTGATCTTCTCCACCGGCAAGGTGACCGGCAAGATCTGCTATGGCAAGATCGTGATCGAGGAAGGGGGCCAGCTTTCGGGTGAGATCAGCTTCGGCACCGCCAAGGCAGGGAATGCCAAGCCCGCCGACGCGAGCAGCCCGGCCACCAAGCCCGCCGGTGCCAAGGGTGAGCAACTGAACGTCGCCACGGCCTGAGCCGGCCGGCCCGGCGGCCGGCATGTGAGGCTTCCGCTGCCTGGACGACATCGATTCCTGGCACGTCTGCAGCATCGTGCGCTGCACGGGAATCGCCCTGTGGATCCCTGATGCGCGGCGTGCCGCCGATGCACGCCGACGAACTGAAGCCGGATGCGCACAACCCGAGCGTCGAGCGCGAGCTCGGCAAGATCATCGGCCGGCTCGACCGGCTCGCCTTCACGCTCAGTGAGTGCCACCGGCGCGCCGCGATCAGCGATGTGCTGGGCGAGGTCGCGGCGCCGCTCCTGGCGGGTGTGTGGCGCACGCATCCGACCGGTGCGCGCGACCGGAGGAGCCAGGGCCAGTGTTCACGCGACTTTCAGGACGTTCACACGCTGTCGGCGGCCGGATCTGCAGTCGAGGGTCATTCGTGCGCCCGTCCGCATGAAGGGCGCCCAGGATCTGGAGCAACGCCTCACGCCGCGCCGCGCAGCGCACGCCGGTACTGGATCGCCTCGGCCACATGCGCCACGGCAATGGTGTCGCTGGCGGCCAGGTCGGCAATCGTGCGCGCCACCTTGAGCGCCCGGTGCGTGGCGCGCGCGCTCCAGGCCAGCCGCGCGGCCGCCGCGGTCACGAAACTGGCCGCGGCGCCGTCGAGCTGCAGCCGGGCATCGAGCGCCTGTCCCTGCAGCGCCTGGTTGGGCACGCCCTGGCGCCCCAGCGCACGCTCGCGCGCGGCCACGCAGCGTGCACGCACGCTGGCCGTGCTTTCGCCCGCCGGCGCCGCCAGCAGTTCCTCGGAGGCCAGGGCCGGCACCTCCACGTGCAGGTCGATGCGGTCAAGCAGGGGGCCGGACAGCCGCCCCTGGTAGCGCGCCACCTGGTCGGGCGTGCAGCGGCAGGCCGGGCGACGCTGGCCCAGATGGCCGCAGGGGCAGGGATTCATGGCCGCGATGAGCTGGAAGCGGGCCGGGAAATCGGCCTGCTGGGCGGCCCGGCTGATCGTGATGTGGCCGCTCTCCAGCGGCTCGCGCAGCGCCTCCAGCGCGGCGCGCGGGAACTCGGGCAGTTCGTCCAGGAACAGCACGCCTTCGTGCGCCAGCGAAATCTCGCCAGGCCGCGGCGGTGAGCCTCCGCCCACCAGGGCGACGGCGCTTGCGGTATGGTGCGGCGCCCGTGTCGGCCGCTGGCCCCAGCGTGCCAGATCGAAGCTGCCCCCCAGGCTGGCCACGGCGGCGCTGCGCAGGGCCGCCTCCGCGTCCATCGGGGGCAGCAGACCGGCAAAGCGCTGGGCCAGCATCGACTTGCCGCTGCCCGGTGGTCCGATCATCAGCACCGAATGGGCTCCGGCGGCCGCGATTTCCAGTGCCCGGCGCGCCGCCGCCTGGCCCTTGACATCGGCCAGGTCGGGATAGCTGGGCTCGGCTCGCACGACGTGCTCGGGCATGCGGCACCAGCCGTCGGCTGCGGCGCCGTCCTGGCCACGCGGCAGGAACTGGCCCACCACGTCCAGCAGGTGGCGCGCCCCGTACACCGTCAACCCGCTGGCCAGTGCGGCCTCGCGCGCGCTGTCCAGCGGCAGGGCCAGCGCCGGCGGCTGCGGCCCGTCGCGCAGCGCCGCCGCCATGGCCAGCGCGCCTCGCACCGGGCGCAGCTCGCCCGACAGCGAGAGCTCGCCGGCAAAGGCCCAGTCCTGCAGGCGCGCGCCATCGATCTGGCCGCTGGCGGCCAGGATGCCGAGCGCGATCGGCAGGTCGAAGCGCCCCGAGTCCTTGGGCAGGTCGGCTGGTGCCAGGTTCACCGTGATGCGCTGGTTGTGCGGGAACGTCAGGCCGCTGTTGATGAGCGCGCTGCGCACGCGCTCGCGCGCCTCCTTTACTTCGATCTCGGCCAGTCCGACCAGGGTGAAGCTGGGCAGGCCATTGGCCAGATGCACTTCGACCGTGACGGCCGGCGCGGCAAGGCCCATCAGCCCGCGACTGTGGACCAGACTCAAACCCATGCGACATGTTCCCCGGTTGGCATGGCCCCGACTGTAGCGGCTCGCGCGGGTCGCTTCGCATTCAACCTGGAAACGGCAGTTGGACGCGTCCGCCAGCGCCCCTCCCTGGCCGCAGGCCCCGCGAAGCGCGTCCCCGCGCGTCACCCCGCCAGGCAGCCGGCGCCTGCGGCGCGCAGCGCCACGGGGAGATCGTTTCACCCACCGGATGCAGCGGCCTTGCGCGCCCGTTCGGCCAGGTAGCGCTCGGTGGCGTCGCGTGCCATGGCGGCCGAGCCCAACACCTGGCCGGTGGCGCTCTTGACCACGGAAAAGCTCATGTCCACGTACAGCTTGCGCCCGTCCTTGTGCAGGCCGCGGGTGGTGCGTACCTCGGCACCGCGGCTGGTGGCGCCGCGTTCCATGGCACGGTTGAAGCCGCGCCAGTGCGCTTCACGCAGGTGCTCGGGGATGATCAGGTCGACGCTCTGGCCCAGGGCCTCGCTGGCGGGAAAGCCAAACAGCGTCGCCGCCGCGGCGTTCCACGCGCGGATCACGCCCTCGGTGTCGATATAGATCAGGGCGTCGGCGACGTCGGCGACGATGCGCTCCCAGGGCAGGGGCGCACTGCTGGCGGTGGGGTCGGTCATGGTGGTCTCCTCGCGTCTGGTCGGACCGCCGCAGCGGCAGCGTCGACGCGCTCGAGCGTAGCGTGGAATCAGCAGCACGCCTGCGGGCAGGGCCAAGCCGTGCGGTTGCACCGGCGCGCCCCGTGTGGCGACAATGGCAGTGCGCGCTTTCGCGTGTTTCCGCCTCCGCTGCCATGTCCACCGCCTCTGCCCGCATGCCCACGCTCTACATCCCGCATGGTGCCGGCCCCTGCTTCTTCATGAACTGGGACCCGCCCACCGCCTGGGAGCGCACCGCGGCCTACCTGCGCGGCATCCCCGCCAGCCTGCCCGCGCCGCCCACGGCGATCGTGCTGGTCAGCGCACACTGGCTGGCGGCGCGGCCGGCGCTGACGACCAGTGCGCAGCCCGGGCTGCTGTTCGACTACTACGGCTTTCCGCCGCACACCTACGAACTGCGCTACCCGGCGCCCGGCGCTCCCGCGCTGGCCGAACGCGCGGCCGACCTGCTGGCCGGGGCCGGCTTCGCGCCGCAGCGCGACGCGCGACGCGGCTTCGACCACGGAGTCTTCGTCCCGCTGAAGGTGGCGTTTCCGGATGCCGGCGTGCCGGTGCTGCAGCTTTCGCTGCTCGAGAGCCTGGACGCCGCCGACCATCTGCGCCTGGGTCGCGCGCTGGAGCCGCTGCGCGACGAGGGCGTGCTGATCATCGGCAGCGGCATGAGCTACCACAATATGCGCGGCTACGGCGACCCGCGCTCGCTGCCGGCCTCCGAGGCCTTCGACCGCTGGCTGGTCGAAACCGTGTCCCGGCCCGAGGTCGAGCGCAACGCGCGCCTCGCCGACTGGGCCCAGGCGAGCGCCCCGGCCGGGCGCCTGGCGCACCCCGCGCGTGCCGAGGAGCACCTGCTGCCGCTGCACGTGGCTGCCGGCGCCGCCGGCGCCAGCCCCGGGCGGCGCGATTTCTCGGACCGCGTGATGGAGGTCGCGATTTCGGCATTCCGCTTCGGGTGAGGCGCAGTGCCGGCTGCCTCGCGTCGGCTGCCAGGGTCAGGGCGTCGCTGGCGGGACCTCGCGGCCGTTGTCCTCGCCTGCGGCAGGCACCAGGCCGCTCTCGCGCAGCAGCGCGACGCAATCGCGCGCCGCGGCGGCCCCGGCGTCGATGGCTTCGTGCGCGCGGTGGAAGTCCAGCACGCCCAGGTGCGACAGGGCCGGTGCGATGGTGAATTCTGGTGGGTCGCCGCTCATGCGGCTGCGCGTGATGCGTACCTGCATGATGTGGATGCTGGTGGCCAGGGTGTCGAGCATGGAGGGCAGTTCGGACGGCGCAGCCGCGGCCCCCTGCGCCGCTTCGCCGTTGGCGGCGGCCGAGCGCCAGCCCAGGCTTTGCTGCAGGTTCTGCAGCCAGCCGCCGTTCGTCGTTGGCTCGGGGGCTGGTGCGGTGCGCCGCAGGTGGGGGCCCAGCAGGTCGGCGTTCAGGTCCACCGCGATCACGATGTCGGCGCCCAGCGCCCGCACCAGCGACACCGGCACCGGGTTGACCAGGCCGCCATCGACCAGCAGGCGGCCGTCGTGCCAGACCGGCGTGAACAGGCCGGGCAGGGCGATCGAGGCGCGCACCGCATCGGCGACCGAGCCGCGGCGCAGCCAGACCTCGGCGCCCGTGTGCAGCGCGGTCGCGACCGCGGCAAAGGGCATCTCCAGAGCCTCGATGTCGCGGTCGTTGGTGTGGTCGCGCAGGAAACTCATCAGCTTCTCGCCCTTCAGCAGGCCGCCACCCAGGCTGAAGTCCATGAACGACACCACGTCGCGCCGGCTCAGCCCCTGCACCCATTGCGCCAGCTTGTCACGTGCCCCCAGCACGTGGGCGCCCCCGACGAGCGCGCCGATCGAGGTGCCGCACACCACGCCCGGTCGCACCCCGGCCTGCTCCAGCGCGCGCAGCACCCCCAGGTGGGCCCAGCCGCGCGCCGAGCCGCTGCCCAGGGCGACCCCGATGACGGGCGGGCGGCGGGCGGGCGGCGGGAGCGGCGCGAGGACGTTCGGCATGGCGTCAAGTTCCGGGGGCAGGTCGAGCGTGGCGGGGCGCAGCCATTGTCCACCGGGGACCGCGGCGGAGGCGAGGCCCGGTGATCGCCGGCGGAAAGGCGCCGCAGGCGGCACCAGGGTGCAAGGCCGGTGCCCCAGGGTGTCGTGCGTGACTCACGACGCATGAAGTGACCCTGGCCCGCAGGCGGCGGAGCAGGCCGTCCGGGGCGCCCGCGGCCGGGATCTCCCGGGTCACCCTGAATCCGGCAGTTGACCGCTGATCATCGTCTTCAAACCCGCATGCATATTGGCTTCGACTGCCCTGATGACGTTCACCTGTGGGGTGAGGGCGCATCCAACTGCGGGATTTGGCCCCTCTGGGGGATGGAGCGCGGCGACACAGGGGGCCATGTCACCGCCGCAGGCGCGCGAACGCCGCGAATTCCCAGTTGCGCATCGCCAGCAGCAGGGTATAGCCCTCGCGCGTGCCCGGCTCCAGCTTCTGGTCGGCCTGGTGCTGCTGGGCGAAGTCCTGGGCGATGCGCTGCATGCGCTCGACGAACGAGGGCGCCAGCGCGCGGGCAATGCTGCCGTGCACCAGCAGTACGCCTTCGCCGTGGCCGCCGAAGCCACCCGCGAAATAGTCCAGCACCACGTGGTCGCGAAAGTACTGCATCACCGGTCCGTGCGGGCGCCAGCGGAACGCCTTGGCCAGCTTCAGGCGGTAGCGACTCAGGGGTTTCAGCTCGATGATGCCGAGGCGGTCGAGCTGCGCCAGGCGTTGAATGACATCCGCTTCGCTCAGCCGATAGTGCGCGGTGATCTGCTCGAGCGTCCATTGGCTGAGTACGCAGAGCGCCACCAGCAGCAGGCGGTCGTCGCGCACCACGGCGTGTTCCTGCTCCAGCGTGAGCTCGTTCAGCAGCGGCTGCGAGTCGGCGACGCGCTGGGCAAGTTCGGCGAAGTCGAGGCGCAGTGCGCGGCAGATCGCATCGATGCGCGAGAGCGGCATGTCGCCGCGCGCCAGCATGCGTTTCACGCTGGATTCGGCGAGCCCCAGTTCGCGCGCCAGATCGGCATAGGTCATGCGCGCCGCCTTGAGCTCCTTCTTGATCGCTTTGACGAGGTCCGCAGTGCCGCTCATGGTGCAATTAAAGCATCATTTAACGGTACTTTGGGTAGCAATTACGTGAACAAGTTGAGATATTTGGATCGAAACGAGGCGAAAGGAGAGACAGTCGGCGCACGCCATCCCATCCACGATCGAATGCACGCGCCGCCATGCACACCTACCCCGCCCCCGATACCCGAAGCCTCCGCCATCCGGCGCACCCCAGCGTTGTGCGCAACCGTGCCGAACTGGTCTTGTTGCTTGCGCTGCTGATGCTGGCGGCGCTTGCCTTGCGGCTGCCACCGCAGCAGCTCCCGGCGGGCTATCACGATCTTGCCGACCGGCGCACCCTGCTGGGCGTGCCACACGCCCTGAACATGCTGAGCAATCTGGCGTTCCTGCTGCTCGGCACCTGGGGCTGGCGGTGCTTGCAGTGCCTGCGGCCAGGTTCGATCGGCCAGGCGCAGCGCGAGCTGTGCAGCCTGTTCTTCGGCGGGCTCATGCTCGTCGCCGTCTGCTCCGCCATTTACCACGCGACCCCCGGAGCTGCCGGCCTCGGCATCCAGCGCCTGGGCATGTGCCTGGCATTCGCCAGCCTGCTGGGCCTGGCGGCAGCGGACCGGGTGAGCGTGCGGGCCGGCCTGGTGCTCGCGCTGCTGGCATCAATCGCCGCGCCGGCGGCAGTGCTGGTGGCCGTGGCCAGCGGCAACACGACGCCGTGGACGGTGCTGCAGGCCGGCGGGCTGGCGATCCTGCTCGGCTTGATGGGCCTGCGGCCCCGGCCACAGGCGCTGGGCATTTCGCTGTTCGCGGTGCTCGGCCTGTATTCGCTGGCCAAGGCGCTCGAGTTCGCCGATGCCGCCGTGCTGGCCTGGACGCAGGGCCTGGTGTCCGGCCACACGCTCAAGCACCTGGCCGCCGCGTTCGCAGCCTGGCCGGTCGTGCATGCCCTGCAGCAGGCAGCAGCGCAATCCCTGGCCGCCGAAGCAGGCCGTGCGAGCCGTGGCTGAACCGCGGCATCCAGGCCCGCCAGCAAAGGAGTCCATCCATCATGAACCGGACCGCCAGCACCCCGGAGCGCCTGCGCAACAGCACAGCCGCGCGTCCGGCCCGCACTGGCCCCATGCGTGCCCGCAGCCCGGTTCGTCCCGCTTGTCCTGCTGTCACCCTGAATCCGGCAGTTGGATGCGCCCTCACCCCACAGGTGAACGTCATCAGGGCAGTCGAAGCCAATATTCATGCGGGTTTGAAGACGATGATCAGCGGTCAACTGCCGGATTCAGGGTCACAGGAGAGCAGGCGCCCTGGCCGGTGCTTCGAGGCATGGCCCGCAACAACCCGCGATCAGGCATCACCAACAAGAGGCCGGGCACGGCACGACCCGGTCGCTTGCGCATCCGGAGGAGGTGCCGGGCCATGCCACCGGGCCGCCCGGGCAACCGTGTCACCGGGCCATGCAGGCCGCACAGAAGTCCTGCAGTGCGGGCCGCGATGCACGCCCTTTGCCGCCACGCGCCGGGGGCACCTGCGCGCGTGTCCCGGGATGCCGGCGCGCAACCGGCGAAGGATCGGGCCCGTCGTTTCGACGCGCCGGGCCAGCGGCAGGTCGCTGCCCAGTGCGCGCGCCACGGCGGCCTGCAGGCCCCGGGAGCGCTTCCGCAGCGCCCGTGGCTCCTCAGGATTGCGGGCCCCTGGCCGGGACCACGAGCCACAGCTCGAAGTGGCAGCGTCGCAGGCTGGTCGAATTCTCATAACCCTCGACGTACTTCGGCTCCAGCCGACCCAGGCCGGACTGGGCGAGTGCGGCGGCGGCGGCGTCCACCCCCTGCTGTTCGCCGCGCCGGAAATAGCGCAGGTCGGTCTTCCGGGGCATCCGGGCTGCGGGCACCGCCTCGTGCGGCGGCACGTCGAAGCCGGCTGCCAGCAGGCTGCCGGTCGCGGCCTGGAGCAGCTGCATCGCGTCGCCCGACGCGATGTGCGGGACGACGCGCCGCTCGCCGGGTGGACAGGCCTGGGCCTGCGCTTCCTGGGCCGCGCCTGCGGAGGCCTGTGCGCCATCGGGCCGCAGCACGAAGCCCACGGGCGTCACGCGCATGACCGGGTGGGCACGTTCGGCCTGCCGGAGATCGAGGCGCCGGGGGGTGGTCGGGTGTTCCAGCGCCCTCGGGTCGCTGGCCCGTGCCGTGCGGTGCGGCAACCGGTCGAAATTGTGTTCGGCGTAGGCCGCAGGCAACCGGACCGGCCCCACGGCCCTGCGCGCAGCCTGCTCCGGCCTGCCGCGTGCCGGTTCGGCCGCGCCAGTGCCGCGGCAGGCCCACCACGCGGCGCCGACGGCAATCGCGAACAGCACCGCCATCCGCCAGCGCTGGCGCCGTGCCGCGGCGCGCGCGGCTGCCGTCGCCGCCGGGCGGTTCAGGGTGTCTTCATCGCGTTCGATGGGTGTGCACGGCGTGCGGCACGCCGAATCTGCGCGCCGGCTGTGTGATCGGCTGCGGCCGATGCCGAGGACGAAGCGGTGCAGCACCATCACGACCCTCCTGCCGGGCGGGCAAGCCGGTGGTCGGAGCGATGCCGGTGCTGCCCGCGATCTGCCGCAAGAATGCCTGAATCGGGGCCAAAAAGCGAGCCCATCGCGCCAGCCTCGCGGGCGCCGGACGTGCTTCGCTGCGTGCTTGTGTGGCGAGGGCGGTGCTGGCGGGTGTGCATCGCACGCTCACTCAGCCGGTTGGCTGCTGTGGCCGCGAGGGATCCGCCAGCAGGGCTGCCTCGAACGCATGACGATCGGCACGACGGGCTTCATCGGGCCTGGCGCAAGCCCATGGTGCCCGGACCCGGAGACGAATGCGCGCTGATCGGGACGCGTGCTGGAGATCGAGCTGCCGGACCAGTGGCAGGCGCGGGTGGTGGAACGCGAGCGCCTGCCGATCCACCAGCGTTGAGGGGTGCCTGGTCGCCGTCGGCGCAGGCACGCCGAGGCTGCGGCCGCAGGGTGGCCGCGGCTCAGCGCAGCAGGCCGGCCAGCCGCTCGGTGATCAGCGACTCGGCCTCGGCCATGATGCGGTCGATCAGGTCCTTGACGGTGGGGATGTCGTGGATCAGGCCGACCACCATGCCGCAGCTGAAGGCGCCGGCGTCCATGTCGCCCTCCTTCATGATGCGGGGGTAGACGCCGGCGACCTCGTCGATGATGTCCTCGAAGCGGATCTTGTCGCCCAGGCGCTTTTCCTTGTCGATGATGCGCTGCACGGCGGGGTTGTTCAGCACGCGCTCGGTGTTGCGCAGCGGGCGCAGGATCAGGCGCGTGTCGAGTTCGCTCGCGTCCAGGATCGCCTGCTTGACGTTCGGGTGCACCGGCGCCTCCTGGGTGGCGATGAAGCGCGTGCCCATGTTCATGCCTTCGGCGCCAAGCGCCAGGGCGGCCACCAGCGAGCGGCCGTCGGCCATGCCGCCGGAGGCGATGAAGGGGATCTTGAGCTCCTCGGCGGCGCGCGGCAGCAGGATGAAGTTGGGCACGTCGTCCTCGCCCGGGTGGCCGCCGCACTCGAAGCCGTCGACGCTGACCGCGTCGCAGCCGATGCTCTGCGCCTTGAGCGCGTGGCGCACCGAGGTGCACTTGTGGATCACCTTGATGCCGTGCTCGTGCATCAGCGGCATCCACTGCTGCGGGTTGTTGCCGGCGGTCTCGACGATCTTCACGCCGCCCTCGACGATGGCGCGGATGTAGCCCGGGTAGTCCGGCGAGGTGACCATGGGCAGGAAGGTGAGATTGACGCCGAAGGGCTTGTCGGTCAGCTCGCGGCAGCGCGCGATCTCGCGCGCCAGCAGTTCGGGCGTCTTCTGCGTCAGGCCCGTGATCAGGCCCAGCCCGCCGGCGTTGGAGACGGCGGCAGCCAGTTCGGCAAAGCCGACGTAGTGCATGCCACCCTGGACAATGGGGTGTTCGATGCCGAACAGTTCGGTGATGCGGGTCTTCACGTGCGGTATCTCCGTGCGTTGGGGTCGGGAAGGAATCGGGCGGCGGTCAAGAGGCCAGGCCCAGTGCGTGCGCCTCGCGCTCATAGTCGGGATACGAGGCCTTCAGCGTGGCGTGGTTCAGGATCATCTCGGCCACCAGCGTGTGCGTGCCGGCCTCGAACACCTGGGTGCGGATCCAGATCGATTCGGTGCGCGCGCTCTCGCTGAGCGCGATGATCTCACGCTCCAGCACATACGGCTGGCCGACGAACAGCGGGCCGTTGACCAGGCGGATCTGCTGGCCGGCAAACAGGCCCACGGCCGGGCCGCGGCCCTTCAGGCCGTGCGCGTCGCTCGATCCCAGCAGCACGCTGATCATCTCGATCGGGATGATGGCGCGCCCCCAGGGCGAGCCGGCACCGCCCGCGCGCGTGTACCAGGGCGAGGGCTCGGTGATCGCCTCCAGCTTGTCGGCCAGCGTGAACGGGTAGTAGGGGCCCATGGGCTGGTCGAAGTCCATGGTCACCGTTTCGGGCGCCGCGCCGCGCTGGCCGACCTTCAGGTCGCGGTTGATCACCAGGCCCGTGGCGGGTCGCAGCCGCGCGATGCGCTGTTCGAGCTCGTGCGCGCCGGCCGGGACTTCGCCGATCGACACGCTGCCGGTGAGCACCGGCGTGCCGTCGCGTTTTTCGGCCCAGATGCGCGCCACCGCCGCGCCCTCGGCCGGCGCCTGCACGAAGGCGCGCACTTCCTCGCCTTCGACCACCATGTTCTGGTAGTGGGCGCTGATGCAGCCGCGCTCGAACCAGAGGCGGCCGAACAGCCCGGCCAGCAGCGGATCGAACTGGCTGAAGTGCGTCGGCCCCTCGATCGGCCCGGCGCGCAGGCCCAGCCCGGCGGCGGTGGCGTCGTCGTGGATCGACTTGTGGCCGCCGTAGGTCTGCTCGGCCAACATCTGGCGCGGCGCGCGCAGCGGACCGCAGAGCGCGGGGACGGGGAAGTCGGGAAAGGCGGCGGTGGATTCGGCCATGGGCTGCGCTGGGTGGAGGACGAGAGCTGCCAAGGATAGCCGCACGCCCGGCGCGCCCGAGTCACCGGCCCGACACACGGGCAACCGGCGTCCGCCGTCAGACGCCGCGCGCCCGTTCCGCGGCAAAGCGCAGGCGAAACGCGCTGAACGCGCCGGCGTCCAGTGCCGCGCGCAGCTCCTGCATCAGGTTCAGGTAGTAGTGCAGGTTGTGGATGCTCGCCAGCATCGGCGCCAGCATCTCGCCGCAGCGCTCCAGGTGGTGCAGGTAGGCGCGCGAGAAGCCGTCGCGTCCGCCGTCCTGCCAGGCGACGCCCGACTCGCCGGCGCAGGCGTGGCAGGTGCAGCTCTCGTCGATGGGGCGCGGGTCGGTCCTGTGGCGCGCGTTGCGGATCTTCAGGTCGCCGAAACGCGTGAACAGGTGGCCGTTGCGCGCGTTGCGCGTGGGCATGACGCAGTCGAACAGGTCCACGCCGTGCGCCACGCCATACACCAGGTCCTCGGGTGTGCCCACGCCCATCAGGTAGCGCGGCTTGTGCGCCGGCAGGCGGTGCGGCGTGTGCGCCGTGATGCGCAGCATGTCTTCCTTGGGCTCGCCCACGCTGACGCCGCCGATGGCGTAGCCGGGCAAGTCCATCTCGACCAGGCGCGCCAGCGATTCCTCGCGCAGGTGCTCGAACATGCCGCCCTGCACGATGCCGAACAGTGCATTGGGGTTGGCGAGGCGGGAAAACTCTTCCTGGCTGCGCCGCGCCCAGCGCAGGCTCATCTCCATGCTGGCGCGCGCTTCCTGCTCGGTGGTGACGTGGCCGCGCGTCTCGTAGGGCGTGCACTCGTCCAACTGCATCACGATGTCGCTGTTCAGCACGGTCTGGATCTGCATGCTGACCTCGGGCGACATGAACAGCCGGTCGCCGTTGACCGGGCTCTGGAAGTGCACGCCTTCCTCGGTGATCCTGCGCATCTCGCCCAGCGACCAGACCTGGAACCCGCCCGAGTCGGTCAGGATCGGCGCTTGCCACTGCTCGAAGCCGTGCAGGCCGCCAAAGGCGCGCAGCACGTCCAGACCCGGGCGCATCCACAGGTGGAAGGTGTTGCCCAGGATGATCTGCGCGCCCATCTCGCGCAGGCTGCGCGGCAACACGCCCTTGACGCTGCCGTAGGTGCCGACCGGCATGAATATCGGCGTCTCGACGACGCCATGGTTCAGCGTCAGGCGCCCGCGCCGGGCGTACGAATCCGGGTCCTGGCCAAGCAGCTCGAATTTCAGCATGGGCGCGATTCTCGACCATCGGCGCGCGCCAGCAGCATGGCGTCGCCGTAGCTGAAGAAGCGGTAGCGCTCGGCCACGGCGTGGCGGTACAGCGCCATTACGTGGGCGTGGCCGGCGAAGGCGCTGACGAGCATCATCAGCGTGCTGCGCGGCAGATGGAAGTTGGTGAGCAGCAGGTCCACCACGCGGAAGTCGAAGCCGGGCGTGATGAAGATGTCGGTGTCGCCCTCGGCGGCGCCGGTGGCGGCCCAGCTTTCCAGCGTGCGCACGGTGGTGGTGCCGACCGCCAGCACGCGGCCGCCGCGCGCGCGGCAGGCGGCGATGGCCGCCAGGGTCTCGGGCGGGATGCGGTAGCGCTCGCGGTGCATCACGTGCTCGGCCAGGTTCTCGGTCTTGACCGGCTCGAAGGTGCCGGCGCCCACGTGCAGGGTCACGGCCGTGCGCTCGATGCCGCGGTCCTCAAGCGCGGCCAGCACGCCGGCGTCGAAGTGCAGGGCCGCCGTGGGCGCGGCGACGGCGCCGGGGTGGCGCGCGAACACGGTCTGGTAGCGCGCCTCGTCCTCGGTGCTGTCCGGGTGCGTGATGTAGGGCGGCAGCGGCACGTGGCCGTGCGTGGCCATGAGCGCATGGGCATCGCCCGACAGGCGCAGGTGGAACAGCGCGCCCTGGGCGTCGGGCCAGCGCCCCAGCAGCTCGGCCGTGAAGCCGCCGTCCATCAGCAGCCGGGTGCCCGGGGCGGGCTTCTTGCTGGCGCGCAGGTGCGCTGCCACCGTGCCGTCGGCCAGCACGCGCTCCACCAGCAGCTCGACCTGGCCGCCGGTCGGCTTGCGGCCGAACAGGCGCGCCTTGACCACCTGGGTGTCGTTGAACACCAGCAGGTCGCCCGGCTGCAGCAGCGCCGGCAGCTCGCGAAAGCGGCGGTCGACCGGCGCGGCGGCGCGGCCGTCGAGCAGGCGCGCGTCGCTGCGCGTGGGCGCGGGGTGCTGGGCGATGAGTTCGGGCGGCAGCGCGAAGTCGAAGTCGCGCGTCGCGTAGACCGGTGCGGGCATGCTTGAGGGCCGGACGGACCCGTGCCAAGTGAAGGGGAAGGCAGAATTGTCCCATGCCCGCCGCCGAGGCCTCCGCCGCCAAGCCGCTGTCTGCTCCGCAGAAGGCGCTGCGCAAGCTCGGCCTGGTGCGCCCCATCGACCTGGCGCTGCACCTGCCGCTGCGCTACGAGGACGAGACGCGTCTCGTGCCGCTGGCCGAGGCGGCGCGCCTGATCGATGATGCGCCGGTGCAGTTCGAAGCCACGGTGGTGCAGCAGGAGGTGGCGTATCGGCCGCGCCGCCAGCTGCTGGTCACGGTGCAGGACGGCGACGCGACCTGCCTGCTGCGCTTCTTCAATTTCTATCCGTCGCAGCTGAAGCAGATGGCCGTCGGCGCGCGCCTGCGCCTGCGCGGCGAACTGCGCGGCGGCTTTGGCGGCCTGACCATGATGCACCCCGCCGTGCGCCCGGCCGGGGAGCCGCTGGCGCAGGCACTCACGCCGGTCTATCCTGCCACTGCGGGGCTGGCGCAAGGCTACCTGCGCAAGGCGGTGCTGGCGGGCCTGGCCCAGGCCGACCTGAGGGCGACCATCCCCGACGCGCTGCTCGCGCCCCTCGAAGCCCTGCGCGACTGGGATCTGCGCCGCGCGCTCGCCTTCCTGCACCAGCCCAGCCCCGACGTGTCGCTGGCCGAACTCGAGGACCACAGCCATCCGGCCTGGCAGCGCCTGAAGGCCGAGGAGTTGCTGGCGCAGCAGCTGTCGCAGGCGCGGGCGCGCGTCGAGCGCGCGCATCTGCATGCACCCGCGCTGCGCGCCGCGCGCGATGGCCTGCCTGCTGCACTGCTGGCGGCGCTGCCGTTTGCGCTCACGCGGGCGCAGCAGCGCGTGGGCGAGGAGATCGCGCGCGACCTGGCCGGCGAGCGGCCGATGCATCGCCTGCTGCAGGGCGACGTCGGCAGCGGCAAGACCGTGGTGGCGGCGCTGGCCGCCTGCGTCGCCATCGACGCTGGCTGGCAGTGCGCGCTCATGGCGCCGACCGAGATCCTGGCCGAGCAGCACTTCACCCGCCTGGTCGACTGGCTGGCGCCGCTGCTGGCGCCGCGCGGCCGGTGCGTGGCCTGGCTCACCGGCAGCCAGAAGAAGAAGGAACGCGGCGAGATGCTGGCGGCGATCGAGGGCGGCACGGCGGCACTGGTGATCGGCACCCATGCCGTGATCCAGCGCGAGGTGCGCTTTGCCCGCCTGGGCCTGGCCATCATCGACGAGCAGCACCGCTTTGGCGTGCAGCAGCGCCTGGATTTGCGCAGCAAGCTCTCGGGGGAGCGCATCGCCGCCGGGCCGTCCCAAGGCGATGCAGCCCCCTCGGGGGGCAGCGATCCGCGCAGCGGAGGAGCCTGGGGGCAGTCCGTCTTGGAGCCGCACCTGCTGATGATGAGCGCCACGCCGATCCCGCGCACGCTGGCAATGGGCTATTACGCCGACCTCGATGTCTCGACGCTGGATGAGCTGCCACCCGGTCGCACGCCCGTGGTCACCAAGCTGCTGGCCGGGCATCGGCGCGCCGAGCTGGTGGCGCGCGTGCGGGCCTGGGTGGCGCAGGGCCGTCAGGCCTACTGGGTGTGTCCACTGGTGGAGGAAAGCGAGGCGCTCGACCTGTCCAATGCCACCGCCATGCACGCCGAGCTGGCGGCGGCGCTGCCCGGCTACGCGGTCGGCCTGCTGCACGCGCGCATGGCACCGGCCGAGAAGAAGGCGGTGATGGCCGAATTCGCCGCCGGCCGCATGGCGCTGCTGGTGGCGACCACGGTGATCGAGGTCGGCGTCGACGTGCCCAACGCCAGCCTGATGGTGATCGAGCATGCCGAGCGCTTTGGCCTGTCGCAGTTGCACCAGCTGCGCGGCCGCGTGGGGCGCGGCGCGGCGGCCTCGGCCTGCGTGCTGCTATACGGCGCGCCCGAAGGCGGGCGCCTGGGCGAGACTGCGCGCGCGCGCCTGAGGGCGATGCTCGAGACCAACGACGGCTTCGAGATCGCGCGCCGCGACCTGGAGATTCGCGGTCCCGGCGAGTTTCTCGGCGCGCGCCAGAGCGGTGCGGCGCTGCTGCGCTTTGCCGATCTCGAGACCGATGCGCCACTGCTGCAATGGGCGCGTGCGGCGGCGCCGCGCCTGCTCGCCGAGCATCCGGAACTGGCCGCGCGCCACCTCGACCGCTGGCTGGGCGCGCGCACCGATTACCTGAAAGCCTGAAGCGGCACCCCGTCGCGTGTCCGGGCTTCGCCGCCATGCTGCGCGGAGAGGCTACTTATACGACGATTCCAGTACGTGCGCCGGGGTCGATGGATTCTCGGGCGTTCCAGAATTTGCGCGTGAAAGCACTTCGCGAGAAGGAGACCGAAATGAGACTCACAACTCTTGCATTCGCGGCCGCGCTGGCGCTCGGACTGGCCGGCTGTTCGACCCCCGGGACGACGCAGGCGCCTGCTGCGCCGGCGACCACGGCCAGCGCCACGGCCCAGACCGCGCCCAAGCTGCATGCCGCCATGCGCTCGCTGTGGCATGGCCACATCGTCGCCACGCGCGACTACGCGCTGGCGGTGCACGCCGGCAAGTCGGCCAATGCGCAACAGGCCGAGGCTGCGGCCATCGACAACGCCAAGCAGATCGCCAGCGCCGTGGCCGGCTTCTACGGGCAGGCCGGCGGCGACGGCATCCTGAAGCTGCTCGGTGGCCACTGGGGCGGCGTCAAGGCCCTGACGCTCGCGGCGCAGGGCAGTAACGCCGCCGCCGAGCAGAAGGCGATGGACAACCTGGCGGTCAACGCGGGGCAGATCGCCAAGTTCCTGGCCGGCGCCAATCCAGCCAACTGGACCGAAAGCGCGCTGGACGGCGCGTTGCTGATGCACGTGGGCGACCACAAGCAGCAGGTCGACGCCATGATGGCCAACGCCCCGGCGGCGCAGCAGGCCCAGCTGTGGACGGACATGCAGCACCACATGGACATGATCGCTGACGCACTGTCCGATGGCATCGCCAAGCAGTTCCCGGCCAAGGTGAGCTGATCGCGCCGGGCCGGCGGCGTCCGGTCGCCGGCACTGCGCAAGCGGCCAGGCAACTGGCCGCTTTTTTTCGCCCGCCGTTCCCTTTGCCGGTGCACCCGCGTATCCTTGCCGGGTCATGGCTCGACACCTGCCCCGATCCCCCGCGCATCCGAGCGGTGCGCGCCGTGCCCGCGGCGGCGCAATGGCGCACGATCGTTGCCGCGCCATCGCAGCGTGCCGCCAGCGGGGCCTCGGCATCACCCCGATCGAGCCGAAGTCGATCGTCGCCGTGATCGTGCGCAGGCCAGGGCGAGGGGCCCGGCGAAGCGGGGATCGACCCCGGAGCGCGATCGTCGCGACGCCATTGTGGCTTGTGTGTGACGGGGCCCCGGCATGACGCTGACGGAATTGAAATACATCGTGGCCGTCGCCCGGGAAAAGCACTTCGGCAAGGCCGCCGAGGCCTGCTTCGTTTCGCAGCCGACGCTGTCCGTGGCCGTGAAGAAGCTGGAGGAGGAGCTTGACGTCAAGCTGTTCGAGCGCGGCAGCGGCGAGATCACGGTGACGCCGCTCGGCGCGGAGATCATTCGCCAGGCGCAAAGCGTGCTGGAGCAGGCGGCCGAGATCAAGGAAATCGCCAGGCGCGGCCAGGACCCCCTGAGCGGGCCGCTCAAGCTCGGCGTGATCTACACCATCGGCCCCTACCTGCTGCCCGAGCTGGTGCGCCGCAACATCGAGCACACACCACAGATGCCGCTGATGCTGCAGGAAAACTTCACCGTGCGCCTGCTGGAGATGCTGCGCACCGGCGAGATCGATTGCGCCATCCTGGCCGAGCCGTTCCCGGAAACCGGGCTCGCGATCGCGCCGCTGTACGACGAGCCCTTCATGGCGGCGGTGCCGGTCGGACATCCGCTGGCACAGCAGGAATCGGTGACCTCGCCGCAGTTGCAGGGCGAGACCATGCTGCTGCTCGGCAGTGGCCACTGCTTTCGCGACCACGTGCTGCAGGTGTGCCCCGAGTTCGCGCGCTTCGCCAGCCGTGCCGAGGGCATCCGCCGCAGCTTCGAGGGTTCGTCGTTGGAAACCATCAAGCACATGGTGGCCGCCGGCATGGGCGTGACCCTGGTGCCGGCGCTGGCGGTGCCGGCGCCGGACCTGCGCGGCACCGATGCCTTCCTGCGCTACCTGCCGGTGATCGACGAATCGCCCGATGCCGTGCCGCCGACGCGCCGCGTGGTGCTGACCTGGCGACGCAGTTTCACGCGCCACGAGGCGATCGCGGCGCTGCGGCGCGTGGTCGAGATCTGCGAACTGCCCGGCGTGACGCGCCTGTCGTGAACGGCGGCCTGGCGTCGGGCGCGCGCACGTGCCGCCCGGCTTTGGACCACAATCAGCCACTTGAACCCGCCTGGCTCGCGTCGCGACACGACCCGCACCGCATGAATTCCGTTGCTGCTCCCGCACCTGCGCCCGCTCCCGCGCCGAATCCGCGCGGCCGGCTGGCGCTCTACCTCGACCTGATCCGCTGGAATCGCCCGGCTGGCTGGCTGGTGCTGCTGTGGCCGACGCTGTCGGCGCTGTGGCTGGCCTCCGGCGGCTTTCCGGGCTGGCACCTGCTGGCGGTGTTCGTCGCCGGCACCATCCTGATGCGCTCGGCCGGCTGCTGCGTGAACGACGTCGCCGATCGCGAATTCGACCGCCACGTCAAGCGCACGGCGCAGCGCCCGGTGACGACCGGCGAGCTCGGCGTGGGCGAGGCGCTGGCGGTGGGTGGGGTGCTCGCCGCGCTTGCCTTTGCGCTGGTGCTGACCACCAGCGAGAGCGCGATCTTCTGGTCGTTTCCGGCGCTGGCGATCGCCATCATCTACCCGTTCGCCAAGCGCTGGGTGTCGATGCCGCAGGCCGTGCTGGGCGTGGCCTTCAGCTTTGGCATCCCGATGGCCTTCGCGGCGGCGCAGAACCAGGTCCCGCTGGAAGCCTGGCTGCTGCTGGCGGGCAACCTGTTCTGGGTGCTGGCCTACGACACCGAGTACGCCATGGTTGATCGCGACGACGACCTGAAGATCGGCATCCAGACCTCGGCCATCACGCTCGGGCGCTGGGATGTGGCCGCCGTGATGGGCTTTTATGTCGCCTATCTGGCGATCTGGCTCTGGCGCGCGGCGGCGCAGGCGCCATCGGCCGTCCTCTACCTGGCCTTCGCCGCAGCCGCGGGACAGGCCGTGTGGCACTACACGCTGATCCGCCAGCGCACGCGTGCCGGCTGCTTCACCGCCTTCAGCCAGAACCACTGGCTGGGCGCCACGGTGTTTGCAGGCATCGTGCTCGGGTTCGCGCTCTGAAGCGGGGGCCCGGGGTCAGCATCACGCCGGCCCGTCCCAGTCGATGCGCGCGGTGCCGCTGTAGACATTGAAGCGACGCGCGCGCATGAAGCCGACCAGGGTGATGCCGTAGCGCCGCGCCAGCTCGATGGCCTGGCTGCTGGGCGCCGAGATCGCGCACACCACGGGCACGCGTGCCTGCACCGCCTTTTGCAGCAGCTCGTGGCTCGCGCGCCCGGACAGCACCAGGACCTGCCCGCGCCAGGGCAGTTGCCCCTGCAGCAGCGCCTGGCCGACCAGCTTGTCGAGCGCGTTGTGGCGCCCGACGTCCTCGCGCAGTGCCAGCAGTCCGCCGCCGGCGGCGAACAGGCCGGCCGCGTGGAGGCCGCCGGTGGCGTCGAAGCCGCGCTGCGCGGCGCGCAACTAGCCGGGCAGCCCGAGCAGCCAGTCGGGCCGCACCCGCAGTTCATCGGCGATCGCCGATTCGTCCGCCAGCGGCGGCAGGGCCCGTCGGCCGCACACGCCGCAGGCGCTGGTCATGAGCCCGCTGCGCTGCAGGCGCGGCAGGCGCTCGCGGGCTTCGGCGCGCAGCAGCACGCGCAGTACATCCGGGTCGCTGGCGGCGTGCCGCAGGGCGACGATGTCGGCCGCGGCCCGCACCACGCCCTCGCCGTGCAGCAGGCCGGCGGCCAGTTCATCGTCGTGGCCGGGCGTGCGCATGGTGACCAGCGGCGGCGCGCCGGCGATGTGGATCTCCAGCGCCCGCTCCACCGCCACCCGGTCGCTGCCGTCCTGCCGGCCGGCCGCGCCCCAGGCGGCGACGGGGGCCGCGGCGTGCGATGCCTGGCTCGAGCGGTCCTGCATGCCGGGGCGTGGCGGTTCAGTCCCCGGCTTGCGCGTCGCGGCGCAGGCTGGCGACGGCCTTGCGCACCAGCGGATGCAGGGGCTCGTCCGGCAGGCGCGCCAGGCGCAGTCGGATGCGCGGATCCCAGTACCTGCGGATGTGCTGCTCCACGCCTTCCTCGGCGCGCGGCGCCGGGTAGGCCGCGAAGTAGGCGGCGATCTGGTTCGCCTGGTGGATGAGGCGGCGGTCCGTCGCGGATGGAGCGGCCGGGTCGGGCAGCAGCGGGTCGGTGCTCATGGCGTGGCGTCGGCGGCGGCCGGGCGGATGCGCTGCTGGCGCTGGCGGCGCCGGGCTTCCTCGCGCTGCCAGCCGGAGGCCGCGTGCGCGGGCATGACCTCGACCGCCGTGACCTTGTATTCCGGGCATTCGGTGGCCCAGTCGGCGAATTCGGTCGTCACCACGTTGGTCGCGGTCTCGGGGAAGTGGAAGGTGGTGTAGACCACGCCCGGCATGACGCGCTCGGTGAGCTGCGCGCGCAGCGTGGTCTGCCCGACGCGCGAGGCCAGCGAGACCCGGCTGCCATCGGCGATGCCGCGCACCTCGGCATCCGAGGGGTGGATCTCCAGCACGTCCTCGCCGTGCCACTGCACGTTGGGCGTGCGCCGCGTCTGCGGGCCGGCGTTGTACTGCGACAGGATGCGCCCGGTGGTCAGCAGCAGCGGGAACTTGCGGCTGGCGCGCTCCTCGGTCGCCACGTAGGGCGTGAGCATGAAGCGGCCCAGGCCGAGCACGATGCGCCCGACGTGCATCACCGGCGTGCCCTCGGGCTGCTCCTCGTTGCAGGGCCATTGCACGCTGCCCAGGGCATCCAGCTTGTCGAAGCTGACGCCGGCGAAGCTGGGCGTGGTGCGCGCGATCTCGTCCATGATCTCGCTCGCGTGGCCGTAGTCCATGGGATAGCCCATGGCCTGGGCCAGCATCTGCGTCACCTCCCAGTCGGCATGGCCGCCGGGCGCGGCCTGGATCCGGCGCACGCGGTTGATGCGGCGCTCGCCGTTGGTGAAGGTGCCGTCCTTCTCGAGGAAGGTGGCGCCGGGCAGGAACACGTGCGCATAGCGTGCGGTCTCGTTCAGGAACAGGTCCTGCACGATGACGCAGTCCATGGCCTGCAGGCCGGCGGCGACGTGCTGGATGTTGGGGTCGGACTGCAGGATGTCCTCGCCCTGCACGTAGAGCACCTTGAAGCTGCCTTCCACCGCGGCGTCGATCATGTTCGGGATGCGCAGGCCGGGCTCGGGGTCCAGGCGCACCTGCCACTCGTTCTCGTAGATGCCGCGCACGGCGTCGATGCCGACGTGGCGGTAGCCGGGGAACTCGTGCGGGAAGGAGCCCATGTCGCACGAGCCCTGCACGTTGTTCTGGCCGCGCAGCGGGTTCATGCCGACGCCGGGGCGCCCCAGGTTGCCGGTGGCCATGCACAGGTTGGCCATGGCCATGACGGTGGTCGAGCCCTGGCTGTGCTCGGTCACGCCGAGGCCGAAGTACATCGCCGCGTTGCCGCCGCTGGCGTAGAGGCGCGCCGCGGCCCGCACGCGGTCGGCCGGCACGCCGGTGTAGTCGGCCGTGGCCTCGGGGCTGTGCGCGGGCTGCAGGATGAATTCGCGCCAGGCGCGGTAGTCCTCCCGGTCGCAGTGCCGGGCGATGTAGTCGTGGTTCTCCAGGCCCTCGTCCAGCACCACGTGGGCGAGCGCGTTCATCAGCGCCACGTTGGTGCCGGGGCGCAGTTGCAGGTGGTACGCGGCGGCCACGTGCGGGCTGCGCACCAGGTCGATGGCGCGCGGGTCGATGACGACCAGGCGCATGCCGGCGCGCATGCGCTGCTTGATGCGCGAGCCGAACACCGGGTGCGCGTCGGTGGGGTTGGCGCCGATCAGCAGCGCCACGTCGCAGTGGTCGATGGAGTCGAAGTCCTGCGTGCCGGCCGAGGTGCCCAGGGTGACGTTCATGCCGTAGCCGGTGGGCGAATGGCAGACGCGCCCGCAGGTGTCCACGTTGTTCGTGCCGAGCACGGCGCGCGCGAACTTCTGCATCAGGTAGGTTTCCTCGTTGGTGCAGCGCGAGGAGGTGATCACGCCCAGCGCGCCCGGCCCGTGCCGGTCCAGGGCCTGGCGCATGCGCTGTACCGCGAAGTCGATCGCCTCCGGCCAGTCGACCTCGCGCCAGGGCTGGTCGACCTGCTCGCGCACCATGGGCCGGGTGATGCGATCCGGGTGATTCACGTAGCCCCAGGCAAAGCGGCCCTTGACGCAGGAATGGCCGTGGTTGGCCTTGCCGGTGCGCGAGGGCACCATGCGCACCACCTGCTCGCCCTTCAGCTCGACGTCGAACGTGCAGCCGACGCCGCAATAGGCACAGGTGGTCTGGACGACGCGCTCGGGCAGGCCGGCGGCGACGAGCGACTTCTCCACCAGCGCCTCGGTCGGGCAGGCCTGCACGCAGGCGCCGCAGGAGACGCATTCGGACGACATGAAGTCGTCGGCGTCGGTGCCGGCAATGATCACCGAGGCGAAGCCGCGCCCGTCCACGGTCAGGGCGAACGTGCCCTGGATGTCGTCGCAGGCGCGGATGCAGCGCGAGCACAGGATGCAGCGCGTGGGGTCGAAGTCGAAGTAGGGGTTGGAGCGGTCGATCGCCAGCTGCGCGTGGCTGCGGCCCCCGTTGCCGTAGCGGTTCCCGGTCACGCCCAGCTCGCGCGCCAGCCGCAGCAGCTCGTCGTCGCCGCAGCCATCGGCGCCCGCCTCGGCCAGGCGGCTCGTGCCGGGGTGGTCGGACAGGTAGAGCTCGACCACGCCGCGGCGGATCTGCTGCAGCTTGTCGGACCGGGTGCGCACCTGCATGCCGTCCGCCACGGGCGTGGTGCACGAGGCCGGGTAGCCGCGTCGGCCCTCGATCTCGACCAGGCACAGGCGGCAGGAGCCGAAGGGCTCGAGCCGGTCGCTGGCGCACAGGCGCGGGATGCGCGTGCCGGCCTCGGAGGCGGCGCGCATCACCGACGTGCCCTCGGGCACAGTGACGGCCTGGCCGTCGATGGACAGCGTCACCGGGCGCGTGCCCGCGCTGCGCGGGGTGCCGTGGTCGATCGGGCCAAGCGTGCTCATGCCGGTGTCCTCGTCTGGCCGCTGAAGTCTTCCGGGAAGCGGTCCAGCGCCGACAGCACCGGATACGGCGCCATGCCGCCGTGACCGCACAGCGAGCCGTGGATCATGGTGTCGCACAGTTCGCGCAGCAGGGCGATGTTGGCCTCGCGCTGCTCGCCGGCGACGATGCGGTCGATCACCTCCTGCCCGCGCACCGAGCCCACGCGGCAGGGCGTGCACTTGCCGCAGGATTCGAGGTCGCAGAACTCCATGGCGAAGCGCGCCTGCTGCGCCATGTCGACGCTGTCGTCGAACGCCACCACGCCGCCGTGGCCCAGCATGCCGCCGGCCTCGGCCAGCTCCTCGTAGCCCAGCGGCGTGTCCAGCTGCGCGCGCGCAAGGTAGGCGCCCAGCGGGCCGCCGACCTGCACCGCGCGCACCGGCCGCCCGCTCTGCGTGCCGCCGCCCAGCTCGTCGATCACGTGCGCCAGCGTGACGCCAAACGGCAGCTCGTAGAGCCCCGGGCGCCGCACGTTGCCCGACAGTTGCAGCGTCAGCGTGCCGCGCGAGCGGTTCAGTCCCAGGCCCTGGTAGTGCCCGGCCCCATGCGCCAGGATGGCCGGCACGGTGGCCAGGGTGATCACGTTGTTGACCAGGGTCGGTCGGCCCATGAAGCCGCGGCTGGACGGCAGCGGCGGCTTGAAGCGCACCTGGCCGCGCCGGCCCTCCAGCGACTCCAGCAACGCGGTCTCCTCGCCCGCGATGTAGGCGCCGGCGCCGATGCGCAGCTCGACGTCGAAGGCCCAATCCGAATCCAGCACGCGCGGCCCGAGCAGGCCGTGCCGGCGCGCCACCTCCAGCGCCTGCTCCAGGCTGCGCCGCGCGTCCGGGTATTCCGAGCGCAGGTAGATGAAGCCCTGGCTGGCCCCCGTGGCATGGCCGGCGATCGCCATGCCCTCCAGCAGGCACAGCGGGTCGCCCTCCATCAGCATGCGGTCGGCAAAGGTGCCCGAGTCGCCCTCGTCGGCGTTGCACACGACGACCTTGGCGCGCCCCGGCGCGTCGTGCACCGCCTGCCACTTGGTGCCGGCCGGAAAGCCCGCGCCGCCGCGGCCGCGCAGGCCCGATTGCGCTACGGTGTCGACCACGGCCTGCGGTGCCATGGCCAGCGCGCGCCGCAGGCCGGCCGTGCCGCCATGCGCCCGGTAATCGCTCCAGTCGCCCGGCGCCACCACGCCGCAGCGCGCAAAGGTGATGCGGCGCTGCCCTTGCGCATGCAGCAGCTCGTCCACCGGGCCGACGCACAGCGGATGCGTATACGGGTTCCCGCTCGCCAGGGCTCGCGCCACGGCGGCCGCATCGGCCTCCGCCAGCGGGCCGAAGCCGACACGGCGCCCGTCCAGTTCGACCTCGAGCAGGGGCTCCAGCCAGTAGAGGCCACGCGAGCCCGTCCGCACCATGCGGGCCTCGGGCAGCGCGGCCTGCAGGGCCGCGGCCACCGCGTCGGCGCCGACCGAGCGCGCCGCGCTGTCCTGCGCGACGAACAGCTTCATGCCGCTGCCTCCGCCACCAGCGCCCGCACGCGCTCGGCGCTCATGCGCCCCAGGGTGCGGCCGTCCAGCTGCGCCGAGGGGCCGCAGGCGCAGTTGCCCAGGCACAGCACGGGTTCCAGCGCCAGTTGTCCGGGCGCCACGCCGGCCAGCGCCTGCTCGGCCGCGGCCCAGAGCGCGCGCCCGCCCTGGGCCTGGCAGGCCTCGGCCCGGCAGACGCGCAGGATGTGGCGCGCCGGCGGCCGGCGCCGGAAGTCGTCGTAGAAGCTGACCACGCCGAACACCTCGGCGCGCGTCAGCTTGAGTGCCTGCGCGATGGCGCGGATGGCCGGCTCGGAGATGTGGCCCAGGCGCGCCTGCACCGCGTGCAGGATGGGCAGCAGCGCGCCTTCCTGCCCGGCGTGGCGGGCACAGATCTCGCGCACCGTGGCCTCCAGCGCGCTGGCGTCTTCGCTCATTCGGGGCTCCTCCGTCGGGCCGGTCGTCGCGGGGGCGGCCGCCGCCCCGCCGCTCGCGCCACTATCGCATGCCGCCCGCGCGCTGTCGAGGCTGTGGGTGCGCCGGTCAGCCGTTCGTGGCGCGGCCGAATTCCGTGCCCAGTTCGTCCGCGCGCCGGCAGGCCGCGTGCATGGCGCGCACGAACGCGGCCTTGACCTCGGCCTGCTCCAGCACGGTCAGCGCGGCATGCGTGGTCCCGCCCTTGCTGGTGACGCGCTCGCGCAGGGTCGCCAGCGGCTCGGCCGAGTCCGCCGCCAGCCGGGCGCCGCCGGCAAAGGTCGCCACGGCCAGGCGGCGCGCCTGCTCGGGCGCCAGCCCCAGCTCGGCGCCGGCCTGCTGCATCGCTTCGAGGAAGTAGAAGACATAGGCCGGGCCCGAGCCTGAAAGCGCGGTCACGGCGTCGAGTTGGGCCTCGCGCTCCACCCACAGGGCCTCGCCGGTGGTGCGGATCACGGCCTCGGCCAGGGCGCGCTGCTGCGCGCTCACGTCCGGCGCGGCAAACATGCCGGTGATGCCGCAACCCACCAGCGCCGGCGTGTTCGGCATGCAGCGCACGATGCGCCCACTGCCGCTGGCGGCGGAGATGTCCGCCAGCCGGATGCCGGCCATCACCGAGAGCTGCAGCGCGTCGCCCACGTGCGGCGCCACCGGCGCCGCCGCCGCGCCAAAGCTCTGCGGCTTGATGGCCCACACCAGCAGGTCGCTGCCGGCCAGCGCGGCCGTGGCGGCGGGCAGCGCGTCGATGCCGTGCTGCTGGCGCAGCGCGGCGCGCGCGGCGTCGAACGGCTCCACCACCTGGATCTGCGTGGCCGGCAGGCCGCTGCGCAGCAGGCCGCCGACGATAGCGCTGGCCATGTTGCCGCCCCCGATGAAGGCGATGCGGGTATCGGCAGGCAGGGTGGGCGGGGGGTGGATCATGGCTGTCGTGGACCGGGCGGAGCTGGCTGGCCAGTTTACGCGCCGTCGTGGGTGACGGAATCCGCTACCCTTGGCACCCATGCGCTACATCCTCGCACTGGACCAGGGCACCACCAGCAGCCGCGCCATCGCGTTCGACGCCCAGGGCCGCGTGGCGGCGCTGGCGCAGCGCGAGTTCGCCCAGCACTTTCCGCAACCGGGCTGGGTGGAGCACGACGCCGGCGAGATCTGGGCCACGCAACTGGCGGTGGCGCGCGAATGCCTGGATCGGCTGGGTGCGGCGCACGCCGGTCGCGGGCGCGGCGTGGCGCGCGTCGATGCGATCGGCATCACCAACCAGCGCGAGACCACGGTGCTGTGGGATCGTGCCACCGGCGAGCCCGTCGCCCGCGCCATCGTCTGGCAGGACCGGCGCACCACGGCACGCTGCGAGCAGCTTCGCCGCGCCGGCAAGGCGGCGCGCATCCAGCGCAAGACCGGCCTCGTGCTGGACGCCTATTTTTCGGCCAGCAAGCTCGAATGGCTGCTCGACCAGGTGCCGGGCGCCCGCGCGCGGGCCGAGGCGGGCGAACTCGCCTTCGGCACCGTCGACAGCTGGCTGATCTGGCAGCTCACCGGTGGTCCCCGGGGCGGCGTGCACGCGACCGATCCGAGCAACGCGGCCCGCACGCTGCTGATGAACATCCACACGCTGGACTGGGATGATGAACTGCTCGCCCTGTTCCACGTTCCGCGCGCCGTGCTGCCGCGCATCGTGCCTTCCAGTGGCGTGCTGGGCGAGACGACGCCCGACCTGTTCGGCGTCTCGATCCCCATTGCCGGCGTCGCTGGCGACCAGCAGGCCGCCACCTTCGGCCAGGCCTGCTTCGCCCCCGGCATGGCCAAGAACACCTACGGCACCGGCTGCTTCATGCTGATGAACACCGGCGACGTGCCGGTGCCGAGCCGCAACAACCTGCTGACCACGGTGGCGTGGTGTGGCCCATCGGGCCCGCTCCCCCGCGAGGGGGAGGGCTGGGGAGGAGGCCGGCGCCAGGCCGTCGCGGAACCCTCCAGGGCGTGTTACGCCCTGGAGGGTTCCGTGTTCATGGCCGGCGCCACGGTGCAATGGCTGCGCGATGGCCTGCAGATCATCCAGAGCGCGCCCGAGGTCGAGAAACTGGCGGCGAGCGTGCCCGATACCGGCGACGTCTACCTGGTGCCGGCGTTTGCCGGGCTGGGTGCGCCCGACTGGGACGGCCGCGCGCGCGGCGTCCTGGTCGGTCTCACGCGTGGCACCACGCGCGCCCACATTGCGCGCGCGGCGCTGGAGGCGATCGCCCTGCAGTCGGCCGACATCTTCGGCGCCATGAGCCGCGACAGCGGGATTGCGCTGACCGAACTGCGCGTCGATGGCGGCGCCAGCCGCAACGACCTGCTGATGCAACTGCAGGCCGATCTCGCCGGCGTGCCCGTGGTGCGTCCGCGCGTGACCGAGACCACCGCCCTGGGCGCCGCCTACCTGGCCGGCCTGGCCACCGGGGTCTGGCCCGATGGCGCGGCCATTGGCGCGCAATGGGCGGTGGACCGCCGTTTCGAACCGCGGCTTGCAGAATCCGAGCGCCGCGCACGCATCGCGCGCTGGCGCGAGGCGGTCGAGCGCTCGCGCGGCTGGGCGCGGTGAGCGCGATGACGGATGACAAATGACCGCGTCGCAGCGCGACTGCCGATGACACATGAGCGGCCTCGAACGCGGCACGCACGGTCTGGTCATTGGCCATAGGCCGGCGAAGCCGCCGTCATTCGTCATCGGCACAATCCGCACGTCCCCATGAACACCATCCTGCCCACCGACCGCGCCGCCCTGCTGGCGCGCCTGGCCGAGCCGCGCCAGTACGACCTGGCCGTGGTCGGCGGCGGCGCCACCGGCCTGGGCGTGGCGCTGGACGCCGCGCTCCGCGGCTACAGCGTGGTGCTGGTGGAGGCCCACGACTTCGCCAAGGGCACGTCCTCGCGCGCCACCAAGCTGGTGCACGGCGGCGTGCGCTACCTGGCGCAGGGCGACATCCACCTGGTGCGCGAGGCGTTGCACGAGCGCGTCCACATCCTCGAAAGCGCGCCGCACCTGGCGCAGCCGCTGCCGTTCGTGATGCCGTCCTACCGGCTGTGGGAGACGCCCTTCTACGGCACCGGCCTGAAGCTCTACGACCTCCTGGCCGGGCGTGCGGGCCTCGGTGCCACCGAGTGGCTGGGCGCGCGCGAGACCCTGCGTGAGCTGCCCGGCGTGCAGCCGCGCGGCCTCAAGGGCGGGGTGCGCTACTGGGATGGGCAGTTCGACGACGCCCGCCTGGCGCTGGCGCTGGCGCGTACCGCGGCGCGGCAGGGCGCGCTGGTGCTCAATTACTGCGAGGTCGTGGACGTGCTGCACGAGGCCGGCCGCGCCGTCGGCCTGGTCGTGCGCGACACCGAGGGCGGGCGGGCCTGGCGCATTGCTGCCGGCTGCATCGTCAACGCCACCGGCGTCTGGGTCGATGCCCTGCGCCAGCAGGATGCGCGCGCCGCCGGCCGCACAGTGGCGCCGATGGTGGCGCCCAGCCAGGGCGTGCACCTCGTGGTCGAACAGGATTTCCTGCCCGGCGACCACGCCCTGCTGGTGCCCAGCACGCGCGACGGCCGCGTGCTGTTCGCCGTGCCCTGGCTCGGCAAGCTGATCCTGGGCACCACCGACACCCCGCGCAGCGACGTGCCGCTGGAGCCGCGGCCGCAGGCAGCCGAGGTCGACTTCATCCTGGCCGAATCCGCGCGCTACCTGCGCCGGGCGCCGACGCGGGCCGACATCCGCAGCAGCTGGGCCGGCCTGCGTCCGCTGGTGCGCCCGGACGAGGACTCTGGCGACACCAAGGCGATCAGCCGCGAGCACACCGTGCGCATCGCGCGCTCGGGCCTGGTCACCGTCACTGGCGGCAAGTGGACCACCTACCGCGCCATGGCCGAGGACGTGCTGGGCCATTGCGTGCAGGCCGGGCAGCTGGCACCGCGCGGACCGGCGCGCAGCGCCGGCTTCAGGCTGGTCGGCGCCGAGCTGGCGCCCGGCACGCACCCCGTCGGCCTGGCCCGGCCCCAGGGCCTGCACAGCTATGGCGCCGAAGCAGCGGCGGTGGCGGCGCTGCCCGGCGCCGACCGCTGGCTCGCCGGCGGCCTGTCCGAGGCCATGGTGCGCTTTGCCGTGCGCCACGAATACGCGCGCACGGTCGAGGACGTGCTGGCGCGTCGCGCGCGCTGCCTGTTCCTGGACGCCGCCGAGGCGGGTCGGCTGGCCGCGCCGGTGGCCGCCATCCTGGCGCAGGAGCTGGGCCGCGCCGTGGACACGGCCGGGTTCGAGGCGCTGGCGCGCGCCTATGCCGAGCCGGGCGAAGCACCCGTCCGTTGACGCGCGCCGCGAAAGCTGCAATAATGCAGGGCTTCGCCCCTTTTTGGGCGGAGACTTCTACCCCGACCACGCCTTGCCGGCGCGCGGCATGCATTGCCACGCAGCGGCCAGGTGACGGGCCCAAGACTGATCCGGCGCGTCCCATGCGCGCCGGGTGCAAGTTGGGAAACTTGAAAAAATGATCCAGACTGAATCCAGGCTCGAGGTGGCCGACAACACCGGTGCCAAGTCCGTCATGTGCATCAAGGTGCTGGGCGGCACGAAGCGGCGCTATGCCAGCGTCGGCGACATCATCAAGGTGAGCGTCAAGGAAGCCGCGCCGCGTGGCCGCGTCAAGAAGGGCGAGGTCTACAGCGCGGTCGTGGTGCGCACCGCCAAGGGCATCCGCCGCGGCGATGGCTCGCTCATCAAGTTCGACGGCAATGCCGCCGTGCTGCTCAACAACAAGCTGGAGCCCATCGGCACCCGCATCTTCGGCCCGGTCACGCGCGAGCTGCGCACCGAGCGCTTCATGAAGATCGTGTCGCTGGCTCCCGAGGTCCTGTAAGGAGCGCCGCATGAACAAGATTCGCAAGGGCGACGAGGTGATCGTCATCGCCGGCCGCGACAAGGGCCGGCGCGGCACCGTCTCGCGCCGCGTCGACGACGAGCGCCTGGTGGTCGAGGGCATCAACACCGTCAAGAAGCACGTCAAGCCCAACCCCATGAAGGGCGTGACCGGCGGCATCGTCGAGAAGGCGATGTCGATCCACCAATCCAACGTGGCCATCTACAACCGGGCGAGCGGCAAGGCCGATCGCGTCGGCATCAAGACGCTGCAGGACGGCTCGCGCGTGCGCGTGTTCAAGTCCAGCGGCGAAGAGATCAAGGCCTGAGGATCACCATGGCACGACTGCAACAACACTATCGCGAAAAAGTGGCGCCCGAGCTGATGAAGCAGTTCGGCTACAAGTCGCCCATGGAGGTGCCGCGCCTGACCAAGATCACGCTCAACATGGGCGTGGGCGAGGCCGTGGCCGACAAGAAGATCATGGACAACGCCGTGGCCGACCTGACCCGCATCGCGGGCCAGAAGCCCGTCGTCACCAAGGCGCGCAAGGCCATCGCCGGCTTCAAGATCCGCGAAGGCCAGGTCATCGGCACCATGGTGACGCTGCGCGGCGCCCGCATGTACGAGTTCCTCGACCGCTTCGTCACCGTGGCGCTGCCGCGCGTGCGCGACTTCCGCGGCGTCTCGGGCCGGGCCTTCGACGGTCGCGGCAACTACAACATCGGGGTGAAGGAGCAGATCATCTTCCCCGAGATCGAATACGACAAGGTCGACGCGCTGCGCGGCCTGAACATCAGCATCACGACCACGGCCAAGACCGACGAGGAAGCCAAGGCGCTGCTCGCGGGCTTCCGTTTTCCGTTCAAGAACTAAAGGGTGACGTTGTGGCAAAAACCGCTCTGATCGAACGCGAGCTCAAGCGCGAGAAACTGGTCGCCAAGTACGCCAAGAAGCACGCCGAGCTGACCGCCATCGCCAAGGACGCCAAGCGCAGCGACGAGGAACGCGCCCAGGCGCGCCTGGCGCTGCAGAAGCTCCCGCGCAACGCCAACCCGACGCGCCAGCGCAACCGCTGCGAGATGACGGGCCGCCCGCGCGGCACCTTCCGCCAGTTCGGCCTGGGGCGCGCCAAGATCCGCGAACTGGCGTTCGAGGGCCAGATCCCCGGCGTCATCAAGGCCAGCTGGTAAGCGGCAGGAGAAAAGCAAGATGAGCATGAGTGATCCCATTGCCGACCTGCTGACGCGCATTCGCAATGCCCAGATGGTCGCCAAGCAGACCGTGTCCGTGCCGTCGTCCAAGGTCAAGGTGGCCATAGCCCAGGTCCTCAAGGACGAGGGCTACATCGACGGCTTCGAGGTCAAGAGCGAAGGCGGCAAGTCCGAACTGCAGATCGCCCTGAAATACTACGCGGGCCGCCCGGTGATCGAGCGCATCGAGCGCGTGAGCCGGCCCGGCCTGCGTGTCTACAAGGGCCGCGACGCCATTCCCCAGGTCATGAACGGCCTGGGCGTGGCCATCGTCACCACGCCCAAGGGCGTGATGACCGACCGCAAGGCCCGCGCCACCGGCGTCGGCGGCGAAGTCCTGTGCTACGTGGCCTGAAGGAGAAGTCGAGATGTCACGTATTGCCAAGATGGGAGTCGAGGTGCCCGCGGGCGTCGACGTCCAGGTCGGGGCCGAGCAGATCACCGTCAAGGGCGGCGGCGGCGAGCTGAGGCTCCCGACGCACGCGCTGGTGAAGGTCAGCGCCGACGGCGGCCGGCTTTCGTTCCTGCCGGTCGGCGAGTCGCGCGAGGCCAATGCCATGAGCGGCACCATGCGCCAGCTGGTGAACAACATGGTTGTCGGCGTCAGCAAGGGCTTCGAGAAGAAGCTGAACCTGGTCGGCGTGGGCTTTCGCGCCCAGGCCCAGGGCAACAAGCTGAACCTGCAGATCGGTTTTTCGCACCCGGTCGAGTTCGAGATGCCGGCCGGCCTGAAGGTCGAGACGCCGGCGCCGACCGAGATCGTGGTCAAGGGTGCCGACCGCCAGGCCGTGGGTCAGATGGCGGCCGTCATTCGCGCCGCGCGTCCGCCCGAGCCCTACAAGGGCAAGGGCATCCGCTATGCGGATGAGCGCGTGGTGATCAAGGAAACCAAGAAGAAGTAAGGACCTGCATCATGATGAGCAAGAAAGAGCAGCGTCTTCGCCGGGCCCGCCAGACGCGCATCCGCATCGCCACCCAGGGCGTGGCGCGCCTGACCGTGAATCGCACCAACCTGCACATCTACGCCAGCGTCATTTCGGACGACGGCGCGCGCGTGCTCGCCACGGCGTCCACCGCCGAGGCCGAGATGCGCCAGCAGCTCGGCGGCGCCGGCAAGGGTGCCAACGTGGCGGCCGCCGAGGTCATCGGCAAGCGCATTGCCGAGCGTGCCCGGGCCGCCGGCGTCGAGCGCGTGGCCTTCGACCGCGCGGGCTATGCCTACCATGGCCGCGTCAAGGCGCTGGCCGATGCAGCCCGTGCAGCGGGCCTGCAGTTCTGATCGCGAGGACAAGCAAGATGGCAAGGTTTCAGGCAAGAACGCAGGGTGACGGTCCGGAGGACGGCCTGCGCGAGAAGATGATCTCGGTCAACCGCACCACCAAGGTGGTCAAGGGGGGCCGCATCCTGGGGTTCGCCGCCCTCACCGTCGTCGGTGACGGCGACGGCCGGGTCGGCATGGGCAAGGGCAAGTCCAAGGAAGTGCCCGCCGCCGTGCAGAAGGCGATGGACGAGGCGCGCCGCAACCTGCGCAAGGTCTCGCTGAAGGACGGCACCATCCACCACAACGTGACCGGTCGCCACGGCGCCGCCACCGTGATGATGGCACCGGCGCCGCGCGGCACCGGCATCATCGCCGGCGGTCCGATGCGTGCCGTGTTCGAGGTGCTGGGCGTCACCGACATCGTGGCCAAGAGCCACGGCACGTCGAACCCCTACAACATGGTGCGCGCCACGCTCGATGCGCTGGCCAACTGCACCACGCCGGCCGAAGTGGCGGCCAAGCGCGGCAAGTCGGTCGAAGACCTGTTTGCCGCCTGAATCGGAGTCCCGTCATGGCAGAGCAGAAAAGAACCGTCAAGGTGCAGCTCGTGCGCAGCCCGATCGGCTGCAAGGAGTCGCACCGGGCGACCGTGCGCGGCCTCGGCCTGCGCAAGCTGAACAGCGTGCGCGAGCTCGAGGACACGCCCGCGGTGCGCGGCATGATCAACAAGATCGACTACCTGGTCAGGATCGTCTGAGGAAGACCCCGTCATGGAACTCAACAGCATCAAGCCCGCCACGGGCGCCCGGCGCGAGCGCCGGCGCCTCGGGCGTGGCATCGGCTCGGGCCTGGGCAAGACCGGCGGCCGTGGCCACAAGGGCCAGAAATCGCGCACCGGCGGCTACCACAAGGTGGGCTTCGAGGGTGGCCAGATGCCGCTGCAGCGGCGCCTGCCCAAGCGCGGCTTCAAGTCGACCACGCTCAAGTACAACGCCGAGGTCAGCCTGGCCGACCTGGAGCGCCTGGGCCTGGACGAGGTCAACCTGCTGACGCTGAAGCAGGCCGGCCTGGTGCGCCAGCTCGCGCGCGTCGTCAAGGTCATCAAGAGCGGCGAGCTGACGCGCGCCGTCAAGCTCAGTGGCATTGGTGCCACCGCGGGCGCCCGGGCCGCCATCGAGGCGGCCGGCGGCTCGGTGGCCTGATGGCGCCAGCACGCATGAGAGGTCATTGAACCGTGGCCACCGGAGCAACGCAAGTCGCGAAGACGGGCAAGTACGGCGACCTGCGCCGTCGCCTGTTCTTCCTGCTGGGCGCGCTGGTCGTGTTCCGCATCGGTGCGCACATTCCGGTCCCGGGCATCAACCCGGACCAGCTGCGCCAGATGTTCCAGGGCCAGTCGGGCGGCATCCTGAGCCTGTTCAACATGTTCTCCGGCGGTGCGCTGGAGCGCTTCACGGTGTTCGCGCTGGGCATCATGCCCTACATCTCCGCGGCCATCATCATGCAGCTCATGCCCTACGTGCTGCCGTTCTTCGAGCAGCTCAAGAAGGAAGGGCAGGCCGGCCAGCGCAAGATGACGCAGTACACGCGCTACGGCACGCTCGGCCTGTGCCTGTTCCAGTCGTTCGGCATCGCCGTCGCGCTGGAGGCCTCGCAGGGACTGGTGATCAATCCCGGCTGGGGCTTTCGCATGACGGCGGTGGTGAGCCTGACCACCGGCAGCATGTTCCTCATGTGGCTGGGCGAGCAGATCACCGAGCGCGGCCTGGGCAACGGCATTTCGCTGCTGATCTTCGCCGGCATCGCCGCCGGCCTGCCGAACGCCATCGGCGGCCTGACGGAGCTGATCCGCACCGGTTCCATGAGCATCATCGTGGCGCTGTTCATCTTCGCCGTGGTCTGCCTGGTGACCTACTTCGTGACCTTCATGGAGATGGGCCAGCGCAAGATCCTGGTCAACTACGCGCGCCGTCAGGTCGGCAACAAGGTCTACGGCGGCCAGTCCTCGCACCTGCCGCTGAAGATCAACATGTCGGGCGTGATCCCGCCGATCTTCGCCTCGTCGATCATTCTGCTGCCGGCGACCCTGGTGGGTTGGTTCAGCACCGGCGACTCGATGCTGTGGCTCAAGGACCTGGCGGCCACCCTGTCGCCCGGCCAGCCGATCTACGTCATGCTGTACGCGGCGGCGATCGTGTTCTTCTGCTTCTTCTACACGGCGCTCGTGTTCAACAGCCGCGAGACCGCCGACAACCTGAAGAAGAGCGGCGCCTTCATCCCCGGCATCCGCCCCGGCGAGCACACGGCCCGGTACATCGACAAGATCCTGACGCGGCTGACGCTGATCGGCGCGATCTACGTCACGGCGGTGTGCCTGCTGCCCGAGTTCCTGATCCTGAAGTACAACGTTCCCTTCTATTTCGGCGGCACCTCGCTGCTGATCCTGGTGGTGGTGACGATGGACTTCATGGCCCAGGTGCAAAACTACATGATGAGCCAGCAGTACGAGTCGCTGCTGAAGAAGTCCAGCTTCAAGACCAGCTTCCACGGCTGAAGCGGGCCCGCACGAGTTTTAGGAGAGTGAAATGAAAGTCTCGGCTTCGGTCAAGAAAATCTGCCGGAACTGCAAGATCATCCGCCGCCATGGCGTGGTGCGCGTGATCTGCTCCGATCCGCGCCACAAGCAGCGCCAGGGCTGATCGCCAGGCGCACGACCCGTACATAGGATCAAGACATGGCACGTATTGCTGGTATCAACATTCCGCCGCACAAGCACACCGAGATCGGCCTGACCGCGATCTACGGCATCGGCCGTTCGCGCGCGCGCAAGATCTGCGAGGCCTGCGGCATTCCCTACGACAAGAAGGTCAAGGACCTGACCGACGGCGACCAGGAGAAGATCCGCGACCAGATCGCGCACCTGATCATCGAGGGCGACCTGCGGCGCGAGACCACGATGAACATCAAGCGCCTGATGGACATCGGCTGCTACCGGGGCTTTCGTCATCGCCGCGGCCTGCCGATGCGCGGCCAGCGCACGCGCACCAACGCGCGCACCCGCAAGGGCCCGCGCCGTGCCGCCCAGGCGCTGAAGAAATAAGCGAGGAATCAATCAGACATGGCCAAATCACCCGCCAGCAGCGCCGCCCAGCGCGTGCGCAAGAAGGTCCGCAAGAACATCTCGGACGGCATCGCCCACGTGCACGCGTCGTTCAACAACACCATCATCACCATCACCGATCGCCAGGGCAACGCGCTGTCCTGGGCTTCCTCGGGTGGCCAGGGTTTCAAGGGCTCGCGCAAGTCGACGCCGTTTGCCGCCCAGGTCGCCTCCGAGGCGGCGGGTCGCGCGGCGATGGACCAGGGCATCAAGAACCTGGACGTCGAGATCAAGGGTCCGGGCCCGGGCCGCGAATCGTCGGTGCGCGCGCTGGCCGCGCTGGGCATCCGCATCACCTCGATCTCCGATGTCACGCCGGTGCCGCACAACGGCTGCCGGCCCCCCAAGCGCCGAAGGATCTGAGCGCGAGACACGGTGCCGCCATGTGCTGCACCGTGCCCTCTTCATTTTCAAGCCCACCGCCGTCCATGCAAGCGCAGGCGGCTCCCCCGGCATACGGCCGGGGCAGATGACAACCAAAGGAAACGCAAGTGGCACGCTATCTCGGCCCCAAGGCCAAGCTCTCCCGCCGTGAAGGCACCGACCTGTTCCTCAAGAGCGCGCGCCGCTCGATCAGCGACAAGGCCAAGTTCGACTCCAAGCCCGGCCAGCACGGCCGCACCTCGGGCAGCCGCACCTCCGACTACGGCCTGCAGCTGCGCGAGAAGCAGAAGGTCAAGCGCATGTACGGCGTGCTGGAAAAGCAGTTCCGCCGCTACTTCGAGGAGGCCGAGCGCCGCCGCGGCAACACCGGCGCCAACCTGCTGGCGTTGCTGGAGTCGCGCCTGGACAACGTGGCCTACCGCATGGGCTTCGGCTCGACCCGTGCCGAGGCGCGCCAGCTCGTGTCGCACAAGGCCGTCACGGTCAACGGCCAGCCGGTCAACATCCCGTCCTACCTGGTCAAGGTCGGCGACGTGGTGGCCGTGCGCGAGAAGTCGAAGAAGCAGACGCGCGTGCAGGAGGCCCTGCAACTGGCCGGCCAGGTCGGTTTCCCGGCCTGGGTCGAGGTCAGCACCGAGAAGGTCGAAGGCACCTTCAAGAAGCAGCCCGACCGCGACGAGTTCGGCGCTGACATCAACGAATCCCTGATCGTCGAGCTGTATTCGCGCTGATCCGCTTGCAGTTCGGCATCACCCTGGTTCCGGCCCGCCGTCCTGGCGGGTTTGGTGCTTCACCAGCCTTACCGGTGTAACGAGCCGGGGGTATTGAGAGGAAGTCTGAAGAATGCAAACCCAACTGCTGAAACCCAAGGCGATCAACGTCGAGCCCGTGGCCGACCACAAGGCCAAGGTCACGCTCGAACCGTTCGAGCGCGGCTACGGCCACACCCTCGGCAACGCGCTGCGCCGCGTGCTGCTGTCGTCGATGGTCGGCTACTCGCCCACCGAGGTGACGATCGCCGGCGTGGTGCACGAGTTCTCCAGCATCGACGGCGTGCAGGAAGACGTGGTCAACATCCTGCTGAACCTGAAGGGCGTGGTGTTCAAGCTGCACAACCGCGATGAGGTCACGCTCAGCCTGCGCAAGGACGGCGAAGGCGTGGTGACGGCCGCCGACATCCAGACCCCGCACGACGTCGAGATCATCAACCCCAGCCACATCATCGCCAACCTGTCGCAGGGCGGCAAGCTGGACATGCAGATCAAGGTCGAGAAGGGCCGTGGCTACGTGCCGGGCACGCTGCGCCGCTATGGCGACGAGCCGACCAAGTCGATCGGCCGCATCGTGCTCGATGCCTCCTTCTCGCCCGTCAAGCGTGTCAGCTACGCGGTCGAGAACGCGCGCGTGGAGCAGCGCACCGACCTGGACAAGCTGGTGATGGAGATCGAGACCAACGGCGCCATCACGGCCGAGGACGCGGTGCGCCAGTCGGCCAAGATCCTGGTCGAGCAGCTCGCGGTGTTCGCCCAGCTCGAGGGCTCGGCCATCGAGGGCCTGTTCGACGCTCCGGCGCAGCGCAGCACGCAGCAGTTCGACCCGATCCTGCTGCGCCCGGTCGACGAGCTCGAGCTCACCGTGCGCTCGGCCAACTGCCTGAAGGCCGAGAACATCTACTACATCGGCGACCTGATCCAGCGCACCGAGAACGAGTTGCTCAAGACCCCCAACCTGGGTCGCAAGTCGCTCAACGAGATCAAGGAAGTGCTGGCCTCGCGCGGCCTGACGCTGGGCATGAAGCTCGAGAACTGGCCGCCCTCGGGCCTGGACAAGCGATGACGTGACGCACCCCCGTGCCCAGGGGGACCCTGGCCACGGGCGCCCCGCTTGGCCTGCTCCGCGGCCATTTGGGACGCGTCGCTTCAAGCGTCACGCCTGGAGCGATGCGAAGGTTGAATGATTTTTTGGCGGCTGCGCCTTCGGGCGCGGTCATTCGTGCACCAGGCCGTACCTGATCCGGCGGCCTGCCCAACAAGGAAAGAAAGGAAAAGCACCATGCGACACGGACACGGTCTGCGCAAACTCAACCGCACCAGCGCGCATCGCCAGGCGATGCTGCGCAACATGATGAACTCGCTGATCGAGCATGAGGCGATCAAGACCACGCTGCCCAAGGCCAAGGAGCTGCGCCGCGTGATCGAGCCCATGATCACCCTGGCCAAGACCGACAGCGTGGCCAATCGCCGCCTGGCCTTTGCCCGCCTGCGCGACGACGCCAGCGTGGCCAAGCTGTTCGTCGACCTGGGCCCGCGCTTCAAGGCGCGTCCGGGCGGCTACACGCGCATCCTGAAGATGGGGTTCCGCCTCGGCGACAACGCTCCCATGGCCTTCGTCGAGCTGGTCGACCGCCCGGAAACGGGCAGCGACGCACCCGCAGCCGAATAAGCTGATATAATTATTGGTCTACCGCGCGATGGAGCAGTCTGGTAGCTCGTTGGGCTCATAACCCAAAGGTCGGAGGTTCAAATCCTCCTCGCGCAACCAGATCCCGAAGGCCCGCCGATACCCGGCGGGCCTTTTTGCTGGGCGCGCCGCTGCCGCGCTCCGTGCCCGCCGGCCAGCCGCGCCCCGCGGCGGCAGCCCTCACAACCCGTGCACCACCAGCTTGAAGTCCGGATCTTCCGGAAACGCGCGGATCGAGAAGTCCAGGCTCCGCATCAGCTTCAGCATGGGCGTGTTGCCGGCCAGCACCAGGCCCTCGATGGTCTTCAGGCCGCGCTCGCGCGCCACGTCCATGATGGCGCGCATCAGGCGCGTGCCCAGGCCCTGGCCGGCGTGCGCGTCGTCCACCACGAGCGAGAACTCGCAGCTGGTCTGGTCCGGATTCGTGATGTAGCGTGACACGCCGATGATGCGCGGGCGCGTCACCCGTTCCCCCTCCGGCGTCTCCTCCTCGACGTCGATCTCGGCGCACAGCGCCATCTCCCGGTCGTAGTCGATCAGGGTGAAGCGCGACAGCATCGACGGCGGCAGCACCGCGACGTTGGCGGCGAATCGGAAGTAGCGGCTTTCGTCCGAGAGCCGTGACACCAGCTCCTGCAGCATCTGGGCGTCGTGCGGGCGGATCGGGCGCAGCCGGTATTCGCCGCCACCGCGCAGCGGCCAGACCTGGGCCAGTCGTGCCGGGTAGGGCGGGATCGACAGATGCCCGTATTCGCGGCCGCGCACTGCACCCGCGTGGGCACCATCGGCGATGACGATGCGCGCATCGACGGCAATCACGCCGTCCGGGCTGGCGATCAGCGGGTTGATGTCCATCTCGCGCAACTGGGGCAGCTCGCAGGCCATCTCGGAGACGCGCAGCAGCAGGCGCTCCAGCGCCGGCGCGTCGATCGCCGGGTGGCCGCGCCAGTCACCCAGCGTCTCGGCCACGCGGGCGCGCTGGATCAGGCGCTCGGCCAGGAAGCGGTTGAGCGGCGGCAGTTCCATCGCGTGGTTGCTGAGCAGCTCGATCAGCGTGCCCCCGGCGCCGAACGCGATCACCGGGCCGAACGGCTCGTCGGTCTTGATCCCCACGTACAGCTCGCGCCCGTGCTCGGCGCGCGCCATGGCCTGCACCGTGATGCCGTTGAGGCGCGCGTCCGGCCGCTGCGCGCGCACGACATCCATCATCTGCTGGTAGGCGTCGCGCACCGCGGTCGCGCTGACCAGGTTCAGCGCCACGCCGCCGACGTCGCTCTTGTGGCTGATGTCCGGCGAGTCGATCTTGAGCGCCACCGGAAAGCCGAGCTGGCTCGCGATCAGCATCGCCTCGTTCGCGCTGCGCGCGAGCAGGGTCTGCGTCACCGGCACGTGGAAGGCCGACAGCAGGGCCTTGGACTCCATCTCCGTCAGCACCGTGCGCCGTTCGGCCAGCACGCTCTCGATCAGCAGGCGTGCGCCTTCGAGGTCGGGCGCGGCGAGCTCGGTCAGCGGCGCCGGCGTCTGCTGCAGCAGCAGCTGGTTCTGGTAGAAGGACGAGATGTTGCCGAACGCCCGGATCGCGCCTTCGGGCGTGCGAAACACCGGGATCTGCGCCGCCGTCAGGATCGGGTCGCTGGCGCGATCGCCGCCCATCCAGCACGCCACCAGCGGCTTGGCCAGCCGCGGCCGCGCGGCCGCCACCTCCTGCGCCACTGCCTGCGGGTCGTCCTCGAACTTGGGCGAATGGATCACCAGCACGCCGTCGATCGCGCGGTCGCCCGCCACCGCCTCCAGCGCCGCGCGGTAGTGCGCGGGCGTGGCATCTTCCGACAGGTCGATCAGGTCGGCGAGCGAGGCCGTCGGCGCGACCTGCGCGGCCAGCGCCGCGCGCGGCTCGGGGCTCAGCGTGCCCAGTTCCAGTCCCAGCGACTGCACGCCGTCGGCCGCCAGCACGCCGGGGCCGCCGCCGTTGGTGACGATCGCCAGCCGGTTGCCGGTGGGGCGGTAGCGCGACGCCAGGCACTTGGCGGCCGAGAACAGCTCGACGAAGCTGCGCACGCGCACCGCGCCAGCGCGCCGCAGCACGGCGTCGAACACGTCGTCGCTGCCGACGATGGCGCCGGAGTGCGTCTGTGCCGCCACGTTGCTGGCCGGGTTGCGTCCGGCCTTCAGGATCACCACCGGCTTGGCGTGGGCCGCGGCGCGCAGCGCGCTGGTGAAGCGCCGCGCGCTGGCAATGCCCTCCATGTAGACGATGATGCTGTGCGTCTGGCGGTCGCTCGCCAGGTAGTCGAGCACGGCGGCCAGGTCGACCTGGCTGTGCGGGCCGGGCGCGACCACCGAGGAAAACCCCACCTGGTTGGCACGCGCCCACTCGAGGATCGAGGCCGTGAGCGCGCCCGACTGCGACACCAGGGCCAGCTCGCCAGGCGCCGCCAGCGCGCCGGCGGGACTGGCGCTCAGCCCCAGCGCCGGCCGCTGCAGGCCCTGGCTGTTGGGCCCCAGCATCCAGAAGCCGTGGCGTTCGGCCACGCGGTGCATGTCGCGTGCCTGCGCCGCGCCGATGCCGGCGGCCAGCACCAGCGCCGCCTTCACCTTGATGCGGCCCGCCAGTTCCAGTGCCGGCAGGATCTCGGCTTCGGGCAGCGCGATGATGGCCAGGTCGGCGCTGGCGTGCGCCAGGTCGGCCAGGGTGCCGGAGGTATTCACGTCCAGCGCCGTCACCTCGCCCTGGAACGGCTGGGCGTGCAGGTGCGCCAGCAGCGCGCGCGCCAGGCGCGTCTGCTGCGCCGGCGCCGCCGCGTCGCCCGTGAACAGGATGACCGAGGCGGGTTCGAACAGGGCAGTGAGGTAGTGCTTGTCCATGGTCGTCGCGGGCGCCGCCACCGCGGCAACGTCCGCCCGATTGTCGCAGTCCGGCGCCGCGCGCGTCCCGATTGTGTGCGCGGGGCACGCCCACGCCCGCGGCCGGACACCGCCAACGCGACCGCGCGGGGCGACCAACTTACAAGCTGAAACCCTGATGCGAACCTGAGTTTGTCAGTATCGATTCTGACGAATTGATGCGGGTCAGGCATAAACGGGGGCCGCGCGGCGGGGCGAGGCACGCCAACGCCCGTCGCTGCGCCATGCCGGTGCCGACCGCTCCGAGGGTTCGGGATCGGCATTCCATTCACGAGGAATTCACACCATGGACAGCGCTCTCCTGAGCTTGCTGGCAGCGTTCCTGCTGTCGATCCTGGGGCTGTTTGCGTTCATCTGGTCGCTGCGCAAGGGCCTGCTGGTCGAGAACGTCAAGGCCGCTTCGGCGATCTTCGCCAAGGGCGAGATCGGCCAGGTCGACGACCCGGCGCTGCGCACGGCCGCGCAGGCCGACCTGCAGGCCGCCGCCGTCGAACCCGGCGACGCCGTCCACGTGCCGGACGCCGAGGAGATGGCGGAGCGCCTGGCGGCCGACCGCTCCAGCGCCTTCCCGGTCTTCATGTTCATCGCCTTCGGCTGCATGTGGCTGCTGTTCGGCGGCCTCGCCGGGCTGATTTCCTCGTTCAAGCTGCACTGGCCCGACTTCCTGGTGAGCGACGCCTGGATGACCTTTGGCCGCATGCGCACGGTGCACCTGACGGCGGTGCTGTACGGCTGGATCACCAACGTCGAGCTGGGCATCATCATCTGGCTGATGCCGCGCCTGCTGCGCCGGCCGCTGATGGGGCCGATGTGGATCATGCTGGGCGGGGCGCTCGTCAACACCGCCATCGCCAGCGGCATCGGCGCCATCGGCGCCGGCTGGACCGACGGCCTGGAATACCTCGAAATGCCCTGGCAGATCGGCATCTTCTTTGCCGCCGGCATGGTCTGCATCATCGTGCCGGTGCTCTACACGCTGGCCAACCGCAAGGTCGAGTCGCTCTACGTCACCACCTGGTACCACACCGCCGGCCTGCTCTGGATCACCATGCTGTTCATCGTTGGCAAGCTGCCCGGCGTGCACTTCGGCGTGCAGCAGGCGGCCATGAACTGGTGGTACGGCCACAACGTGCTGGGCCTGTGGTTCACCCCGGTGGCCGTGGGCGCGATCTACTATTTCCTGCCGAAGATCATCGCGCGGCCGGTGCGCTCGTACAACCTGTCGATCCTCGGCTTCTGGACGCTCGCCTTCTTCTACGCCCAGGTCGGCGGCCACCACCTGGTGGGCGGTCCGGTGCCGGGCTGGCTGATCACGCTGTCGATCGTGCAGAGCATGATGATGATCATCCCGGTGCTGGCCTTCACCATCAACATGGCGCTGACGATGAAGGGGCGCATGCGCCTGTCGCGCTACTCGCCGACGCTGCGCTTCATGATGTTCGGCGGCTTCATGTACATGCTCAGCTCGCTGCAGGGCTCGTTCGAGGCGCTGCGCTCGGTGCAGCAGGTGGCGCACTTCACGCACTTCACGGTGGCGCACGCGCACCTGGGCGCCTATGGCTTCGTCACCATGGTGCTGTTCGGCGCGATCTACTTCATGATGCCGCGCATCCTGCACTACGAATGGCCCTACCCGAAGCTGATCTCCTGGCACTTCTGGCTCGCCAGCATCGGCATCCTGATCTACTTCTTCTTCCTGACCTATGGTGGCTGGCTGCAGGGCCTGGCCATGCTGGACCCGGCGCGGCCGTTCATGGAGTCGGTGGCCGTCACCATGCCCTACCTGCAGTGGCGCAGCGTCGGCGGCTCGCTGATGGTGGCCAGCCACGTGATCTTCGTGCTGCACTTCCTGGCCATGGTGCTGCGCTTCGGCCCGAACCGCGTCGGCGCGGCGCTGTTCTCGACCCAGGCCCAGTCGATGGAGGTGGCGCATGGAAAATGAAGTCAAGCTGACCACGGGCGCGATGGTGACCTTCGCCATCGCCGTCTCGGCCCTGGTGATCCTGCCCTACATCCAGGTGCGCGGGGTCGAGCCGCCCGATGGCCTCAGGCCCTACACCAGCGCCGAACTGCGCGGCCGTGCCAGCTACATCGCCAACGGCTGCATGTACTGCCACAGCCAGCAGCCACGCTCCGAGAGCTTCGCCGCCGCCGACGCCAAGCGCGGCTGGGGTCGCCCCTCGGTGCCGGGCGACTACTACTACGACAAGCCGCACCTGCTGGGCAGCATGCGCACCGGCCCCGACCTGTTCAACATCGGCGTGCGCCAGCCCAGCAAGGACTGGCAGCTCGGCCACCTCTACCAGCCGCGCGCCTACGTGCCGGGCTCGATCATGCCGTCCTACCCCTACCTGTTCGAGGTCAAGGACAAGGCCGATCCGGACGAGGAGAAGGTCAACCTGCCGCCCGGCATCGCCCCCGAGGGCCGGGTGGTGGTGGCCAGGCCCGAGGCGCTGGACCTGGTGAGGTACCTGCAGTCGCTCAAGCGCGAATACCCGATCCTGCCGCCCGAGCCGCGCGAGGCCGAGGGCGCCAAGACCTCGGCCGCGCCGCAGGCCGCCCGGCCGGCGGCGGCCTCCTGAAAGGATCGTGACGATGAGCCAAGATGCCGAAACGCGCGCCCAGCAGCGCGAGAACGAAGACCCCGAGGAGGCGATCCGGCCGATGCCGCTGTCGGCCCTGCTGATCGCCGTGTTCATGGTGCTGTGGGCGGTGGTCTACATCCTGTATTCCGAGCCGCTCGCCAACTCGCGCTATGGCGACCAGCGCACCCTGGCCGAGCTGTCCGGCCCGGCCCCGGGCGCCGCCGCGGCCGGCGGTGCGGTCGATGGCGCCGCCATCTTTGCCGCCCAGTGCGCGGCCTGCCACCAGGCCACGGGCAAGGGCCTGCCGGGCGTGTTCCCGCCGCTCGACGGATCGGAGTGGGTGCATGGCGAGCCGCGCATCCTGGCCAACATCCTGCTGCACGGCATCACCGGCGAGATCGAGGTCGAGGGCCAGAAGTACCAGGGCCAGATGCCCGCTTTCGCGCAGCTCTCGGACGCCGAGCTGGCGGGCGTTGCCAGCTACATCCGCGGCACCTGGAGCAACAAGGCCGAACCGCTCGGCGCCGAGCTGTTCGCCGCCGAGCGCAAGAGCGATCGCACCACGCCGTTCGAGGGCGGGGCCGCCCTCAAGGCGCTGCTCGAGAAAGGCAGCTGAGCGGCGCCCGCCGCGGCTGGGCCCATGCTGCGTACCGCCGCCCTCAGCCTGCTGCTGCTGCTGGGCGGTTGGGGCGCTGCGTCCTGGCTGACCTACGACTTCCAGGTCTGGACCGACGAGGGCGCGCGCCGCCTGGAGGTCGCCCTGCGCCCGGTGCCGGCGCCCGCGGTCGCGGTCGAGGGGCCGGACACCCCGGCGCTGGCGCTGTCGGCGCTGCTGCGGCAGGACGGCGGCGTCACCATCGTCGACTTCATCTACACCCACTGCCAGACCGTCTGCCTGACCCTGGGCGGCAGTTTCCAGCAGTTGCAGGCGGCGCTGCAGGCCGATGCCGCGACCGGCCAGGCCAGTGGCGTGCGCCTGCTGTCGATCAGCTTCGACGCCGCGCGCGACGATGTGCCGGCGCTGCGCGCCTACGCTGCGCGCCTGGGCGCCGACCCGGCGCTCTGGCGCTTCGTGCGCGTGCCCGCGCCGGCGCAGCAGCAGGCCCTGCTGCTGCGGCTGGGCGTGGTGGTGGTGCCCGATGGCCGCGGCGACTACGAGCACAACGCCGCCCTGCTGGTGTTCGACCGGGACGGCCGCCTGGTGCGCGTGTTCGACCTCGCCGAACAGCAGCTCGCGCTCGACTACGCACGCCATCTGGCGCGGCAGGCGCGCACGCCCGTCGTGGCGCAGGGGCCGTCGTGAACCGCCTGCACGCCGAGGCCGTGCTCGGCGCCGGACTGCTGGCGCTGCTGGCCCTGCCCGCCGTGCGCCACGGCATGGAGGCCAGCATGTGGCGTCACATGCTGCTGCAGGCGCCGGCCTGGCTGCTCGCCGGCGCGCTGCTGGCGGCCGCCCTGCCCGTGCGCGCGCGTGCCGCCTGCGCGCGCTGGAACCGGCACGGCATCAGCGGCCTGCTGGCCTCGGCCCTGGTCCTGACGCTGCTGATGGTGCCGCGCGTGCTTGATCTGGCGTTGGTGCGCATGGATGTCGAGGCCGTCAAGCTGCTGGCCCTGCTGCTGGCCGGCGTGGCGCTGCGCCTGTCCTGGCGCCCGGCCGGCCTGGTGCTGCAGTTCTTCTTTCTCGGCAACCTGCTGGGCATGATGGTGGTGGTGGGCCAGCTCTACATCGACTCGCCGCTGCGCCTGTGCAACGCCTACCTGCTGGACGACCAGGAGCGTCTGGGTCGCTGGCTGATCGGCGTCGCGGCGGTGCTGGCGCTGGCCTGGCTGGCGCACGCGTTCTGGGGGCTGGTGCGCAGCGAGGAGGCGGCGCGGCAGGCGGAGTCTGCGGCGTCGCGCCCGGCCGATGGCCGGTCGATCACGCGACGCGCGTGAGCGATGTCTCGCCTGCCGCTCGATCCGCCAGCAACCGCTCGACCACCTCGGCAAAGCCGGCCCCGCGCTCGCCCTCGGTGACGTAGCGCGGCGGATCGGTCAGTTCGTGGGCGAAGCGGCGGATGTTGGCCACGCCCACGCTGTGCGGGAAGTGGCGAAACATCACCTGGTCGTTGGTCGAGTCGCCCACGTAGACCCAGCGCCCCACCTCGTCCGGCAGGTCGCGCCCCAGCAGCGCGCGCGCGATCCAGCACGCGCCCTGCCACTTGTCGTGTGGGCCGATCCAGCCGTTGACGTGGATGCTGCTGACCGTGGCCTGCAAGCCCTCGGACCGCATGATCGTCGCCACTTGCGCGATCCGGGCGGCGTCGAGGTGGCTGAATTCGCTGTGATCGATCGCGATGTCGGTCTCGCGCCCGGCCGAGTCGCGCGCCAGCGTCGCGCCCGGCACCTCGCGCAGCACGCGCGCGGCCACCGCCTGCAGGCGCGCGTGGTTGGCCGCGCGCGTCGCGGCATCGGCCTGATAGAGCCGGCCCGGCGCGCCGGGTGTGGCCCGCACTGCCGCCGCATCGTCCCGGAACAGGGCCACCGCACCGTTCTCCGCCACGATGGCATCCAGCGGCCAGGTCTGCGCAAACGGCACGCTCCAGCCCACCGGGCGGCCGGTGATGGCGATGCAATGCAGGCCGGCGCCGCGCAGCCGGGCCAGCGCGTCCAGCGCCTCCGGCGTGATCGCGCCCTCGGCGGTCAGCGTGTCGTCGATGTCGGTGAAGACGCCCAGCATCGCCCGCCACGCGTCCGCGGGCAGGCTGGACAGTGGCTGGGGCGGCGACGGCGCGCTGGGTGGCAGGGTCATGGTCGCTGGCCATTGTGACTCACGGCATCGCTGGCGCACGACACCGGCAGGCCCGCGCGTGCAACACGGTGTCGTCGCCCTGTGCAGTAATCGAGGATTTGCTCGCCGGCGATCTCGATTTGGCATTTTTTCACGGGGACGGACGTGAACCGCACGTAACAATCTCGAGGTTTCATGACGGCGCCAGCCCATGCACCCGGTGCCATCGACAAGGTAATTACCAAGGATTGCAGCATGCATCAACAAGTCTTCAAGATCCGCGACGCACTGGCGCGCCAGGCTCTGCGCGGCGCACTGGCCGGGGCCATCGGCCTGGCGCTGTTGGGCCTGCAGGCCTGCGCTGGCTCGGGCGGCCAGGCCGAGCGCTGGGACATGGTCGAGCAGCGTGCGCCCCAGCCGGCACCGCAGGCCACTGCCCCCGCGCGCCAGCCGGTCGCCGTCGTGTTCTACCGCGAGGCCGGCAGCGGCGCCGATGCCGCCACGCCCGTCAACGTCTACATCAACGGCCAGTACCAGGCCTCTCTGGTTGGCAACACCTACACCGAGCAGGCCCTGTGCCCCGGCAGCCACCGCCTGAAAGTCGCCTACAACGACGTCCAGCGGCGCTACGTCAGCAAGGATGAGGGCCTGGACTTCGCCATCGGCACCGAGCCGGTCCAGTACTTCCGCGTCACCGAGGCGGGTGCCGGCGTCGCCGCGATCGCCGCGGTCCCGTCGGAAACCGCCCAGGCGGCCCGCACGAGCCTCAGCGAGCTGCAGCATCACACCATTCCGCGCGTCGTGCGCAACGGCTGCGCCGCCTCCTGAGGTGGCACGTCCGCTGCACGCCACATTCGCTTCATTGCATTCACCAGGGTAGGGATCACCGAACATGAAAGTTCAGATCAACATCAACAACGACCGTGAAGTCGTCTCCAGCCACCAGGTCCAGTCCGGCGCCGGTGCCAAGGGCCAGGCGCTGCACCTGCAGGCGCAGAAGAACGTCAAGTACGAACTCGTCAACGAGGACAGCGGCTTCGCGCCCGAGAACATCGCCACCAAGCGCGTCGGCAACGACCTGCACATCGCCTTCGAAAAATCCGACATCGAGCAACCCGATGTCGTGATCGAGGGCTACTACGACGACCCCGGCACCGCCGCCATCGTCGGCAAGGCCGAGAGCGGCGTCTACTACAACTACGTGCCCGAAAGCGGACTGAACCAGGAGGCCATCAGCCAGCTGGGCGACTCTATGCTCGCCGGCCAGGCTCTGGGCGGCGAGCAGTTCATCGCCCCGTTCTGGATCCCGCCGGGCGTCGGTCCCATGGCCGCCCTGGGCTTTCTGCCGCTGCTGGCGCTGGGCGGCGGCGGCGGGGGTGGCGGCGACGATGCGCCGCCGCCTCCGGCCAACGACGCGCCGCAGTTCGTCGAGCCGGATGGAGACGGTGGCACGCGGCCGGTGGACCCCGAGGTGGGCTACGTGTTCGGCTACGACGAGAACAGCGCGAAAGACACGGTGCTGGGCACCGTGCAGGCCACGGACATTGACGGTCCGGACGCGGTGACGTATGAGATCACCGCGGGCAACGCCGACGGCTGGTATGCGATCGACCCCGCGACGGGCGTGATCACGCTGACCGAAGCGGGTGCGGCCTCGGCGGCCAATGACTACGAGGCTGGGTCCACCGAGCACGTTCTGACCGTCACGGCCAGCGATGGCGTGGACACGACCACCATCACGGTCACGCTCAACGAGCAGGACGTCAACGAGGCGCCGAGCATCACGGTGACTGCAGGAGATCCGGTCAACCAGGGCCAGGCTGCGTATGGCGACGTGGTGGCCACCTACGTGGTCTCCGATCCCGATGCCGGGGATACCTTGATCGTGGCTTACAACGGTACCGAGAACGACGACCACTACAACGATCCCGAGCAGACGCCATTCCACTACTACGAAATCCAGAATGGTGAAGTCACGCTCACCCACGATGGAGCCTGGATGGTTAACCATGGCTATCCCCTGCCGCCGGTGAAGCTCGTGGTCACGGACTCGGGTGGTCTCACGGATACCGGTCAGGTGTCAGTGGTTGTCGAGGCAGATACCACGCCGCCGACGCTGGAACTGACCATCAATGAGGACGGCACGGTGGTGACGTTCCAGTTCAGCGAAGAGGTCGAGGGCTTTGATGCGAGTGACGTTGAGCTCACCAATGGTGCGAGCATCAGCAACCTGGTGCAGGATTCGGAAGACCCGACCAAATGGACGGCCGAACTGACGGTCCCAAGCAACTTCGAAGGGAACGTGGAAGTCAGCGTTGCCGACAACCGCTACACCGACCTGGTAGGCAACCCGGGCTCGGGTGACAACGCCACCATCACCGTGGACACACTGCCGACGCCGGCGCCGACGGTGGAGATTACCGATGACGCGAACAACGACGGCACGCTGACCAGCGCTGAACTGGGCACGGCGACCGAAGTGAACGTCGAGATCTCGCTGCCTTCCGAGGCGAAGGCCGGTGATACCCTGACCGTGAGCGATGGCACGACGGAACAGGTCTTCGTGCTGACATCTGACGACATTACGGCCGGAAGCGTCACCACCACGGTCGCGCGACCGGACGATGGTGAAACCCTGACCGTCACGGCCACCATCACCGATGCGGCGGACAACGTTTCTGCACCGGGGAGCGACAGTGCGCTCGTCAACATCACGCCGATGCTGGTGATCCCAGCCACGAGTTCCAATGGCGACAACGAGATCCACGGCGGTCCCGGCGACGACGTGCTGCTCGGAGACGTCGGAGGCGTGCAAACCAGCACGACGCCCGGGCAGAATTACAACATCGTGATCCTGGCGGATCTGTCGACCAGCATGAACTCTGACGGTCGGCTCCAGTTGATGAAGGATGCGCTAACGCAATTTGCGCCGACGCTGGCTCATCACGACGGGACGATCAATATCGCGCTGATCGGCTTCGGGAGTCTGAGTGGTACCTCGGTGCGTCTGAATCTGGCCGATCTGAATGATGGCAACAAGGGGAGCTTGACGAATGCCATCAGCGCCTTGTCGGTGCAGGGCATTCAATACACCAACTACGAAGCCGCCTTCAACGCGGCTGTGAAGTGGTTTAACGGAGAGGGTGGGTCGGTCGCCAATACCTCAGGCACCTACCAGAACCTGACGTTCTTCCTGACCGATGGCGACCCGACTCGCTTTGTGAAAAACAACGGGCAAGAAGGAGGTACCGGGAACAACGCGAACTACGAGACCATGCGCGAATCAGTCGAGGCCTTCAACAAGGACGGGGGGCTGGCCGAGATCAGCACGGTGCATGCGATCGGTATCGGCAACGGCGTTCAGGAGAACTATCTCAAGTTCTTCGACAACACCGATCTGATGGGGTCGGGTTCCGTCGCCTTCGGCTCGCAGACGGTCACTGGGCCGGTTGGCGAGGTCTCGATCGTGCACACGGCGAGCGACCTGCAGGCGGCGCTTGAGGGCGGATCTTCGAGCAGCATGCCGGTTTCGGTCGGTAACGACATCATCCATGGCGGCGATGGCAACGACATCCTGTTCGGCGATGTGATCAATACCGATCACCTGTCCTGGGGCGGCCGCGACGACTTCCCTGATGGCTCGGGCTTGTCGGCACTCAAGGCCTATCTGAAGGCCACTCCGGTGGCCGACGGTGGTACGGGTGGTGCGGAGCCTTCGGATGTCGACTTGTACTCCTACATCCGAGATCATCACGCCGACTTCAACGTGGCAGGCGACACCCGCGGCGGCAACGACGTGCTGTATGGCGATGGCGGCAACGACATCCTCTACGGCCAGGGCGGCAACGACGAGCTGCACGGAGGCCTGGGCGACGACATCCTGTATGGTGGCACGGGCGCAGATCAGTTCGTGTTCGACGTCTCCATCGACAACGGCGCCGATGAGATCGGTGACTTCACGGTGGGCGAGGACAAGCTGGTATTCAAGAATGCCAGCACCGATCTGAGCGACCTGAACGCCGTGTGGGATGCGGGGAGCAGCACGCTGACGTATGACGACGCTTCGGGAACCTCGACGGTGAAGCTGACTGGCGTGAGCATCAGCGGCGATGTGCTGGACTGGCTGCAAGCCAACGCGAGCAACGTCATCATCTGATGCCGCCCCGGCGTGCCGACCGCCTTGCGGTGGCCGGCACGCAACATGCCCAGCCGCGACGGCCGGGCAATTCTCACGATCGCGCCACACCCGTGGCGCGATCTTTTGTTTTAAGGCGCCGCTGCAGCAACGGGCGCGCTAGACTGCGCAGCGACTTGGCGCCGCCTGGCACCCCGCGAACTTTCCCATCATGACTGCCCTGTTCGACCAGTTTTCCCTGCTCACGCGCCTGCTCGGCCACCCGCTGTCGGCCGAGGCGCTGGCGGCGCAGACGCTGCGGGGGCCCGAGGGGCGCGTGGACTTTGCCAGCCTGGCCGAGGTGCTGCGCAGCGAGGGCTTCGACAACCAGCCGAGCGAGCGGCCGCTGGACCAGATCCCGGCGGCGGCGGCGCCGCTGCTGCTGATCACGCACGCTGGCGGCGCGGCGGTGGTGAACGCGATCACGCAGGACGCGAGCGGCGCGCGCCACTACGAGCTGGTGGCGGCCGACGGCGCGCGCGCCCTGCTCACGGCCGAGCAGATGGCGGCCGAGTACGCCGGCTGGTGCTGGCTGGTGAAGGCGCGGCCGGCGCAGGACCGGCGCTCGGAGCTGCCCGAATACGCCATGGGCCAGGGCTGGTTCTGGAAGGTGATGTGGCGCTTCAAGGGCTACTACGCCCAGGTGGTGGTGACCTCGCTGATCGTCAACGTGCTGGCGCTGATCGGCTCGCTCTACGTCATGAACGTGTACGACCGCGTGATCCCGAACCGCGCCTACGAGACGCTGTGGGTGCTGAGCATCGGTGTCCTGGGCGCGGCGCTGTTCGAGTTCATGGCGCGCACGCTGCGCGCGCGGCTGACCGACATCGCGGGCAAGAAGGCGGATCTCATCATCAGCTCGGCGCTGTTCCGGCGCCTGCTGGCGCTGGACCTGGCGGAAAGGCCGGTGTCGGCGGGCTCGTATGCTAACAACCTGCGCGACTTCGAGTCGGTGCGCGATTTCATGACCAGCGCCTCGCTGCTGGCGCTGGTCGATCTGCCGTTCATCCTGCTGTTCATCGCCATCATGTGGCTGGTGGCGGGCCCGCTGGCGCTGGTGCCGCTGCTGACGATCCCGCTGGTGGTGGGCATGGGCCTGCTGGCGCAGGTGCCGCTGTCCAGGTACACCTACGCCTCGATGCGCGAGTCGTCGCAGCGCCAGGGCCTGGCGGTGGAGGCGATCGAGGGCCTGGAGACGCTGAAGTCGCACAACGCGAGCAACTGGGCGCAGCGCAAGTGGGACGGCTTCACGGCGGCGACCGTGGCCTCGTCGATCAAGCTCAAGGACTGGAGCAACATCGTCATCCACTTCTCGGTGCTGGTGCAGCAGATGAACACCGTGTTCCTGGTGATCTACGGCACCTACCTGATCCACGCGCCGAACCCGGCCGACCGCATCACCATGGGCGCGCTGATCGCCTGCGTGATCCTGTCGGGCCGCGCGCTGGCGCCGCTGTCGCAGGTGGCGGGGCTGATGGTGCGTTTCCAGCAGGCGCGCGTGGCGCTGCAGGGCATCGACAGCATCGTCGGCCGCAAGTCCGAGCGCGACAGCACGCGCAGCTACATCAGCCCGGGCACGGTGCGCGGCGCGCTGCGCTTCGAGGGCGCGGGCTACCAGTACAAGCTGGGCGACCAGCCGGGGCCGCTGGTGCTGCGCGGACTGAACCTGACGATCCAGCCGGGCGAGAAGGTGGCCCTGCTGGGCCGCATCGGTAGCGGCAAGTCGACCCTGCTGCGGCTGGCGGCCGGGCTGTTCACCGCCAGCGAGGGCGGCGTGCTGCTGGACGGCATGGACCTGCGCCAGATCGACCCGGCCGACCTGCGCGCCCAGGTCAGCCTGCTGGGCCAGCAGCCGCGCCTGTTCTTCGGCACGCTGCGCGAAAACCTCGACCTCGGGCGCTCGGACCGCTTCGCCAGCGACGAGGAACTGATGGCGGCGCTGCACCGCTTCGGCCTGGACAGGCTGGTGCGCGCGCACCCGTTGGCGCTGGACCTGCCGATCGGCGAGGACGGCCACGGCCTGTCGGGTGGCCAGCGCCAGATGGTGGGGCTGGCGCGGCTGACGCTGCGCGACCCGCGCGTGCTGTTGCTGGACGAGCCGACCAGTGGCCTGGACGAGCAGAGCGAGCGCATGGCGCTGCGGGCGCTGGCGCAGTGGGCCGGCGACCGCACCATGCTGGTGGCGACGCACCGCCCGGCGGTGCTGCAGATGGTGAGCCGCATCATCGTGATCGACAACGGCCAGGTGGTGATGGACGGCCCGCGCGACGCCGTGCTGCAGAAGCTGCGCGGCCCGGCACGCAAGGCGGCGCCGGCCGCCGGTGCGACCCCCGCGCGCGCGCCGGCCCAGGCGGGCGGCAAGGCGCTCAAGGTGCAGGTGGTGCCGCTGCATGCGGCGACGGCGGCCGATGCGGCCGCGGTCGAGGCCGACCGGGAGGCCGAGGATGTGGCGTAAGGGACGGGCCGGCGCGGCCGGCCGCGAACGCGTGGCGCAGCAGGACCTGCCCCTGCTCAACGACCTGCAGGCGGCGCTGCAGCACGAGCGCCATACCGGCATCTTCTGGACGCTGGGCCTGATCACCCTGCTGGTGGCGGGCTTCATCGCCTGGGCCTGGTTCAGCAGCGTCGACGAGGTCACGCGTGGCCAGGGCAGCGTCATCCCATCGAGTCGCGAGCAGGTGATCCAGAGCCTGGACCCGGGCGTGCTGGCCGAGATGCTGGTCAAGGAGGGCGACCTGGTGCAGGCTGGCCAGGTGCTGGTCAAGCTGGACACGGCGCGCTCGCTGGCGGTGTTCCGCGAGGCACAGAACAAGGCGCGCGCGCTCGAGGCGACGGCGGCGCGCCTGCGCTCGGAGGCCTACGGCGTGCCGCTGAAGTTCGCGCCCGGCACCCCGGCCGAACTGGTGGCGCGCGAAACCGCGGCCTTCAAGGCGCGCACGCGGGCCGTGAGCGAATCGGTGCAGGGCCTGCAGCAGAGCAAGCAGCTGCTGGACCGCGAGATCGCCATCACCGAGCCGATGGCCGCCAAGGGCGTGGTGTCGGAGGTCGAGATCCTGCGCATGAAGCGCCAGGCCAACGAACTGCAGTTGCAGATGACCGAGCGGCGCAACAAGTTCCAGTCCGACGCCAACACCGACCTGGTGCGCGTCGAGGCCGAGCTGGCGCAGGCCGAGGAGGTGGCGGCGGCGCGCGCCGACCCGGTCAAGCGCGCGGAGATCAAGGCGCCGTTGCGCGGGGTGGTCAAGAACATCCGCATCAACACCGTGGGCGGCGTCATCAGCGCCGGCCAGGAGATCATGGAGATCGTGCCGGTGGAAGGCCCGCTGCTGGTCGAGGCCTACATCCGCCCGCAGGACGTGGCCTTCATCAAGCCCGACGACGACGCGCTGGTCAAGCTGACGGCGTACGACTACGCCCTCTATGGCGGGCTGGACGGCAAGGTGACGCTGATCAGCCCCGACACGCTGCAGGACAACCGGCGCCCGAGCGAGCTCAAGCTGAACGCCGACGAATCCTTCTACCGCGTGATCGTGCAGACCGTCGGCAGCGAGCTGACGGATCGCGACGGCAAGGTGATGCCCATCATCCCCGGCATGATCGCCACGGTCGACATCAAGACCGGCCAGAAGACGGTGTTCCAGTACCTGACCAAGCCGATCACGCGGCTGAAGCAGGCCCTGCGCGAGCGCTGAGGTGGTGGGTTGTCGGTCCCATCGCGAGGCGCCGCGGGCGACGCGGCAATCCAGTGCGGCGGTTCGATGGGGGACCGTCGACACGCATCGTGGACGCGATGGTGGAGCGAACCCGCGTCGCACTGGATCGCCACGGCCTGCGGCCTCGCGCGGGTGTTGCTCCCTCGCCCCTCTGGGAAGAGGGCTGGGGTGGGGGCCGGGTGGCTCAATGACACAATGACGCCCGGTCGCCACCAGGCCTGTCCAGCCGACGCCGGCACGCGCCGCGCGGTCAGGGCGCCGCACCCGCCAAGCCGCTCGCACGCACGTCTCCCAATGAGAACCGCCCCCCGACAGCCCGCGCTCTGGCTCCTTTCGCCGCTGGTGGAAGTCAGGGAGAGAGGCAACTCGCGGCACGGCGCCAGGAGGCCCGCATGGATCTGAACCGGTTCGATCGCCGCGCCCTGCGCCGACGGCTCGCGGCTGGCGTGCTGCTGGCGCTGGGCGGCGCGGCGCAGGCGGCCGGGCTGGCCGGACTGATTGCCGATGCCGTCACGCGCGACCCCTCGGTGCTCGAGGCCCAGGCCAACGAGGAGGTGGCCGAGGCGCGGGCCGACGCCGCGCGCGCCCAGCATTACCCCACGCTGGCCGCCGAGGCCGGCGGCTTCATCGCCAACCCGGACCGCTTCAACCAGCCGTTTCGCGGCGTCGTCGGCCGCGTCAACCTGTACGCCGCCGGCTCCATCGAATCGTCGATCCTGCGCGAGGAGCGGCGCCGCGAATCGCTCGAGTCCAGGATCACGCAGACGCGCGAGCAGGTCGCAGGCAGCGTGGCCCAGTTCTTCCTGGAGGCGCTGCGCGCCCGGGAGCTGGCCGACGTCGAACAGCGCAACCTGGCGCGGCACGAGAAGATCGTCGGCGACCTCGAGGTGGTGGTGGCCAACGACCCGGGGCGCCGCTACGAGCTGGTGCAGGCCGAGTCGCGCGCGCTGCAGGTGCGCATGCGCATCGTGCAGTACGAAAAGGCCGTGCAGCTCGCGCTGTCGCGGCTGTCACGCTACACGCGGCTGGACGCCACGCTGGACAACCCGATCACCGCCGAATGGCGGGCGCGCCTGCCGGCCGGCGCCGAGACGCGCGTGCATCCCGCCATCGTGGCGCAGCAGCGCGAGGCCGATGCCATCCGCGCCGACCAGCAGACGCTGCGCCAGCAGCGCCTGCCGCGCGTCGACCTGGAAGCCGGCGCCGGCAACCAGCGCTACGCGCGCGTGGTGCTCAACTGGTCCTTCTTCGACCGCAGCGCCGACTTCACGGTGCAGAGCGCGGCCAAGCAGATCGGCGCCGCCGAGCAGCGCGCCGAGCTGCTGCAGCGCGAGGTCGAGCAGCGCTCGGCCACGGCCGAGGCCGACATGGAGCAAAGCCAGCGCGAGATCGCCGCGGCGCAGGAGCAGATCGGCGCCTCGGCCAGCGTGGTCGAGCTCTACGAACTGCAGTTCAAGGTCGGCCGGCGCAGCCTGATCGAGCTCGTCAATGCCTACCAGGAGCTGGCCGCGGTCGAAGCCTCGCGCGTGATCGCCGAGAACAACTGGCGCCAGGCGGTGGTGAGCTACCTGGACGCGCACGCGCTGCTGGCGGACTGGGCGCAGGCGCAGCGGCGCTGAACCCCGGCGCGCGGGGCTCGCGCGTCACGCCGCCTGCTGCAGCGCCAGCCCGGCGTGCTCGCGCAGCGGGTGGAAGTGGATCTTCGGGAAGCGCTCCTGCGCCAGGCGCACGTCGTAGGGCGAGGTGCACAGGTAGGCCAGGGTGTCGGCGGCGTCGCGCGCCATGCGCAGCGGGTAGGCGCGCTCGAACTCGCGCAGCTCGGCCGGGCTGTCGGCGGTGATCCAGCGCGCGCCGGTGTACTGGCAGCCCTCCAGCCGCACGTCGCAGTCGTACTCGGTGTTCAGCCGGTGCTGCACGACCTCGAACTGCAGCTGGCCGACGGCGCCCAGCAGCATGTTGCCACCGGCCTCGGGCCTGAAGACCTGGATCGCGCCTTCCTCGCCGAGCTGCATCAGGCCCTGCTGCAGTTGCTTGGTGCGCAGCGGGTTCTTCAGCACCACGGTCATGAACAGCTCGGGCGCGAAGAAGGGCAGGCCGGTGAACTGCAGCGCCGGGCCGTCGCTGATGCTGTCGCCCAGTTGCACGCCGCCGTGCGTGGTGAAGCCGACGATGTCGCCGGCGTAGGCCTCCTCCACCGCCTCGCGGCGCTGGCTCATGAAGGTGACGACGCTGGTCGGGCGCAGCTCCTTGCCGGTGCGCTGCACCTTCATCTTCATGCCTGGGGTGTATTTGCCGCTGGCCACGCGCACGAAGGCGATGCGGTCGCGGTGGTTGGCGTCCATGTTGGCCTGCACCTTGAACACCACGCCCGAGAAGAACGGGTCCTCCGGATGCACCGTGACCTGCTCGCGCGCCTCGCCGCTGCCGGACCAGGCCAGGCGTGGCCCGGGCGGCGGCGACATGTCGACTACGGCGTCCAGCACTTCGCGCACGCCGAAGTTGTTGACGCCGGAGCCGAAGAACACCGGGGTCAGCCGCGCCGCCAGGAATTCGGCGTGATCCCATTCGGCCGAGGCGCCAACCGCCAGCTCCATGCTTTCCATGGCCTCGTCGAAGGCGCTGCCGAAGCGCCGGCGCAGGGTCTCGGCCTCGCTCAGCGGGATGACCTCGAAGTCCTGCGGGCGCCGGTCGCCGCCGGCCTGGAACACCGTCATGTGCCGCGCACGCAGGTCGATGATGCCGGCAAAGGTCTTGCCGTGGCCGACCGGCCAGGTCATCGGGCAGCAGGGCATGCCGAGCTCGCGCTCGACCTCGTCCAGGATGTCGAGCGGGTCGCGCACCTCACGGTCCATCTTGTTGACGAAGCTGATGATCGGCGTGTCGCGCTGCCGGCAGACCTCGATCAGGCGCCGCGTCATTTCCTCCACGCCGTTGGCCGCATCGATCACCATCAGCGCCGAGTCGACCGCGGTGAGCACGCGGTAGGTGTCCTCGGAGAAGTCCTTGTGGCCCGGCGTGTCGAGCAGGTTGATGACGTGGTCGCGGTAGCTCATCTGCATCACGCTGGAAGCCACCGAGATGCCGCGCTGCTTCTCGATCTCCATCCAGTCGCTGGTGGCGTGGCGCGTGGCCTTGCGCGCCTTCACGCTGCCGGCGATCTGGATCGCGCCGGAGAACAGCAGCAGCTTTTCCGTCAGCGTGGTCTTGCCGGCGTCGGGGTGCGAGATGATGGCGAAGGTGCGGCGGCGCCGCGTTTCGGAAGCGAGGGACACAGGTCGTTATTGTGGTGGCAGGTGTTGCGGAATGTCGCTGGCCTGGTGCAGCACGCGCACGACGTCGATGCGCTGCGGACCTGCGAGATAGAACAGGGCAAAGGGAAAGTGGTTCAGCGTCCAGAATCGCAAGGTCTCATGGCTGCCGCTGCGAGCGTAGCGGGTGGAGCCGGTGCCCGGATGGAGCGAGATGTGCCTCAGCGCGACCTCGACGTCATCTCGGAAGCGCTCGGCGAGCGTCAGATTGACCGCCTCGAGGTAGTGTGCAAACGCGTCTTCCAGGTCCGCGACGGCCTGACGGGTAAGGACAACGGGAATCACCGAGACGCCGGGCTTCGAGCCGTGCGCGCGGCCTCGATGCGTGCTGTCCACTCATCGCGCAATTCGCTCCAGGGGCGTGGATCGATGCCGGAATCGATGCCCTCCTGGATCAGCGCCACGAAGCGTTCCTCGGCCGCGCGCTCGGCGTCGCGACGCACCAGCTCGCGCATGTACTCGCTGGTGCTGCTGTAGCCGCGCGCCTTGACGCGGGCGTCGACGAAAGCCTTGAGCTCGCCGGTCAGCGAGATGTTCATGGTGACGGTGCTCATGCGCGCATTTTACGTCTTGGCAAGACTTGTCAATGAGCCTGGACCGCTATAATTTGCGGCTTCCGAGGAGCGTTGCAGCGCCGCCCGTCCGTGCGGTGGCGCGAGGCTCGGAGATTCATCATCGCAACGACGCTCACCCACGCCGGGCCGGCGGGTGAGTCGCTCTTCCCAAGGTCGCGTGGTTCCAGACACCGGATTGGAGAAGACCTTGAGTGCAGTCCTGAAACCCGTTGCGGCGCCCGTGCAGGATGCCGTGGTTGCCGACCTGTCGCTGGCCGCCTGGGGGCGCCGCGAGATCGCCGTCGCCGAGACCGAGATGCCCGGCCTGATGGCGATCCGCGCCGAATACGCGAAGAAGCAGCCGCTCAAGGGCGCGCGCATCGCCGGCAGCCTGCACATGACGATCCAGACCGCGGTGCTGATCGAGACCCTGCAGGCGCTGGGCGCCCAGGTGCGCTGGGCCTCGTGCAACATCTTCTCGACCCAGGACCACGCGGCGGCCGCGATTGCCGCCGAAGGCACGCCGGTGTTCGCGGTCAAGGGCGAGTCTCTGGCCGACTACTGGGACTACACGCACCGCATCTTCGAATTCGGCGGCAAGGGCAGCAAGGCCGAGGGCCCGAACCTGATCCTCGACGACGGCGGCGACGCCACGCTGCTGCTGCACCTGGGCGCGCGCGCCGAGCAGGATCCGAAGGCGCTCGCCCGGCCGACCAGCGAGGAAGAGCGCGTGCTGTACGCCGCCATCAAGGCGCGCCTGAAGCAGGACGCAAGCTGGTACAGCCGGCGTCTGGCGCAGGTCATCGGTGTCACCGAGGAAACGACGACGGGCGTGCATCGCCTGGCCGAGATGTCGGCCCGGGGCACGCTGAAGATGCGCGCCATCAACGTCAACGACTCGGTCACCAAGAGCAAGTTCGACAACCTGTACGGCTGCCGCGAATCGCTGGTGGACGGCATCAAGCGCGCCACCGACGTCATGGTGGCCGGCAAGATCGCCGTCGTGTGCGGCTATGGCGACGTCGGCAAAGGCAGTGCGCAGGCGCTGCGAGCCCTCTCGGCCCAGGTCTGGGTGACCGAGGTGGATCCGATCTGCGCTCTGCAGGCGGCGATGGAGGGCTACCGCGTGGTCACCATGGATTACGCCGCCGACAAGGCCGACCTCTTCGTCACCGCCACCGGCAACCGCGACGTCATCACCTACGCCCACATGGCGGCCATGAAGGACCAGGCCATCGTCTGCAACATCGGACACTTCGACAACGAGATCGAGGTGGCGGCGCTGGAGAAGCACTGTCAGTGGGAGGAGATCAAGCCGCAGGTGGACCACGTGATCTTCCCGCGCGAAGGCAAGAAGCCCGCCAAGCGCATCATCCTGCTGGCCAGGGGGCGCCTCGTGAACCTGGGCTGCGCCACCGGCCACCCGAGCTATGTCATGAGTTCCAGCTTCGCGAACCAGACGCTGGCGCAGATCGAGCTGTTCACGCGCCAGAAGGACTACGAAGTGGGCCAGGTCTACGTGCTGCCCAAGCACCTGGACGAGAAGGTGGCACGCCTGCAGTTGTCCCGGCTGGGCGTGCAGCTCACCCAGCTCACCAAGGCGCAGGCGGCCTACATCGGCGTGCCGGTGCAGGGGCCGTACAAGAGCGACAGCTACCGCTACTGACGACGACAGGCGCCGACGCCACGCGTCCATGCTGGTTCAACGTTCCGTGCGCGCCGACCAGCAGCTGGTCGAGCGGGGCCTGGCCGCCAGCCGCAGCCAGGCCCAGCGCCTGATCGCGTCCGGCGCGCGCTGGCGCGCGCCCGATGGCTGGCGCGTCCTGGCCAAGTCCGATGTGCTGCCCCCGGATGCCGAGATCGAACTGCTGGATGCGGCGGAGGCGCGCTACGTCTCGCGCGGCGGCCTCAAGCTCGAGGGTGCCCTGGCAGCCACCGGGATCGTGGTCGCCGGACGCACTTGCCTGGACGTCGGGCAGTCGACCGGCGGCTTCACCGACTGCCTGCTGCAGCACGGCGCGACGCGCGTGGTCGGCGTGGATGTCGGCCACGGCCAACTGCACCCGCGCCTGCGCGCCGACGCACGCGTGCGGGTGCTGGAGGGCGTCAACGCGCGGCAATTGAGCGCTGCCCGATTGAGGGCCGCTGACGCCTTCCAGACCGGCACCGAAGGTCGATCCGATGCGGATTTCGAGCTGATCGTCGGCGATCTGTCCTTCATCTCGCTTGCCCTGGTGCTGCCGGCGCTGGCGCCGCTGCTGGCGCCCGGGGGCGACCTGCTGCTGCTGGCCAAGCCCCAGTTCGAGCTGCGGCCGGCCGACATCGGCAAGGGCGGCATCGTGCGCGACGCGGGCCTGTACGCGCAGGTCGAACGGCGCCTGCGCGCCGCCTGCGCCGAGGCTGGACTGGTGGTCCAGGCCTGGCTGGACAGCCCCATCTCCGGCGGTGACGGCAACCGCGAGTTCTTCATCCACGCCCGCGCCGTTCCGGGCGGTGCCCGCCAGCGATTTCCATGACCCTGCCCATCAGTTTCGAGTTCTTTCCGCCCAAGACGCCCGAGGGGGTCGACAAGTTGCGCGGCGTGCGCCGCCAGCTCTACGCGCTGCGGCCCGAGTTCTGCTCCATGACCTATGGCGCCGGCGGATCGACCCAGGCCGGCACCTTTGCGGCCGTCGCCGAGATGCTGGCCGAGGGCGTCGATGCCGCCAGCCACTTCTCCTGCATCGGCGCCACCCGCGCCAGCGTGCGGAGCCAGCTCGCCGAACTGCGGGACATGGGCGTGACGCGGCTGGTGGCGTTGCGTGGCGACCTGCCGAGCGGCTACGGCGCCGGCGGCGAGTTCCAGTACGCCAGCGAACTGATCGAATTCATCCGCGCCGAAACGGGCAGCCACTTTCGCATCTACGCCGCCTGCTACCCCGAGGTGCATCCGCAGGCGCGTTCGCCCCAGGCCGACCTGCAAGCGCTGGCGGCCAAGGTGCGCGCCGGTGCCGACGTGCTGGTGACGCAGATGTTCTTCAACGCCGACGCCTACTTCCACTTCGTCGACGAGGTGCACGCGCTCGGGCTTCAGGTGCCGGTGGTGCCCGGCATCATGCCGATCACCAACAGCGCCGGGCTGCTGCGCTTCGCCGACAACTGCGGCGCCGAGGTGCCGCGCTGGATGCGCCTGCGCCTGCAGGGCTTCGGCGACGATGTGGCGGTGATCCGCGCTTTCGGCGCCGAGGTCATGGCGCGGCTGTGCGAACGCCTGGTCGCCGGGGGCGCCCCGAGCCTGCATTTCTATACCCTGAATCAGGCGGCACCGACGCTGGCGTTGTGCGCGCGCCTCGGCCTGGGCGCTTGAGCGACAGAAGAATGTTTGCAAAGGATTCGCCGAGTTAGAACGAATCGGTCTGTTCAACCCGCCTGACCTCGAGTTTTGTATCTGAAAGCTGGACCTGGATACAAAAACGGGACCACAGGTGCCCGGGAATCCGTAGAATCGGGAACCATGTCACGGGACACCTCTCCCGGGCTGCGCCAGTCTGGCGTGGTTCCGGCTCAGGGAAGTGCACGCCGTCTGCCTGAAGGTTCTCTGCGCCGCTGGTTCTGGCTCGGCACCTTCTGCTTCGTCGCCGGACCCCTGGCGGCACAGACGGCCTCCACGAACACTTCCACACCGCTGCTCTCCGAGCCCTGCAGTTCTGCGCGGGCGGTGCACGATGTGCGCTGCCCGAACTACACCGGGTTCAAGTCGCGCTCGGGCGGCCGCTCGGCCGAGTTCGAGTTGCCGCGCGCGCCGGCACTGGGCGGCCTGGCGCCTGGGCACGGCGAACTGCGGCTCAAGCCGGGCAGCGCTCCGCAGCACGGCCTGGCGTCCTGGTACGGCCCGGGCTTCCACGGACGCCTGACGGCCAACGGCGAGCGCTACGACATGAACGAGCTCACGGCGGCGCACAAGACGCTGCCGTTCGGCACCCAGGTGCTGGTGCGTAACCCGGACAACGGCAAGGAGGTGGTGGTGCGCATCAACGACCGCGGCCCCTTCGTGGCCGGGCGCGTGATCGACCTGAGCAAGGCCGCCGCCCAGGCCGTCGGCATCGACGGCGTGGCTGCAGTGGAACTGCACGTGCTGGCGCCCGATACCATCGACGGTTGAACCTGAAAACGGCAGTTGGACGCGCTCTCACCCAACAGGTGGAGGTGATCGAAGCAGCGGAAGTCAAGGTTCATGCGGGGCTCGTGAAGAAGCCAAGCAATCAATCGTTTTTGGATTCAACCGGGCCGCCTGCGGGCGCCTGGTGGCCCGTGCTGGTGCTTGCGCGCGCCGTGCCCGGGACGGCCGGCGCTTCAAGCCGCCCGCCGCCGGTTGACCAGGTAGATGCCGGGCAGGATCAGGGCCAGTCCGACTGCGTGGTAGACGTGGATCGATTCGCCCAGCACCAGCCAGGCCATCAGCGCGCCGTAAGGTGGCCCCAGGTAGAGCACGACGCTGACGCGAGCCGGGCCGAGTTCGCGCAGCATCACCGAATAGCCCAGGTAGGCGGCGTAGCCTGGCAGCAGCGCGCCGGCCAGCGCCAGCAGCAGGCCCTGTGTTGAAAACGCCGGCTCGGGCGCGGTCAGCGCCTCCCAGGCCGCGAACGGCAGGATCACCAGCACGCCCGCGAGGCTGATCGTGCCCAGGCGCGCGCTTTCGCTCAAGGGGCTGGACCAGCGCTTGAGCAGGATGGAAAAGAAGGTCCAGGACAGCGCCGCGCCCAGCACCCAGGCGTCGCCCACCACCCACTGCACCCGGGCCAGTTGCGACCATTCGCCCTTGAGCACCACATGCAGCACGCCGGCCAGCGCCAGCGCCACGCCCAGCGACTGCACCGCGCTGAACGGCTCCTTCAGCCACAGGCGCGAGACCAGCACGATCAGCACCGGCGCCAGCGAGTAGATGAGCGCGAGGTTGACCGCGCTGGTGGTCTGGCCGGCCAGGTAGACCCAGGCGCCGCAGATCCACATGCCCAGCGTGCCCAGCACCAGGGCGTGGCGCCAGTCGGCCAGCACGGCGCGACGCTGCGCCCACAGTTCGCGGTGCGTCAGGGCGCAAAACAGCAGGCCCGCGAGCAGCCAGCGCTGGCCCGCCAGCATGTTGGGCGCGATCACGCCCGGGGCGCTGCGGGCGATCAGGTAGTTGACCGCCCACAGGGCGGGCACGAGCATGAGCAGGGCCAGGGCGAGCTGGTGGCGTGACGACTGGAGCATGGAAACGGGGCTGGCGTCGGATGCGCGCGTCCGTCGAACGCGAATCCCGCTCAGCGCTCGTCGTAGCTGATCGACAGCGCATCCGTGTCCGGGCGCGCCTGGCAGGTCAGCACGAAGCCCTGTGCCAGTTCGTCGGGTTCGAGGCTGAAGTTCTTGTCCATCGTCACGCTGCCCGCCAGCACCTTGGCGCGGCAGGTGCAGCAGACGCCATCGCGGCAGGAAAACGGGGCGTCCAGGCCGGCGGCCAGGGCCACGTCGAGCACGCGCTGGCCGCGCTGCATGGCGAGCTGGTGCGTCTTGCCGTCCAGCGTCAGCGTGAGCGCGACCTCGCCCGCCGGCGCCTCGGGATCGGCATGCTGAAGCGCGGCGGCGCGCGCCTCGGCATCCAGCACGTCCAGGCGCGGCGAGCTGAAGCGCTCGGTGCGGATGCGGTCCTGCGGCACGCCGGCCTCGACCAGGGCTGCCTGGGTCGCGTCGATCATGGCTTCGGGGCCACAGATGAAGACCTCGTCCATGCTGGCCGACGGCAGCAGGGTGTCGACGAGTTGGCGCACCTTGGCGGCGTCGATCCGCCCTTCCAGCAGCGGCACCTCCTGCGCCTGGCGCGAGAGCACATGGATCAGGGTCAGGCGGTCGCGGTACTTGTCCTTCAGGTCCTGCAGCGCCTCGTTGAACATCACGCTGGCCATGCGCCGGTTGCCGTAGACCAGGGTGAACTTGGCGGTCGGGCTGTCTTCCAGCGTGCTGGCGACGAGGCTGAGGATCGGCGTGATGCCCGAACCGGCGGCAAAGCCGACACGGTGCAGGGCGTGCGGCCGGCGCATGGTGAAGCGGCCGTCGGGCGGCAGCACGGCCAGGCGGTCGCCGGCCTTCAGGCGCGTGGCCGCCCAGTTGGAAAACAGGCCGCCCTGCATCGGGCGGATGCCCACTTCCAGCTCGCGCGCCTGGCGGTAGCGGCGACGGGTCGAGCAGATCGAGTAGTTGCGCCGCACGTCCTCGCCATCGAGCTGTGCGCGCAGGGTCAGGAACTGGCCGGGCTCGAAGGCGAAGACCTCGTGCAGTTCGGGCGGCACGGCAAACGTGATGGCCACCGCGCCGGCCGCCTCGGGGCTGATGCGGGCGACGGTGAGCTCGTGAAAGCGGGGGCTGGCCATGGCGGATTCCGGGTTGGATGTCAATGGGCGGCGGGTCGTGGCGCCGCCAGCGCCGAAGGACCGCGGAGCAGGCCATGCCAGCGAACCCCGTGGCCGGACCTGTGCCGGCCGCTGGCGTTGTCCTCCCCACCGGAGAGAGAGGGAGGAAGGCGCCGCTGGCGACTCAGGAGGGCTTCCTTCATATCGGCTTGAAATAGTCGAAAGGCTCCAGGCAGTCGAGGCAGCGGTAGAGCGCCTTGCAGGCCGTGGAGCCGAAGTGGGAGATCTCGGTGGTGTGGCGGGAACCACATTGCGGGCAGGGGACGGCAGGTCCGGCATCCCCGAGGCTGCCGCCCGTCGTCTTCTTGCGGCGCGTCAGCTGGAACGGCGTGGCGGGGCCAGCGCTTGCGCACGCAGGCGGCGCGATGCCCCAGGCACGGAGCTTCTCGCGCGCCTCGTCCGTCATCCAGTCGGTGGTCCAGGCCGGCGCGAGCTGGGTCACCACGCGCCCGTCGACGCCGGCCTGGCGCAGCGCGGCGGCGACATCGTCCGCGATCTGGCTCATCGCCGGACAGCCACTGTAGGTGGGCGTGATGACCACCTCGACCTGGCCATCGGCGGCCTGCCGCACGGCGCGCAGGATGCCCATTTCGCGCAAGCTGATGACGGGGATCTCGGGGTCGGTGAGCTGGCCGAGCAGTGCTTCCAGGCGCTCGAGCGCCAGGTCTTGCTCCCCCGACCCTTTGGGGAGGGGGAGCAAGTCCAGGGTGGTCGCTGGCAGGCTCACCACGTCGCCCCCGGATGCGCGCGCGCCAGGCTTTGCATCTCGGCCAGCAGGTAGCTCAGGTGCTCGGAATGGATGCCCTGCTTGCCCTGCGGCACGTAGCCGGTGACGGCGGGCGGGCGCGCCAGCGTGGCCTCCTGCAGGGCGGCATCGACGCGGCGGTTCCACTCGCCGCGCAGGCCGGGCACGTCGACGCCGGCCTTGGCCGCGAGCGCATCGACGTCGCTGGCGGCCCAGAATTCCTCGGTGAAGGGCAGCAGGTAGTCGACGGCGGCCTGCGCGCGCTGGTGCGATTCCGGCGTGCCGTCGCCCAGCCGCACGAGCCAGTCGCGCGCGTGGCGCAGGTGGTAGCGCACCTCCTTCAGGCTCCGGGCGGCGATGGCGGCGAGTTGCGCGTCGGGCGCCTCGGCCAGCCGCTGCCACACCAGTTCCATCAGCACCGCGTACAGGTAGTTGCGCACGATGCTGATGCCCCAGTCGCGGTCGCCCACGCCGGCAGGCACCAGGCCGGGGCTGTGCGGCAGCTCCTGCAGGGTGTAGTTGCGAAACGCGCGATCATCGCGGAAATAGGCCAGCACGTCCTCGGTGACGGGGCCGGCGGGCCAGGTGCCGGGACGCGTCGCGTGGCCCTGGGCGTTCAGGCGCTCGGCGGCGCACTGGTAGAGCAGGCGCGCCTGCCCGATCAGGTCGAGCGCCTGGTTGGCCATCGCCAGGTCTTCTTCCAGGATGGGGGCGTGGCCGCACCATTCGGCGTTGCGCTGGCCGAGGATCAGGGCGTTGTCGGCCAGATGCAGCAGGTAGTCGACGGGCGCCTGGGTGCTCGCGCGGGCGTCCATCACATGTGCCCCACTTCGTCCGGGATCTCGTAGAAGGTCGGGTGGCGGTAGATCTTGTCGCTGGCCGGATCGAACAGGATGTCCTTGTCCTCGGGATCGCTGGCCGCGATCAGGTGCGACGGCACGACCCAGATGCTCACGCCTTCCTGGCGGCGCGTGTAGACGTCGCGCGCCATCTGCAGCGCGTGCGCGCTGTCGCTGGCGTGCAGGCTGCCGCAGTGCTTGTGTTCCAGGCCCTGCTTGCTGCGCACGAAGACTTCCCACAGCGGCCAGTCCTTGAGTGCGGGTTGCGTGCTCATCGTGTCTCCTTGGGGTCAGGCGGCCTTGCGGGCGCGGGCCTGCTGCTTTTCGGCATGGGCGGCCGCGGCTGCACGCACCCAGGCACCATCGTTGTGCGCCTTGACGCGCGTGGCCAGGCGCTCGCGGTTCATCGGGCCGTGGCCAGCCACCACCTGCCAGAACTCGTCCCAGTCGATGGCGCCGTAGTCGTGGTGGCCGCGCTGCTCGTTCCACTTCAGGTCCGGGTCGGGGAGCTCGACGCCCAGCACCCGGGCCTGGGGCACGGTGGCATCGATGAACTTCTGGCGCAGTTCATCGTTGGAAAAGCGCTTGATGCCCCAGCGCGCCGCCTGCGCGCTGTGCGGGCTGTCGGCGTCGGGCGGGCCGAACATGGCCAGGCATTTCCACCACCAGCGATTCACGGCGTCCTGCACCATCTCGCGCTGTGCCTCGCTGCCCTGCATCTGCACCAGCAGCGACTCGTAGCCCTGGCGCTGGTGGAAGGACTCTTCCTTGCACACCCGCACCATGGCACGCGCATAGGGTCCGTAGCTGCAGCGGCACAGCGGGATCTGGTTCATGATCGCCGCGCCGTCGACCAGCCAGCCGATCACGCCGACGTCGGCCCAGGTGAGCGCCGGGTAGTTGAAGATGCTGCTGTACTTGGCCTTGCCGGAATGCAGGGCGTCCAGCATGTCGGCGCGCGAGGTGCCCAGCGTCTCGGCGGCGCTGTACAGGTACAGGCCGTGGCCGCCTTCGTCCTGCACCTTGGCCAGCAGGATGGCCTTGCGCTTGAGGCTCGGGGCGCGGCTGATCCAGTTGCCCTCGGGCAGCATGCCGACGATCTCGCTGTGCGCGTGCTGGCTGATCTGGCGCACCAGGGTCTTGCGATAGGCCTCGGGCATCCAGTCGCGCGGTTCGATGCGGGCATCTTCAGCGATGCGCGCGTCGAAGCGGGCCTGGTGCGCGCTGTCCTGGGTGGCCGTGGCATCGGCGCCGCCTGGCAGCACGCTGGCGGGGCGCTCGGCATCGTCCGGGATGGAAAGGGATTGGGTATACACGCCGTGCGTCTCCTGGGGCGCCGCCCATGCTCTGGCCACGTCGGCACCGGCCGGCGGCCGGTGCCTGCGGGACATTCAAGTATAGGGAGTTGGTGGCGCGCGTGCCGGAGCACCTGGGTCGTGGCGGCCGGTGGATCCGCCCGCCGTCCGGACCCGCGGCCGCTCAGTGCGTCGCCGCGATGGCCTCGTCGAGCGTGCGCCACAATGGCTTGGTGGCCGGCACCATGTCCTGGCGAAAATACCACCAGAAATAGCCGCCCACGTAGTTGGCCACCGCTGGCTTGAGGGCGTAATAGCGCCGCAGGTAGGCCGCCTTGGCGTCCGGATCGCTGGTGCCGACCTCACCGAAACCGAGCCGGGCATGGGGAAACATCGCGGCCAGTTTCGTGAACACCGCATTCCAGTCGGGCTTGAGGTTGTTGCAGTCTTCCTCGTAGTAGCTCACCAGCACGTAGTCCAGTCCCTGTTTCATGCGTTCCGGCACGTTGGCCTGGGCCCAGGTGAACATCTCGTTGCTGCGCTTCTCCCAGCAGTCCTCGTTGTAATAGAGGGTCAGCGCGGTGGTGCGGCCCTGGCCCTTGGCGATGTCGTAGGCGCCCGTCATCTTGGCCACCACGTCGGCGTTGCTGCCCATCCATTCGCCGTTGATTTCGTTGCCGATCTCCCAGATGTCGACGACGTCTCCGAGGGCGGCGAGATACTCGCGCGTGCGGTCCAGGTAACCTTTCACGTCAACCGTGGTGAGGTACTGGGAATCGAGGATCTCGCCCATCACATAGCTGACTTCGTGGATCGCCTCGGTTGCCTTGCGATAGCTGGCAGCGGACTGGTATTCGTCGAACACGATGCGGGTGGTCGGCGTGCGCGACAGCCGGGACAGGGACTCGGTGATGGACGACAGGCCGCTGACGTCGTCCACCGTCACCCCATGGAGTGGTGCCGGCACCTGGCGACCGCTGGCGACCGGTGGTCGCGCCGACGCCCCCCCGCCAGCGCTCGGTGGCACGGTGGACAGGCTGGCGGCGCCCGTGCCGCCTCCACCACAGGCGCTGAGCAGCAGGCCGATGCCGAGCAGCGAGGCCTGGAACAGCCGGAGGGATCGTGTCTGCATTGGAGGTCCTTTGCGCGGCGCGGTCGGTGGGGGGGCTACAGGTCTGGCGGTGGCGCAGCCGACGCGCCATGGGATCCGGGTGGCAGTCTAGGGGGTCTGCGGCGTCGGTTCGTAAGAGCTTGTATCGCGGCCGGCGCCCGGCATGCATCGTGCGTGAGCAGGCCGCCCGATGGTGCGGTCCGGATCAGTCGGACGTGTCCACGTGCCAGTTCGCGTTGGGGCCCCGGGCCAGGGCGTCGCGCACCCGGGGGAGCGCGTCGCGCAAGGCCGCCGCCAGCGTGTGCGGGGGGTTGATGACGAACATGCCGCTGGCCGACAGGCCACCCGCCGCGACCTGGCCCACATGCAGCGTGGCGTGCAGCCAGGCCCGCCCGGCCTGGCGGGCCAGCGTCTTCAGGCGTCGCGGCAGGGCATGGGCTTCCGGACGCGCGATGATCGGGTGCCAGACGAGGTAGACGCCGGTCGCGAAGCGCTGCAGCGCGTCCTGAATCGCGGTTGCCACCCTGGCATAGTCGCTCTTGATTTCATAGCTCGGGTCGATCAGCACGAGCGCGCGGCGCGAGCCCCCGGCGCTCGCGGGCGGTGGCAGCAGGGCCTTCAGCCCGTCGAACCCGTCCCTGCGCTCGACCTGCACCTGGCGTCCGGCATGCAGTTGCGCCACGTGCGCCGCCAGCGCGCGAAAGTCGCTGGGGTGCAGTTCGAACAGGCGCAACCGGTCGCGCACGGCGGCGCGCGTGGGCTCGCTCATCAGGGCATGCATCAGCAGCGGCGAGCCGGGGTAGACGCGCCATGCCGCGCCCGCGGGTGCCGATCGGTTGAAGCCGGCCAGCAGTCCCAGGTAGTCGGCGAGCACGTCGGCTGGCGCAGGCGTGCCAGCGTGCTCCGGCTGCAGGCGCCCGATGCCGGCGAGTGCCTCGCCCGAGGTGCGCGCGGCCTCGCCGTCGATGCGGTACACGCCGGCGCCTGCGTGGGTGTCGATCAGCGTGAGCGGCGCGTCCTTCTGCATCAGGTGGCGCAGCGTGGCCACCAGCACGAGGTGCTTGAGCACGTCGGCGTGGTTGCCGGCATGGAACGCGTGGCGATAGCTGAACATGGCGCGATGGTAGCGCCAGGCCCCACCGCGGGCGCGCGGCAAACCTTGTCGCGTTGAGGCAGACGAAGTACAATGCATGGTTTTGCAGCGTTTTCGGCCCCGCGGCAGAAGCAGTACATCCCACCTAAGAGGCTCCCGCCCGATGAGGAGCACCGACCGTGGAAAAGGGCCGGCCAGACCATCCTGAACCAGGAAACCGCATGAAAACGTTCAGCGCCAAGCCCGCTGACGTGACGCGCGAGTGGTTTGTGATTGACGCCACCGACAAGGTGCTCGGACGGGTTGCCAGCGAAGTGGCCCACCGTTTGCGCGGCAAGCACAAGGCCATCTACACGCCTCACGTCGATACCGGCGACTTCATCGTCGTCGTCAATGCCTCCAAGTTGCGCGTCACCGGCGCCAAGGAGACCGACAAGATCTATTACCGCCACACCGGCTACCCCGGTGGCCTGCGCGAGACGAACTTTCGCGACATGCAGGCGCGCCATCCCGGCCGTGTGCTGGAGAAGGCGGTCAAGGGCATGCTGCCCAAGGGCCCGCTAGGCTACGCCATGATCAAGAAGCTGAAGGTCTACGGTGGCGCCGAGCATCCGCACGGCGCGCAGCAGCCCAAGGTGCTGGAAGTCTGAGGAGCGGCACGATGATTGGTGAATGGAACAACGGCACCGGCCGACGCAAGTCCAGCGTCGCCCGCGTGTTTCTGAAGAAGGGTTCGGGCAAGATCACGGTCAACGGCAAGGCGATTGACGAGTTCTTCGGCCGCCAGACCTCGATCATGATCAGCCGGCAACCGCTGGTGCTGACCGAGCATGTCGACAGCTTCGACATCCAGGTCAACGTGCGCGGCGGCGGCGAATCGGGCCAGGCCGGCGCGATCCGCCACGGCATCACGCGCGCCCTGATCGACTATGACGCGAACCTCAAGCCGGCCCTGTCGGCGGCGGGTTTCGTCACGCGCGACGCGCGCGAGGTCGAGCGCAAGAAGGTCGGCCTGCACTCGGCGCGTCGGCGCAAGCAGTTCAGCAAGCGCTGATCGCCGGGCGAGCCCTGCGGGCTCCCGCCCCCAAACCGCGCAGACTCCCCGGGTCTGCGCGGTTTTGTCTTGTCGCCGCAGGGCTTCGAAGGCCGGCTCGTGCTAAAAGACAGGCTGGCGACCGAAAGGGACATTGGAAGGGACTTGCCATGCTGGGCATGAAGCGGCCGGTGCAGATTCGCAGCGTCATCGGCACCGAATTGCGGGTGCAGGGCGCCTGTGCCTTTCGCGGGGGGCTGCAGGTCGACGGCCAGGTCGTGGGCGACGTGATGGCCGAGGGCGGCGCGCCCAGCGCGCTGGTGGTGGGCGCGAGCGGCCGGATCGAGGGCGCGGTGCGCGCCGATGAGGTGAGCGTGGCCGGTACCATCGTCGGGCCGGTGCAGGCGCGCGAACGGCTGGAACTGCTGGCCGGCGCGCGCATCGAAGGCGATGTGCGCTACAAGATGCTGGAGATGCAACCCGGCGCGGTGGTGGTCGGACAATTGCAGCCCCAGCCGATCGCGCCGCAGGCGCCGGAGCCGGTGCTGCTGGCCGAGCCGCCCGCGTTGCCGCCGGGGGCGGCAGAAACCCCGGGCGTGGAGGACGTGGAGCGCGCGCCCTGATGGCGGAATCCCTTGCGGTGTGTACCGCGCCGGGGATCCGGACCCCTCGTGCAATTGTTGGAACTGGAGTTGACCATGAATGCCCCGATGCGTGAAACCCAGGGTCTGTCGGACCCGGCGGAGTCGATCGTGTTCACCGATGCGGCGGTGGCCAAGGTGGCCGAGCTGATCGCCCGCGAGGGCAATCCCAACCTGAAGCTGCGCGTGTTCGTGGAGGGCGGCGGCTGCTCCGGCTTTCAGTACGGGTTTGCGCTGGAGGAGGCGGTGGGCGCGGACGACCGCACGCTGGTGCGCGACGGCGTCTCGCTGCTGGTCGATGCCGCCAGCTACCCCTACCTGATCGGTGCCGAGATCGACTATCGCGAGGAACTCAAGGGCGCCCAGTTCGTGATTCACAATCCGAACGCCCAGGCGACCTGCGGCTGCGGCTCGTCGTTCACGCTGGGCGAATAGCGTGGCTGCCCAGTCGGCTGCGCGGACCCGGGTGCCGGATCGTGGCGGCAGGGCGGATCACCTGGCGGACGCTGCCGGAGGGTGAGGCGATGGGCCGTGGCGCCACCGCGAGACCCACCGGCGCCGCGTAGCGGGCGCCCATGAAAAAGGCGCCCGCGGCGCCTTTTTCATGGGGTTCGCTCGCACATCATTCGAAGGTGGAGGCGTCCGCCACGCTTTGCGCTGCGGCCTCCAGCTGCAGCCTCATGGCGGTTGCCAGTTGCGCGAAGTCGGCGCGACCGTGCACGGCGATCGGAGCCCGCTCGCGCTGCTCGGCCAGCACCGCGGCCGGGTTCTGGGGCTCGCCGTTGATGCGGAACTCGAAGTGCAGGTGCGGTCCGGTGGCGAGGCCGGTGGCGCCCACCTCGCCGATCTTGTCGCCCTGTTCCACGGCCTGGCCGGTCTTCACGTCGATGCGGGACAGGTGGCCATAGACCGTTGTGTCCTGCTTGTTGCCGTGCTTGATGTAGATCACGTTGCCGTAGCCGTTCTGCACGCCGGCGAATTCGACCACGCCGTCACCCACGGTGCGCACCGGCGTGCCCTTGGGCGCACCGTAGTCGATCCCGGCGTGGCCGCGCCGACCGCCATAAACCGGATGACTGCGCATGCCGAAGGCGCTGGTCATGCGCGTGAATGCCAATGGCGCGATCAGGTAGGCCTTGCGCAGGCTCTGGCCGTCGAAGCTGTAATAGCTCCCCTTGCTGCTCGCGGACTCCTGGTACCACAGGGCTTCGTGCGTCTTGCCGCGGTTCACCAGCTCGGCACTCAGGATGCGCCCCGTGCGCAGCGGTTCGCCGTCGGCCTCCAGGCTCTCGTAGACGATGGAGAAACGGTCGCCGCGGTGCATGCCGCGGCGGAAGTCGACGCTGGACTCGAAGATGTCGACGAACTGGCGCGCCACGCTGTCGGGCACGTTCGATTCGTCGGTGGCGGCAAACAGGCTGGTGCGGATCACGCCGCTGGCCAGGCGCTGGGTGGCCACCAGCGGTGCGGTCTCGACGCGCGCGCTGAAGTCGGCGCCGTTCTTCTCAACCACCAGGCGCTTGAAGCGGCTGTTCGAGTCCCCGTCGGCCCACTGGGTGCGCAGCCGCTGCAGGCCTTGCCGGTCGTCGGCTTCGACGGTGACCATGCGCCCGGTGCTGGTGCGCCCGAACAGCGCGTCCCAGGCCGTCTGGTTGCGCCGCAGGAAGGCGGCGGCCTCGGGGTCGGCCACGCCCAGGCGCTTGAGCAGGCCTTCGGGTGAATCGGAGGCATGCGTGCGGTCGCTGCGGTAGAGCGTGAAGGCATGCGCATCCAGCTGCTGCAACTGGGCGTCCAGAGCCTGCGGCAGCACCGATTCGGTCAGCAGGCGCAAGGGCTGGGTCGGTGCCGTGGGCGCGAGCGATGCCACCGCGAAGGCGCCACCCGCGCCGCTCAGCAGGAACGCGGCGAGCACCGCCGTGATGCGCTTGGGGTGACGATGAATGAAGTCGGCAACGGCCAGACCGGAAGAAATCAGCTCTTGCTTCACGCGCGGGGGCTTTCGGAATTCGGATGACCAGCCAGCCCCGGTCGCCTGCGGGCTGCTGGGCAAGTCGCTCTTGACGTGCGTTGGCCTCTAGAATCCAGGGCCAGCGGGGAGTATATCGACCCGAAACTCGTTGGACAAGCCAATCCAGATGAATTTTGATACAAAAGTAACAATTGAAGCTGCCTCGGACGCGGTACGCGCAGCCATGGCGATCAGCCTGCGCGGTGTCGACGAGTTGCTGCCGCAAGGCGACTGGCTGGCCAAGCTGAAGAAGTCGGAGGCCACGGGCCAGCCGCTGCGCATCAAGCTCGGCCTGGATCCGACGGCGCCCGATATCCACCTGGGCCACACCGTGGTGCTCAACAAGATGCGCCAGTTGCAGGACCTCGGGCACCAGGTGATCTTCCTGATCGGCGACTTCACCAGCCTGATCGGAGACCCTTCTGGGCGCAACACCACGCGCCCGCCGCTCACGGCGGAGCAGATCCGTGTCAACGCCGAGACCTACTACGCCCAGGCCATGCGCGTGCTGGACGAGCAGCGGACCGAAATCCGTTACAACTCGGAGTGGAGCGATCCCCTGGGGGCGCGCGGCATGATCCAGCTGGCCGCCAAGTACACCGTGGCACGCATGATGGAGCGCGACGACTTCAGCAAGCGCTTCAAGGCTGGCCAGCCGATCTCCATCCACGAGTTCCTGTATCCGCTGATGCAGGGTTACGACTCGGTGGCGCTCAAGGCCGACCTGGAGCTGGGCGGCACCGACCAGAAGTTCAACCTGCTGGTCGGACGGCACCTGCAACAGGAGTACGGCCAGGAGCCCCAGTGCATCCTGACCATGCCGCTGCTCGAGGGCCTGGACGGCGTGGAGAAGATGTCCAAGAGCAAGGGCAACTACGTCGGCATCACCGAGGACGCCAACACCATGTTCGCCAAGGTGCTGTCGATCAGCGACGAGCTGATGTGGCGCTGGTACACCCTGCTGTCGTTCCGCTCGCTGGCCGAGATCGAGCAGCTGCAGGCCGAGGTGGCCGCCGGGCGCAACCCCAGGGACGCCAAGGTGCTGCTGGCGCGCGAGATCACCACGCGCTTTCACAGCGCCGCCGCGGCCGATGCGGCCGAGCGGGACTTCGCCAACCGCAGCCGTGGCGGCGTGCCGGACGAGATTCCCGACGTGCAGCTCACCGGCGCGCCGCTGGGCATCGGCCTGGTGCTCAAGCATTCGGGGCTGGCGCCGTCGACCAGCGAGGCCAACCGCCTGATCGAGGGCGGCGGCGTGCGTGTCGATTCGAGCGTGATCAGTGACAAGGGCCTGAAGCTGGGGGCTGGCCGCTACGTGGTGCAGGTGGGCAAGCGCAAGTTCGCGCGGGTGACCCTGGCATGACGCATCCGGGCGTCGGGGTGCGTTGCCGGCGGTCCGCTCCGATGGCCCGTGCGTTCGCCTGAACCGATGGCCACCGAACGGTACGGCGTCTGGATGACGCCGCGGCGTCTGATGGCGGTCTCGATCGCCGTGGCCCTGTTGACGATTGCGCTGAAGACCGCGGCCTGGTGGGTCACCGGCTCGGTCGGCCTGCTGTCGGACGCGATGGAGTCCTTCGTCAACCTCGCGGCCGCCACCTTCGGCCTGCTGATGGTGACGGTGGCGACGCGGCCCGCCGACGAGGACCACCCGTTTGGCTACCACAAGGCCGAATATTTCTCCTCCGGCTTCGAGGGCGTGCTGATCATCGGTGCGGCCGTGGCCATCGTCTGGGCCACGCTGCCGCGCTTCTGGGCGCCGCAACCGCTGGTGCAGGTGGGCTGGGGCCTGGCCCTGGCGGTGTTCAGCTCGGCGCTGAACGGCGTGCTGGCCTGGGTCATGCTGCGCGTCTCGCGCCGCCACCGCTCGATTGCGCTGGAGGCCGACGCGCGCCACCTGCTGACCGACGTCTGGACTTCGGTCGGTGTGGTCGTCGGCCTGGTGCTGGTCGACTTCACCGGCTGGCTGTGGCTGGACCCCCTGGTGGCCATCGGCGTGGCGCTGAACATCGTGCTGGAAGGGGTGCGTCTGCTGCGACGCTCCTCGCAGGGCCTGCTGGACGCGGCTGCCGAGCCCGAGGTGCAGGGGCAGATCGAAGCCGTGCTGGCGCGCTTCGCCGTGCGCCGCGGCGAGCACCATGTGGTGCTGTTCGACCACGTGCGCACGCGCAAGGCGGGGCAGCGGCGCTTCGTCAGCCTGCACATGCACCTGCCGCCAAGCTGGACCCTGGGGCGCGCCGACGCGCTGCGCGAGGAGGTCGAGCAGGCGCTGCTGGCGGTGGTTCCGGGCCTGCGGGCGAGCATCCAGATGCTGCCCGATGGTGTCGAGCCGATTTCGACCGAGCTCGATGAAGCGGCCGCGCAGGATGCGGTCGACTGATCCCGTTTCCTGTCTCATGCAAGCCCTGATCCAGCGTGTCTCCGAGGCCAGCGTGCGGGTGGGGGGCGAGACCGTGGGTGCGATCGGCCCCGGCCTGCTGGTCCTGCTGTGCGCCGAGCGCGGCGATGGCGAGATGGAGGCCGACCGGCTGCTGGCCAAGCTGCTCAAGCTGCGCATCTTCAGCGATGCGGCCGGCAAGATGAACCACAGCGTGCAGGACGTCGGGGGCGGCCTGCTGATCATCAGCCAATTCACGCTCGCGGCCGACACCTCGGGTGGCAACCGGCCGAGCTTTTCCGCTGCCGCCGAGCCTGCCACGGGGCAGCGGCTCTACGATCACTTCGTCGCGCAGGCGCGCCAGGCCCATCCGCAGGTGGCGACGGGGCGGTTCGGCGCCGACATGCAGGTGGCGCTGGTGAACGACGGGCCGGTGACCATCCCGCTGCGCATCGTGCCGGCCGGCTGATCCGCGCAGCATCAACGCGGCGCGCCGCCGTGGCTCAAGCGTCCGATCCGGTGGCGGCATAGGGATCCGGAAAGCCGAGCTGCGCCAGGATGGCGGTCTCGCGCGCCTCCATGGCCTCGGCTTCGGCCGCGCTGGTCTCGTGGTCCCAGCCCTGGGCGTGCAGGGCACCGTGCACCAGCAGGTGCGCGTAGTGCTGGTCCAGCGGCTTGTGCTGTTCGGCCGCCTCGCGTGCCACCACGGGCGCGCACAGCACCAGGTCGGCCATGACGTGGGGTGCGCCGCTGTAATCGAAGGTGAGCACGTTGGTGGCGTAGTCCTTGCGGCGGTAGTCGCGGTTCAGGGCGCGGCCTTCTTCGGCACCGACCACGCGCACCGTGATCTCGGCCGACGCGACGCCCACGTCCAGGGCATGGCGCAGCCAGCGCTGCACGCGATGCCGGACGAGTGCGGCGCGGTGCACGTCGGCGTCGTCGAGACGGGAGAACTGGAGCGACAGCACAAGCGGCGGCAGGGGCATGGCGTGATCATGCACGAATGCCGCGCGCACTGGCTTCTGGGACAATTTGCGCCATGAACCTCGCCGTTTCCGACTTGCAGACCCTCCACGACGTGCCCGCTCAAGGGGCGCATGGCCGTGCCGGCCGCACGCGCGACGAGCGCGAAATGCTGAAGCTGGAAAAGCGCCTGTGCCGGCAGATGGGGCAGGCGATCGGTGACTACAACATGGTCGAGGCCGGCGACCGCGTCATGGTGTGCCTGTCGGGCGGCAAGGACAGCTACGCCCTGCTCGACATCCTGCTGAAGCTGCAGGCGCGCGCCCCGGTGCGCTTCGAGCTGGTGGCGGTGAACCTGGACCAGAAGCAGCCGGGCTTTCCGGCCGAGGTGCTGCCCAACTACCTGCAGGAGCTCGGCGTCGAGTTCCACATCGAGACGCAGGACACCTACAGCATCGTCAAGGCCAAGATTCCCGAGGGCAAGACCACCTGCAGCCTGTGCTCGCGGCTGCGCCGCGGCATCCTGTACCGGGTCGCGCGCGAACTGGGCTGCAACAAGATCGCGCTCGGCCATCACCGCGACGACATCCTGCAGACCTTCTTCCTGAACCTGTTCTTCGGCGGCAAGCTGAAGGGCATGCCGGCCAAGCTGACCAGCGACAACGGCGAGTTCATCGTGATTCGCCCGCTCGCCTACGTCGACGAGCGCGATCTCGTCGCCTGGGCCGAGCACCGTGCGTTCCCGATCATCCCGTGCAACCTGTGCGGCAGCCAGGAAAACCTGCAGCGCAAGCAGGTGGGCGAGATGCTGCGTGATTGGCAACGGCGCCATCCGGGACGCATCGAGACGATGTTCACGGCCCTGCAGAACGTCGTGCCTTCGCACCTGATGGACGGAACCTTGCACGATTTCCGCAACCTCAAACCCACGGGCGTGGCCGACGTGCTGGGCGACAAGGCGTTTGACGAGGATCATTTCCCGACACCGTTCAGCGTGCGGCGCAGCGCGTCTTCCTGACGAGGTACAAGCATGTGGATGATCCGGATCACCCTGGTTCTGCTGGCCAGCCTGCTCACGGCGTGCGCGAGTGGTCCGCGCATTGTCGCGTCCGACGTGCGCACGGTGGCGGCCCAGGCCCCCGGTGCGTCGGTGCTGGTGGGTGCCCACTATCGTTTCGAGCCGGCCCCGCAGGGCGCCGGCCAGCCACCGGTGGCGCGCGTGCAGGCGCTGGCCGAGACGGCACTCGCGCGGGCCGGGCTGGTGCGTGATGACGCCCAGCCGCGGCTGGCGGTCCAGGTCGCCGGCACGGTGCAGGCCTACTGGGTGAGCGACTGGGGGCCGTATGGCGGCTGGAGCAACCCGCGCCTCGCGCTCGGGCTCGGCTACGGCTGGCGCGGCGGTGGCATCGGCCTGGGCTGGGGCGGGCCGCTCTGGGATCCGACGTTCCCCGCATACGTCACCGAAGCCCATGTGCTGATGCGCGACCTGCAGACCGGTCAGATCGTCTACGACAGCCGGGCGCGCCACGACGGTACCTGGCACAACACCGACGCGGTGCTGGCGGCACTGTTCGTGGCTGCGCTGGAGGGCTATCCCGACCCGCCCGCCGGCCCGCGCCGGATCGACGTGCCGATCAGCCCGGCGCCGGCACAGGCCGCTCCAGCGGCCGATGAGAAATGACGGATGACTTCGCTACGCGCCGATGACGAACCCGTCAGCCTGGAAACGGCAGTTGGACGCGTCCGCCAGCGCCGCTATCGGCATGGCAGGCGAGGCGAGAGTGGTGCTGGCGGGCGTGTAGCGTGCTCACCCATGTGTGGTGAACGGGAGGGAAGCTGCCAACGTCCATGGCCATGCGGGCTTGGAGAAGGCTGCAAGCGGTCAACTGCCGTTTCCAGGGTCACTTGTCATTTGACGGCGGCTGCGGCAACCAGCGGAACGCCAGTGCGCCGATGGCCAGCAGCACGGCGATGCTGCCGAACACCGGGCCGAACGGATCCAGCCCGCGCGCCTGCGCCAGCTGCGCGATGGCGCCGGTGGCCCACTGCATCAGCGCCACGCCCATGAACATGGCCATGGTGAACAGTGCCAGCGCGCGGCCGATCACGGCCGGCTCGTAGGCGTCCTTGACGTCCGGGTATTGCAGCGCCCCATAGCCGGAGACCGCCCCCAGCAGCAGCATCAGGGCGATGTCGAAACCGGCGCCCAGGCCGAGCGCGAGCAGGGCGAAGATCGCGGCCACCGCCAGCGTGAAGCCGGTGAGCCAGGTACGGCGCCGCCCCGGCCCGGGGTCGGCGCGGCCGAACACCGGCAGGCTCACCACCATGACCAGGGTCAGCACGATTGCCAGGTTGCCGGCATCCACCAGGCTCCAGGCGTAGCGTTGCATCATGGCCGGGCCCAGCCAGAGACCGCGCAGCGCCATGAAGGAGGCATAGACCACCAGCCCGAGCGCGATGATGCCGGCCGTGTGCGGCAGTCGAAACAGCGCGCCGAAGGTGCGCACCGCCTCGCCCAGCGACTCGCGGCGCGGCGCGGCGGGCAGGGGCGGCTCGCGAAACCACAGGGCGATCGCCCCCCAGGACAGCAGCGCGCAGCCGCCCAGCACCCAGAACCCCATGCGCCAGGAACTGGCTTCGATCAGCCAGGCCAGCGGCGTGCCGGTGAGCAGCATGCCGATGCTGCCGAAGGCCAGGATGATGCTGGAGACGGCGGCGTAGCGCTGTGGCGCGAAATGGCGCGCGATGTGCACGGTGCAGACCAGGAAGGCCGGCGCGCAGCCGATGCCGATCAGCACCTGTCCGGCCACCAGCATCGGAAAGCCGGTGGCCAGCGCGGACAGGGCGGAGCCCAGCACCATCAGCGGCGACACCACCAGGATGGTGCGGCGCACGCCATGCAGGTCGATGCCGATGCCCATCAGGAGCTGCAGCCCGCCGAAGGCGAAGTGGTAGGCGGCGGCGAACACGCCGAGCTGCTGCGCGCTCAGCGCCAGCTCGGACTGCAGCGGCGGCGCCATGATGGCGGCGATGGTGCGAAACGCCTGGCTCATCAGGAAGCCGGTGGAGAGGACCAGCAACGTGGCCCAGGCGCCCAGCGCCCGGGGGGCTGCGGCACGCACGAGGGGGGATGTCATGGGGAGGGCGGGGGGATGCTCGGGCCGGCCACCAGGCCGGTGCTGGCCCGAGCCTAAACGGTTTCGCGGCGCCACGTGCGTCGCGCGGGCGACCGCTGCCGGGTGCTGGTCGCGCGTGGCATGATCGCGCCCATGCAAGCCACCCGCATCCTGCTCGTGCGCCATGGCGAGACCGACTGGAACCGGGATGCCCGCGTCCAGGGCCATGAGGACATCGCGCTCAACGCCGCCGGCCGGCGCCAGGCGCGCTGCCTGGCCGCGGCGCTGGCCGCGGCCGATCCGATCGACGCCGTGTTCAGCAGCGACCTGGCGCGCGCGCTGGAGACGGCGCGTCCCTGCGCCGAGGCCATCGGCGCGCCGTTGCAGCCCACGCCGGCGCTGCGCGAGCGCCATTTCGGGCTCTACCAGGGTCGTCGCTTCGTCGACGTGCGCGCCGAGCAGCCGGCGCAGGCCGAGCGCTGGCGCCGCCGCGACCCCGACTGGGCGCCGCCGGGCGGCGGCGAATCGCTGCAGCAGTTTCGGGACCGCATCGTGCCGGCCGTGCAGGCGCTGGCGGCGCGGCACCTGGATCGGCACATCGCCGTGTTCACCCACGGCGGGGCGCTCGACGTGCTGTACCGCGCCGCCACCGGCCTGGGCTTGCAGGACGCGCGCACCTGGCAGCTCGGCAATGCGGCCATCAACCGCCTGCTGTGGACGCCCGACGGCGGCTTCGCCCTGGTGGGCTGGGCCGACACGCTTCACCTCGTACAGCACGCGCTGGATGAAACCCTTGCCTGATCTCCGCATTTCGCGCCTGCACGCCCTGGTCGGCCAGGGCGTGGACGCCATCGACACCCCGGCGCTGGTGGTCGACCTCGACGCCGTGAACCGCAACCTGCAGCGCATGACCGGGTTCGCGACCCGGCACGGCGTGCGCCTGCGCCCGCACGCCAAGATGCACAAGAGCGTCGAATTCGCGCGCATGCAGCTGCAGGCAGGCGCCGTCGGCCTGTGCACGCAGACCGTGGCCGAGGCCGAGGCGCTGGCCGCCGGTGGCATCAACGACCTGTTCATCAGCAACGAGGTGGTGTCGGTGGCCAAGCTGCGCCGGGTGGCGGCGCTGGCGCACCAGCTCAAGCTGCGCGGCGGGCAGCTGGCCATCGCGGTCGACAGCGCCGAGGGCATCGAGCGCCTGGCGCAGGCCATGCAGCTCACGCGGGCGGTGATCGACGTCTTCGTCGAAGTCGATATCGGCCAGGGCCGCTGCGGCGTGCCGCCCGGGGCCCCTGTGCTGGAACTGGTGCGACAACTCGCAGCCCGCTCCACCAGCCTGCGCTATGCCGGCCTGCACGCCTACCACGGCGCGGCCCAGCACCTGCGCAGCGTGGCCGAGCGCCAGGCGGCGATCGCGCGCGCGGCGGACGCGCTGCGCGCGACGCGCGAGCTGCTGCAGGCCGCCGGCCTCGCACCATCGCTCATCACCGGAGGCGGTACCGGCACCTTCGGCAACGAGGCCGCCAGCGGGCTGTGGGGCGAGTTGCAGCCGGGCAGCTTCCTGTTCATGGACGGCGACTACCAGCGCAACGAACGCGATCCGATGCAGCCTGCATTCGAGCCGGCACTGTTCGTCAAGTCGCAGGTGATCAGCGTGTCGGCGCAGCATGCGGTGTGCGACGCGGGCCTGAAGGCCTGTGCCGTGGACAGCGGCCTGCCCACGGTGCACGCCCTGGCCGGCCAGCCGGCGCTGGCGACGGAGGGCGGCGGCGACGAACACACCATCCTGCGTCCCGTGGCGGCGAGCGGGGATGCGCCTGGCCTGCCGGCGCTGGGTGACACGGTGTGGCTGATTCCGGGGCACTGCGACCCGACGGTGAACCTGCACGCCCACCTTGTCGCCGTGCGCGGCGGCCTGGCCGCGGGCGAAGTCGAGGCGGTGGTGTCGGTGCAGGCGCGCGGCGTCTGGTGAGCGGGCGCGCCGCGTTCGTTCACGCGCCGCCGGGGACACTCGCCCCTGACCTCTCCCAGGAGGAGAGGGAGCAAGAGGCAGGAGCTATGCCAGCCAGCGTTTGCGCCGGCGATAGTGCTTGACGTTGTGATAGTCCACGCGCTCGCCGCCACCCAGGTAGAACTCCTGGATGTCGGGGTTGCGTTTGAGCTCTTCGGTGGTGCCGCTCATCACGATGTTGCCGTTTTCGATCAGGTAGGCGTGGTCGGCCACGTCCAGCGCGGCGCGGGCGTTCTGCTCGACCAGCAGCACACTGACGCCGTGCTTGCGGTTGATCTCGCGGATGATCGTGAAGATCTCCTTGACCAGCACCGGCGCCAGGCCCAGCGACGGCTCGTCGAGCATGATCAGGCGCGGTTCGGTGATCAGGGCGCGCGCGATCGCCAGCATCTGCTGCTCGCCGCCCGACAGATAGCCGGCCTTGCTTTTGGAGCGCTCGGCCAGGCGCGGGAAGTAGGCGTAGGCCTGCTCGCGCAGCTGGCTGAAACTGCTCTTGGCGCTGCGCCCCGGGTAGGCGGCCAGCAGGTTGTCGTCGGGCGTCAGGTGCTCGAAGATGCGCCGGCCCTCCATCACGTGCACCAGGCCCATGCGCACGCGCTCGGGCGGCGCGAGCTGCCCGATGTCCTGGCCGCGAAACAGCACCTGGCCGCGGCGCACCTCGCCGCGCTCGGGCGCCAGCAGCCCGCTGATGGTCTTGAGCGTCGTAGACTTGCCGGCGCCGTTGGCGCCGAGCAGGGCCACCATCGAGCCCTCCTCGACGGTGAGCGACACGCCCTTGATGGCGAGGAAGACCTTGTCGTAGGCCACCTCGACATTGTTGAGGCTCAGAAAGCTCATTTCTTCTGCGCCTTGGCTTCGTCTTCGCGGATCAGGTCCCAGACCACGTCCTGGTAGGCGTGCTGCCAGTCGCTCTTGGGCGCCCACTGCTTGCCGTCCCATTCCGACACCCGGCCCCAGCCGCCGCCCTGGTGGTCCTTCGCGGTGATCGTGAGCTTGGGCATCAGGCCTTCGGCGTCGAAGTCCTTGAGCAGCTCGAAGCCCTTCTTGAGCTTCTCGCCCGTGAGCGGCTCGCCGAAGTTCTTCAGCGCCAGACGCGCCGCCTCGACCGGAATGGCCATGCTGGCCACGCCGATGTTGTAGCCGCTCCAGCCCACGCGCTTCTTGTCGCCGGTGCCGTTGCCCGGCTCGACGACCTGCTTGACGATGCGCTGCAGGATGGGCGAGCCGGTGCCGGTGTTCACCGCGGTGAAGCGCTTGACGCCGACGACCTCGTTGCCCTTGAACGACTCCATGTCGCTCTCGGACAGCCAGATGACCGAGTGGATGTCCTTGGCCGGAATGCCGTTGCTGACCGCGCCGCGGATCGACACGCCCTGGCCCGGGCCGGCGCCCCAGATGATGACCTTGTTGGGGCGAAAGCGCCGCACGTCCGACCAGGTGGCCGCCTGCTCGGTGCCGGGCACCGGGTAGGGGAAGAGCTTGACCTCGAAGCCCTTGGTCTGCGCCACGCGGTTGAGCAGCTCGATGGGCTCTTTGCCGAACGGCGAGTCGATGTGCACGAAGGCGATCTTCTTGTCCTTGAGCCCGCCTTCGTTCTCGTCGATGTACTTGAGCAGCAGCGCCGCCTGCGAGCGGTAGATGGCGGCCGACGGGAACACGTAGGGGAAGGCCTGGCCGTCGGCGGCGTCGGCGCGGCCGTGGGCAAACGCGATCATCGGCAGCTTGTCCTCGTCCACGCGCGGCATCAGCGCGTTGGCCACCGGCGTGCTCAGGAAGTCGAAGAACAGGGCGCCTGCGGCCTTGGCCTCGTTGTACAGCGCGATGCCGCGCTCGGGGTAGCTGGCGTGGTCCTTGACGATCATCTTGATCGGGTGGCCGTCGATGCCGCCCTCAAGATTGACCAGCTTGATGTAGTCCTGCTGGCCCTGGCTGTATTCGTCGGTCAGAAAGGTGTAGACGCGGGTGAAGTCCAGCAGCGTGGCGAACTGGATGGGCTCCTTGTTCTGCGCGTGTGCCAGCGGGCCGGCAAGGCCGGCCGCGGCCAGGGCGGCGGCAGCCAGGGTGGTGCGAACGAGGGTGCGACGGGTGTGCTTCATGGCGGTGGTCTCCTTGCTGTGGTTGTCGTGGTGAAAATTTCCAGATTCAGCTCTGCGTGTGGCGAAACGGCCAGACGAGGAAGTATTTGCGCATGTTGTCGTAGATCTTGGCCAGGCCCAGCGGCTCGAACAGGAGGAAGCCGATGATCATCGCGCCGTAGAGCATCAGAGGGATGTGCGCCATCAGCGAGGTCGACAGGTTGAGCCAGCCGGCGTCGACCATGGCCGCGATCAGGTTGAGCAGCACGATGGGCGCCAGCAGCACGAAGCCCGCGCCGAGGAAGCCGCCGACCACGCTGCCCAGGCCGCCGACCAGCGCCATGGCCACGAGCTGGATGGTGACGTCGAAGTTGAACTGCGAGGGCGTCACCGCCTGGTAGTAGCAGAACGCCAGGATGGCGCCCGAGACGCCGCCCAGAAAGCTGCTGGTGAAGAAGGCGAGCAGCTTGTACTTGAAGATGTTGACGCCGATCACCGCGGCGGCGAAGTCCTTGTCGCGCACCGCCACCAGCGCGCGACCGTAGCTGGTGCGCTTGATGTTGAGGATGAGCAGCGTGACGACCGCGGTCCACAGCAGCGCCAGGTAGTAGCGCGCGGTGAGCGTGTCCAGCGCGATGAACAGGAAGTTCACCTTGGGCGTTTGCAGCGTCGCCACCGCGCCGCCCGAGATGGCGCTGACGTTGACGATCACCCAGTCGACCAGGAACTGCATGGCGAGCGTCGCCATCACCAGGTACAGGCCCTTGACGCGCAGTGCCGAGGCGCCGAACAGGCAACCGATCAGCGCCGCCATCAGGCCGGCAGCCAGCAGCGCGAGCTCGAAAGGCACGCCCGCCTTGGTCAGGTGGATGCTGGTGTAGGCACCGATTGCCATCACCGCGGCAAAGCCGAAGTGCAGCTGCCCGGCCAGGCCCATCAGCAGGGTGAGGGCCAGCGTGGCGGCGCTGAACACCAGCCAGGGCAGCATGTAGCTCGACAGGTAGAGCTCGGACATGTAGAAGGGCGCGGCCAGCGCCAGCGCCAGCAGCAGGGCGACCTGCCAGCGGTCGGCCGGGATCGGCCAGAGCTGGCGCGTCTGTGCGTAGCGCGTGTGATAGACCCCGGACAACCGATAAAACATCGCTTCACTTCTCCATCGTGCGCCGCATCACCCGCGACGCCTGAAACAGCGCAAATCCGATGGCTGCGGAGCAAGCCAGTCGCCCCGCTCTGCTGGGCCTCGTGCGTCCCCCTTTGGGGGGAAGGAGCGCAGCGGCATGGGGGAGTGCGTCATCAAATCCTCTCGATGTCTTCGCGCCCGAACATGCCGTGCGGCCGGATCAGGATGGTGAGCAGGATCACCAGCGAGGTGACGACGTCGCGCGTGCTGCCGCCGACCAGCGAGTCGACGTAGCCCGGGATCACGCTGCCGAGGATGCCCACCACCAGGCCGCCGAGCAGGGCGCCGACAATCGAGTCGATGCCACCCAGGATGACCACTGCGACGGCCGGGAACAGCAGCGCGGTGAGCGACCAGTCCACCCCCTGCACCGCCCCCCACATGGTGCCGCCGGCGACCGCGCACAGGCCGGCCAGGCCCCAGGAGATGGCGACGGCGTGTTCGACCGAGATGCCGACCGACCAGCTCGAGACGTGGTCGTCCGATACCGCGCGCAGCTTGGTACCCAGGCGCGTGCGGAAGAACAGCAGGGCCAGCGCGATCAGCAGCAGCGCCACCACGCCGCCGATGACGTAGGTGCGGTTGGTGAGGATGTCGCCCATGATCAGGGGCGCCATGCCGATGCCCAGATCCAGGTGCTTCGGCTCGGTGCCGAGGAAGCCCGGGCCGAGGCCGCGCAGGAACACGTCCAGCCCCAGCGTCAGCATCACGATCATGATGATCGGCTGGCCCACCATGGTGCGCAGCAGCACGCGCTCGGTGAGCCAGCCGAAACCGAACATCACGACCAGCGCCAATGCGATCGCACCGTAGATCGGCAGGCCCCAGGAGCCCAGCAGCCACACCACGTAGCCGCCGATCATCACCATCGCTCCGGCGGCGAAGTTGAGCACGCCCGAGGACTTGTAGATCAGCACCACCCCCAGCGCGACCAGGCTGTACATCAGTCCGGTGAGGGCGCCGTTGATCAGCAGTTCGAGGAAATAGCTCATGCGGCGGCCCCCGTGGCTGCACCGACGTCGCGAATCGCCAGTTCGCGCCGCAGCACGCCCGACTCGCCGGTCTCGTAGGTGATCTGCGCCACCGACTCGACCGAGGCCTGGCCAGCGTAGATGGCGTCGATGATGTCCTTGTAGTGCTCGTCGATGACGCCGCGGCGGAGCTTGCGCGTGCGCGTGACCTCGCCGTCGTCGGGGTCGAACTCCTTGTGCAGGTTGACGAAGCGGTGGATGCGCGTGGCCTCGGGCAGCTTGGCGTTGACGGCACGCATCAGGCCCTCGATCAGGTCGTACACCAGCGGCTGCTGCGACAGGTCGGCAAACGAGGTGTAGGCGATGCCGCGCTCCTGCGCCCAGTGGCCCACTGCCTCCCAGTCGATCGCCACCAGCGCGGCCAGCCAGTCGCGTCCGTCGCCGAGCACGCAGACGTCCTTGATGTGGGGGCTGAACTTGAGCTGGTTCTCGATGAAGGTGGGGATGTAGCGCTCGCCGCCGCGCGTGTGCACCAGCTCCGAGACGCGCCCCAGCACCACGAGCTGGCCGTCGTCCTCCAGGTGGCCGGCGTCGCCAGTGTGCAGCCAGCCGTCCTGCAGCGCCTCGGCCGTGGCAGCGGGGTCGTTGAAGTAGCCCTCGAACACGTTGCCGCCGCGCACCAGGATCTCGCCGCTCTCGCTGATGCGCAGCTCCATGCCGGGGAAGGGCTTGCCGACCGTGTGCAGCTTGACGGTGCCCACGTCCTGCGCCGCGCACAGGGCCGAGTTCTCGGTCTGGCCGTAGAACTGGCGCAGCGGCAGGCCGAGCGCGCGGAAGAACAGGAAGATCTCCTCGCCGATCGCCTCGCCGGCCGTGTAGGCGTGGCGTGCGCGCGCCAGGCCGAGCTGGTCGCGGATGGGCCCGTAGATCAGCAGCTCGCCGATGGCGCGCCACAGGCGCTGGCCGGCGCTGGGCTCCTGGCCCGCCAGGTGGCGACGTTCGAGCTCCACGGCAAACGGCATGAAGCGCTCGTACAGCCAGCGCTTCAGGCGCGTCGACTCGGCAATGCCGACCTGCACCCGCGTCAGCATGGTCGACCAGGCGCGTGGCGAGGTGAAGTAGACCGTGGGCGCGATTTCGCGCAGGTCGCGCTGCACCGTCTCCTGCTTCTCCGGGATGTTGGCCGAGAAGCGCAGCGCCAGCGCCGCCGCGATGGTGAAGATGAAGTCGCCGACCCAGGCAATCGGCATGTAGGCCATGTGCGTCTCGCCCTCGCCGAAGTAGCCGGCCTGGGCCGCGCTGCGCACGGCGAACAGCACGTGGCGGTGCTTCAGCGGGATCCCCTTGGGCGCGCCGGTGGTGCCCGAGGAGTGCAGCAGCACGGCGTCGTCGCTGGCGCGCGGACGCGCCAGCAGATCGTCCTGCAGGCCGGGCTCGCGGCGCAGGCGTTCGGCGCCGCGTTGCACTAGGTCGGTGAAGGCCAGCACATGGGCGGGCGCGCTGCCCTCCAGGCCGCGCGGGTCGTCGTAGACGATGCTCTGCAGGCCGTCGTAGCGATCCGCCAGGCCGAGCAGCTTGTCGACCTGCTCCTGGTCCTCGGCAATGGCAAAGCGCACGCCCTCGCGCTGGATCTGGCCCAGCAGCTGCTCGGGCGTGAAATCGGAATAGGCGGGCGAGGGCACGGCGCGCAGCGCGATCGCGCCGAGCATCGCGAAGTACAGCGCCGGCCGGTTGTCGCCCACCACCAGCACCTTGTCGCCGGGCGCTACGCCCAGCGCCTCGAGGCCGGCGGCCGCCGCCAGCACCTGGTCGAGGTAGGCCTGCCAGGTGATCTCCTGCCAGATGCCGCGGTCGCGCTCGCGCATCGCCACCTCGCTGCCGTGCGCGCGCGCGTTGGCCGCCAACACGGCGATCAGGTGGTCGCCTTCGTCGTGCGCTGCAGCCTTCTGCATCTCGGTCATCCCTGATGCAGTGCGCCATCCACGGCGCACGCGAGAGCTCTGTTCCAGTGGCCGCGGAGCAGGCCAGGCGCAGGCACCCGTGACCGGTGTTCCCCCGGACACTGGGTGCGTCCCCCTTCCAGGGGGCTGAGGCCCGCGGCTCCAGACCTGCCAGCGCAGGTCCGGACGGGCCGAGGAGGCGCCGCCTCTGGCGGCGAGCACGTGGAGCGCAGCGACATGGGGGGTGCGTCAGTCATCATCGGGCGCCCCTCCGATGTAGGCGGCGATCACGTCGGGGTGGTTCACCGCTTCCAGCACCGGCCCCTCGGCCAGCATGCGGCCGTTGTTGAGCACCAGCGCGCGGTCGCAGATGCCGGTGATGACGTCCATGTGGTGCTCGATCAGCAGGATCGTCAGGTCGAGCGCTTCCTTGGCGTCGAGGATGAAGCGGACGATGTATTCCTTCTCCTCCTGGTTCATGCCGGCCATGGGTTCGTCCAGGATCAGCATGCGCGGCTCGGCGGCCAGCGCGCGCGCCAGCTCGACGCGCTTCTGCAGGCCCAGCGGGATCACCTCCACCGGCTCGTCGCGCACGCTCTCGAGCTGCAGCAGGTCGATGATCTCCTCGACCTTCAGGCGGTGCGCGATCTCCTCGCGCTCGGCCCACCACCAGTAAAACAGGGATGCCAGCGCGCTCGGGCGCATGAAGATGTGGCGCCCGAGCAGGATGTTGTCGAGCACGCTCATGCCCTTGAACAGGGCCACGTTCTGGAAGGTGCGCGCGATGCCGCGCAGCGCGATGCGGTCCGGGCGCACGCCCGTGAGCGGTTGGCCCTCGAAGCGGATGCTGCCCTTCTGCGGCGGGTAGAAGCCGGTGATGGCATTGACCAGCGTGGTCTTGCCCGAGCCGTTGGGACCGACCAGGCCGTAGATCTGGCCCTTGCGGATGTCGAGCGACACGTCGGCCACCGCATGCACGCCGCCAAACCAGCGACTGACATGCTCGCAGCTCAGGATGGATTCGCGCTCGGTGGGCGCAGCAGTGGGCAAGCGGCGGTCCTCTCGTCGTCCTGGTGGCTCCCTGGCGGGAGGATGGGGCGTCGGGTCGATAGTGTAGCGCAGGTGCGGCTGCGTGGCATCTGGATTTGAGCACTCCGGAGTCCCGGAAAACCCGAACAAATGACGTCCCAACGACAAAGAAAGGCCGCATTGCAGCCGCGTCGGCCGGCCGCGCGCCTCCGGGCCGCTGCGTCAGGGCGGCGGCGCCCGGCGCGCGGGCAGGTCCAGCGGCAAGCCGGGATCGAAGCGGGCGCAGCGCGTGGCAAAGAACACGCGCACGTTGCGCACGTTGGCGTCCTGGGTGAACAGGCGCTCGGCCAGTTGCTGGTAGGCCGGCATGTCACGCACACGCAGCACCAGCATGAAGTCGGGCCCCGGCGCCACGCGCCAGCACTGGCGCACGGCCGCGTCCTGCACCGCGCGACGCTCGAAGGCATCCAGGTGCTCGGCGCCCTGGCGGTCCAGCGCGACCTCGGCCAGCGCCGTCAGGCCATGTCCCTGGATGGCGGCCAGCCGATCCTCGTCGAGCAGTGCCACCGTGCGCCGGATCAACCCCGCTTCGCGCAGGCGGCGCACGCGGCGCAGCGCGGTCGGCGCCGAGACGCCGGCGCGCTCGGCCAGCGCCTGGTTGCTGACGCCGGCATCGATTTGCAGCAGATCGAGCAGTCGCCAGTCTATTTCGTCAAATTCCATATGTGTGAATATCTAGAAATAATATTTTGACAATCAAGTTTGGTGAAATTATTCATCAAAATCGTCACGAATTCGACTCCAAATGTCTCGTCACCCTGCGTACCATCGCAGCGATCGACAACCAGGGAGGACATCACCATGTGCGGCATCGTCGGCGCGGTTGCCACGCGCAACATCGTTCCCATCCTCGTGCAGGGCCTGCAGCGGCTGGAATACCG
>NZ_DAOKZG010000003.1:0-168425 GCF_035325765.1 Ottowia sp.
AAACCTTGGGACAAATCGCTTCACGGCGCTTGACTTGAAAGACGGTTACTCAGGACGCATCTTGCCGGAAGAACGCGCGCAGCGCGGTGCTGAGCTGCGGGAATTCCTGCGCGAAGCGCTGCGGCTCGACGAAGTGCGCCTCGCAGGCGACGGCGAAGAACTCCTCCGGCGCGGTGGCGGCATAGGCGTCCAGCCAGGGCATGGGGGCGCCGAAGCGCTCGGCCCGGATCACCTGTTCGCGGAACTGCTGATACGCGGGCGCCCAGGTGGCGGCCCAGCGCGCCGCCCCCTCACGCGGCGTGCGCGCGCCCATGAAACCGCGCGGCAGCGGCGGCGCGCCGTGGGCGCCGCCGGCCTGCATGTCCATCTTGTGCACGAACTCGTGGATCACCACGCTGCTGCCGCTTTCCGTGCCGGCGTCCTGCACCGCCGGCCAGGACAGCATCACCGGGCCGTGCTGCATGGCTTCGCCCGCCAGCACCTCGTCGTAGTGGTGCACCACGCCGGCCTCGTCCATCACCTGGCGGCGCGCCACGGCGTCGGCCGGGTGCATCACGATGCCGACAAAGTCGTCGTACCAGGACAGGGCGTCCTCCGGACGCTCGGGTGGCCCCAGGTGCAGCAGGGGCAGGCAGGCCTGGGCGGCCACGGCGACCGCCATGGCATCGGTCACCTGCAGCCCGTGGGCGCCGCTGAATTCCTTCTGCGCGAGAAAGTGCGTCGCCAGGCGCCGCAGGCGCTCGCGCTGCTGTCGCCCCAGCCGGGCCAGGAACGGGTAGCGCGCCAGCGTCGCCTGCCACAGCGCGTCGGGGATCGGCGGCGGCACGCCGGCCGCGCGGCGCAACCATCGGCCCAGGCGCGCCAGCGGTGCCATGGCGCTCAGGCGTCACCCGGATCGAGGCGCGTCCAGCGCCCCGACGGTTGCAGGCGCAGCACCTCGGCGCGGTGCGTGCGGGCGTCGATGTGCCAGTCGCTCAGCACCACCTGGGCCAGCGGCCGGCCCTGGCCGTCGGTGCCGAGCGCGTGGTCGGCCGGCTGGTGCGTGTGGCCGTGGATCAGGGTGGTGGCGTCTGCCGCGTGCAGCCACTGGCGCGCCAGTGCGGTGTCGGTGTGGGCGTAGACGGCTTGTTCGGCGTGGCGCGCCTGGCTCTCGGCGCGCATGTGCCGCGCCAGCGCCTGGCGCTCGGCCAGCGGGCGCGCCAGGAAGTCGCGCTGCCAGTCAGCGCTGCGCACCTGCTGGCGAAAGCGCTGGTAGTCGACGTCCTCGGTGCACAGCAGATCGCCATGCGAGAGCAGGAAGCGCTGCCCGGCGAAGGCCAGCACGGTGGGGTCGATCAGGTCGCGCACGCGATGGCGCTGCAGGAATGGCGTGCCGACCAGGAAGTCGCGGTTGCCGCGCAGGAAGGCCAGTTCGGCGTGGCACGCCGCCAGCACCTCGCCGCAGCGCGCCTCGAAGCTGCCCGCGCTGGCGGCGTCGTCGCCCACCCAGACCTCGAACAGGTCGCCCAGGATGAACACCGCGTCGGCGCGCGTGGCCGCCATGTAGCCGGCCCAGGCGCCGAAGGTCTGCGGCTCGTCCGGCTTGAGATGCAGATCGGAGATGAAGTCGACCGTGCGCCAGTGCGCGGGCGCCACCAGCTCGGCAAAGGCCGGCACGCTCGTCACGCGGTGCGGGTCAGCCGGCAGCCACCACAGCCTTCTCGATCACCACGTCGTCGCGCGGCACGTCGTCGTGGAATCCCTTGCGCGTGGTCGGCACCGCCTTGATCGCGTCCACCACGTCCTGGCCCTGGACCACCTTGCCGAACACCGCGTAGCCCCAGCCCTGGCCGGTCGGTGCCTGGAAGTTCAGGAAGTCGTTGTCCACCACGTTGATGAAGAACTGCGCCGTGGCCGAATGCGGGTCGCCCGTGCGCGCCATGGCCAGGGTGTAGCGCGCGTTCTTCAGGCCATTGTTGGCCTCGTTCTCGATCGGCGCCTGGGTCGGCTTCTGCTTCATGCCCGGCTCGAAGCCGCCGCCCTGGATCATGAAGTTGCCGATGACGCGGTGGAACACCGTGTTGTCGTAGTGGCCGCTCTGGACGTAGGCGAGGAAGTTGGCCACCGACTTGGGCGCCTTCTCCTGCTCGAGTTCGACCGTGATCACGCCGCGGTCCTTGATGTGCAGTTCAACCTGGGGATTGCTCATGGGTTCTTCCTTTGCAACGGGATGTCAGAAATTTTCATGGTGCCACGTGCGGCTTCAGCGGGAAAAGACAAACAGGCCGCGGAGCTGGCCATCCGCAGGCACGCGTGGCCGGAGTTGCCCTGGTTACTGGGTGCGTCCCCCTGGGGGAAGGAGCGCAGCAACATGAGGGGATCATTTCACCAGCGTGGCCGACTCGATCCGCACCATCTTCTGCGGCACGTCGGTCGGGAACGGCCCGCCCTTGCCGGTGACCGTGTTGCGGATCTTCTCGACCGTGTCCATGCCGCTCACGACCTGGCCGAACACGGTGTAGCCGAACAGCTGCGGATGGTTTTCCAGGTTGGCGCGTGGCACGTCGGTGTAGGTCTGGCCCCGGTACTCGAACTTGGCCACCGGGTCGCCCGGCGGGATCGGCACCGGATCCAGGAAGTCGTTGTCGACCACGTTGATGAAGAACTGCGCGCTGGCCGAATTGGGATCGTTGGTGCGTGCCATGGCCACGCTGCCCCGGACGTTCTTCAGGCCGGCGGCCAGGGCCTGGCGGCCTTCGTGCGTCACCGGCGCGCGTGTCGGCTTCTCCTTGTAGTCCGCGTCGAAGCCGCCGCCCTGGATCATGAAGTTCTTGATCACGCGGTGGAAGATGGTGCCGTCGTAGTGCTTGTCCTTGACGTACTGCAGGAAGTTGGCGACGGTCTTGGGCGCCTTCTCGGGGTAGACCTCGATCACGAAGTCGCCCTCGCTGGTGACGAACTTGACGCGCGGGTCGGCGGCCAGGGCGGGCAGGGCGGTCGCCAGGGCGGCACTGGCCAGCACGCCGGCAGCCAGGCGGGTGAGGGTTCTGCGGGACAGGTTCATGGGCGGATGCGGAAAGTGAGGAACGGGATCAGGCTTGGTGGCGTGGCGCATGCCAGGGGTTCCCGGCGCGTCGCGCCTGGGCTTCAGCCGCCGGCGCCAGCCCGCGCTTTCAGCAGGCTGCCCAGGGCTTCGATCTTGGGTGCCAGGCGCGGGTTGCCGGCATCCAGCGTGCGCGCGCGCTGGTAGGACCGCAGGGCCTCGCGCGCCTGCACGTCGCCCAGGTTCTCCAGCGCCGTCGCGTAGTCGGGCTGGATGCGCAGCGCGTTCTCGAGCGCCGCGCGCGCCGCCGCCAGCTCGCCGCGCGCGGCGCGCAGCACCGCCAGGTTGTTCCAGGGCTCGGCCAGCTCGGGGTAGTCGCGCGTCAGTTGCTCGAGCATCTGCTCGGCCGCCTGCGGCTGGCCGCTGGCGCTGAGCAGGTTGGCCTTGATGAAGCGCATCTGCGGGTCGCGCGGATGCTCGCCGATGTAGCGGTCGGCCTGCGCCAGCGCCTCGCCGGTCTGGCCGGCGGCATGCAGGCGCTGCACCTCGGCGTAGTCGTCCGCCCAGGCCGGCAGCGCCAGCAGCGCCAGCAGGGCCAGCAGCAGAGCCAGGGGATGGCGAAAGTGGGCGGGACGCGCGGTCATCGGTGGCGGGCGCACGGAGCCATCGCCCTTTCGGGGCAACCGCGGATGGACGCTGGATCCGGCAACGCGCGTTTTATACTGGACGGGATTGTAGTCACGCCGCGCAAGCGGCCGAGACGGCTCCTCTCGCACGCGTCGCGGCATCCGCGCGCGGCCCGGCCCCGATTTCCATGACCCTGCGCATCTACAACACGCTCACGCGTGCCCTGGAAGACTTCGCCCCGCTCGAACCCGGCCACGTGCGCATGTACGTGTGCGGCATCACCGTGTACGACCTGTGCCACATCGGCCACGCGCGCTCGGCCGTCGCGTTCGACGTGGTGCAGCGCTGGTTCAAGGCGTCGGGCCTGCGCGTGACCTTCGTGCGCAACATCACCGACATCGAGGACAAGATCATCCGCCGCGCGCTGGAGAACGGCGAGACCATCCGCCAGCTCACCGACCGCATGATCGCCGAGATGTACCGAGACTTCGACGCCCTGGGCGTCGAGCGGCCCACGCACGACCCCCGTGCCACCGACTACGTGCCGCAGATGCTCGCCATCATCGGCACGCTGGAGGGCAAGGGCCTGGCCTATCGCGGCGCGGATGGCGACGTCAACTACGCGGTGCGGCGCTTCCCGGGCTACGGCAAGCTGTCCGGCAAGACGCTGGACGAATTGCACGCCGGCGAGCGCGTGGCGGTGGACGCGGGCAAGGATGACCCGCTCGACTTCGTGCTCTGGAAGTCGGCCAAGCCGAGCGAACCCGAGGGCGCCCGCTGGGACAGCCCCTACGGCCTGGGGCGGCCCGGCTGGCACATCGAATGCTCGGCCATGAGCTGCGCCCTGCTGGGCAACACCTTCGACATCCACGGCGGCGGCGCGGACCTGCAGTTCCCGCATCACGAGAACGAGATCGCCCAGAGCGAGGGCGCCAATGGCGTGCCGCTGGCGCGCGTGTGGATGCACAACGGCTTCGTCAACATCGACAACGAGAAGATGTCCAAGTCGCTCGGCAATTTCTTCACCATCCGCGAGGTGCTGGAGCAGTTCGACGCCGAGACGATCCGTTTCTTCATCGTGCGCGCGCATTACCGCAGCCCGCTCAACTACAGCGACGTGCACCTGCAGGACGCGCGCGCCGCGCTACGCCGCCTCTACACCGCCCTCGACGCCGTGCCGGCCGAGCCGCCGGCGGCGATCGACTGGAGCGATCCGTTCGCGGCGCGCTTCAAGGCCGCCATGGACGAGGACTTCGGCACGCCCGAGGCCGTGGCCGTGCTGTTCGAACTGGCGAGCGAGGTGAATCGCCACCGCCGGCCGCAGGATGCCGGCCTGCTGAAGGCACTGGGCGGCTGCCTGGGCCTGCTGCAGGATGATCCGAAGGCGTTCCTGCGCGCCGGCAGCGTGCTGGACGAGGCGGCGATCGAGGCCCGCATCGCAGCGCGCGCTGCCGCCAAGCAGGCGCGCGACTTCGCCGAGGCCGACCGCATCCGCGACGAGCTGCGGGCCGCCGGCATCGTGCTCAAGGACTCGTCCGCCGGCACCACCTGGGAGGCGGTGCAGTGACGGCGCGCCGCGGGGCGCCAGCCGAGGCCATCGCGCCTGATTACTGGATGGACGCCTGCACCCACCTGGCACGGCGCGACCGCGTCTTGCGCCGCCTGATCCCGCGCTTCGGGGATGCTCGCCTGGAGTCGCGCGGCGACGCCTTCGTCACGCTGGCGCGCTCCATCGTGGGTCAGCAGATCTCGGTGCGCGCCGCGCAGTCGGTGTGGGACCGCTTCGCCGCGCTGTCGCGCCGCCTGACGCCGGCCGCCGTGCTGCGCCTGAAGGTGGACGACATGCGCGCGGCCGGCCTGTCGGCGCGCAAGGTCGAATACCTGGTCGACCTGGCGCTGCATTTCGACGCCGGCAAGATCCATGTCGCGCGCTGGGCCGGCATGGACGACGAGGCCATCATCGCCGAGCTGGTGGCGATCCGCGGCATCGGCCGCTGGACCGCCGAGATGTTCCTGATCTTCCACCTGCTGCGCCCGGACGTGCTGCCGCTCGACGATGTCGGCCTGATCAAGGGCATCAGCCAGAACTATTTTTCCGGCGAACCCGTCAGCCGCAGCGAGGCGCGCGAGGTGGCCGAGGGCTGGGCGCCCTGGCGCAGTGTCGCCACCTGGTACATGTGGCGCTCGCTCGACCCGCTGCCGGTCGCGTATTGAGCGCCGCCGCACGCGGCATCCGGTAACATCACCGGCATCTCGTTACGAGGAGCCTAGATTGGCCAAACGCACTTTCCTGGACTTCGAGCAACCGATTGCCGAGCTGGAAAACAAGATCGAGGAACTGCGCTACGTGCAAAGCGAGAGCGCGGTCGACATCTCCGAGGAGATCGACCAGCTCGACAAGAAGAGCCTCAAGCTCACCAAGGACATCTACAGCGACCTGACGCCGTGGCAGATCACCAAGATCGCGCGACATCCGGACCGCCCCTACACGCTGGACTACATCCGCGAGTGCTTCACCGATTTCGTCGAACTGCACGGCGACCGTCACTTCGCCGACGACGCCAGCATCGTCGGTGGCCTGGCGCGCTTTGGCGGCAATGCCTGCATGGTGATCGGCCACCAGAAGGGGCGTGGCACCAAGGAGCGCGCCGCGCGCAACTTCGGCATGACGCGGCCCGAGGGCTATCGCAAGGCGCTGCGCCTGATGAAGACCGCCGAGAAGTTCAGGCTGCCGGTGTTCACCTTCGTCGATACCCCCGGCGCCTTTCCCGGCATCGACGCCGAGGAGCGCGGCCAGAGCGAGGCCATCGGGCGCAACATCTACGAGATGGCGCAGCTCGAGGTGCCGATCATCACCACCATCATCGGCGAGGGTGGCTCGGGCGGCGCGCTGGCGATTGCCGTGGCCGACCAGGTGCTGATGCTGCAGTACGCGATCTACTCGGTGATCAGCCCCGAGGGCTGCGCCTCCATCCTCTGGAAGACCAGCGACAAGGCCGAGGAGGCCGCCAGCGCGCTGGGCATCACCGCGCATCGCCTGAAGGCACTGGGCCTGGTGGACAAGATCGTCAGCGAGCCGGTCGGCGGCGCGCAGCGTGACGCGCACCAGATGGGCAGCTTCCTCAAGCGCGCGCTGGGCGACGCCTGGCGCCAGCTGGCGGACCTCAAGATCAAGGAATTGCTGGAGCGGCGCTACGAGCGGCTGCAGAGCTACGGCCGCTTCAACGACACGAAATCATGACTTCCCGTGCGGCTGCGCCGCTTCCCCCTGATGGGGACGGACCCCGTGGCCAGGGGGACCCCGACCACGGATGTCCTGGATGACCGGCCCCTCGGCCCTTGCCCTCCTGGGTCTGAGGCATCGTGGGTGGAATGATCGCGACGGGCCCGGTCACGTGGAATTCAGCGCGTGATGGGCTGCGTCCGCGCCTGCACCCTGCTGCGCAGCGCGGCGAGCAGCTCGGGCGGCAGGAAGCGCAGCGCCAGTTGCAGCAGCAACCAGGCAATCACCCCGTCGTCGATCCAGCCGAGCACCGGGATGAAGTCGACCACCAGGTCGATCGGGCTGATCACGTAGAGCAGCGCCAGTCCGAGCACCAGCCTGGAGGCGAGCGGCGTGCGCGGGTCGCGCAGCAGGGCCCAGCCCAGCACCAGTTCCTTGCGGAACGTCGCCAGCAGTCGTCCGAATCGCCACATCGCCAGCACCTCCAGGCGTCGATCGCGCTGCCGGCTGCGCATCGATGCGCCCGGCAACCAACGTTACCATGATGCCATGACCGCCGCGCCCCCGCTCGCCGCCGATCCGCGCCAGGTCGACCAGGCCATGGATGCGTTCGCGCGCCAGGTGCCGACGCTGCCGCTGGCGGTCGCCTTCAGCGGCGGCGCCGATTCGACCGCGCTGCTGCTCGCCTGCCACGAGCGCTGGCCCGGCCAGGTCGTCGCCTGGCACGTGCATCATGGCCTGCAGGCGGCGGCCGACGACTTCGAGCGCCACTGCCAGGCTCGATGCCGGCAACTGGACGTGCCCCTGGTCGTGCGCCACGTCGACGCGCGGCCCGCTCCGGGCCAGAGCCCGGAAGACGCGGCGCGGCAGCTGCGCTACGCCGCGTTCGAGCAGATGGCGCGGGCTGGCGTGGGGCCAGCCGCGCGTGGCGTCGCCATCGGCCAGCACGCCGATGACCAGGTGGAAACCATGCTGCTGGCGCTGTCGCGCGGCGCCGGCCTGCCGGGCCTGGCGGCCATGCCGATGCACTGGCGGCGCGGCGCGCTGGATTGCTGGCGCCCCCTGCTCGCCGTGCCCGAACCGGCGATCAAGGCCTGGCTGCGTGCGCGCCGCGAGGGCTGGATCGAGGATCCGACCAACGCTGACGAGCGCTACACCCGCAACCGCATTCGCGCGCGCCTGCTGCCGGCGCTGGAGGCGGTGTTCCCCGGTTTCCGCCAGACCTTCGCGCGCAGCGCCGCGCACGCGGCCGAGGCGCAGCAGTTGCTGGATGAGCTCGCCGCGCAGGACCTGGCGCAATGCGGCGATCCGCCGCGCCTGGCAGCGTTGCGCGCGCTCACTGCGGCGCGGCGCGCGAACCTGCTGCGTCACTGGCTGCGCAGCGCGCATGGCCAGATTCCGAGCAGCGCCCAGCTCGCGGCGCTGCAGCGCCAGCTCGAGGCCTGCCGCACGCGCGGACACCGCATCGACCTGCGGGTGGGTCAGGGGCGGGTGCGCCGCGTTGGCGACGTGCTGGCCTGGGAGCCGCCAGCGGGCCGCACCGCCGACGCTTAAAATGCGCGGTTTGCCGCGGGCACGTGGACCTGGCGGCACCCGTCCAGTCTTCGGCAACCATGGCATTGATCGTTCAGAAATACGGCGGCACCTCGATGGGCTCGACCGAGCGCATCGCGAGCGTGGCCCAGCGCGTCGCCAAGTGGGCGCGCGCCGGCCACCAGGTGGTGGTGGTGCCCAGCGCCATGAGTGGCGAGACCAATCGCCTGCTCGGCCTGGCCAAGGAGCTGGCGCCCGCCAAGCTCACGCCGGACTACTACCGCGAGCTCGACATGATCGCCGCCACCGGCGAGCAGGTCTCGGTCGGCCTGCTGGCGATCGCCCTGCACGCCCTTGGCCAGCCGGCGGTCAGCCTGGCCGGCTGGCAGGTGCCGATCCGCACCACCGACGCCTACACCAAGGCGCGCATCGAGCAGATCGACGACGGCAAGGTGCGCGCGGCGCTCAATGCCGGCAAGGTTGTCATCATCACCGGCTTTCAGGGCGTGGACGCGGCGGGCAACGTCACCACGCTCGGGCGCGGCGGCTCCGACACCTCGGCGGTGGCGGTGGCGGCGGCGCTGGGGGCCGACGAGTGCCTGATCTTCACCGACGTCGACGGCATCTACACCACCGATCCGCGCGTCGTGCCCGAGGCGCGGCGCATGGGTGCCATCAGCTTCGAGGAGATGCTGGAAATGGCGAGCCTGGGCAGCAAGGTGCTGCAGATCCGTTCGGTCGAGTTCGCCGGCAAGTATCGGGTGCCGGTGCGCGTCCTCTCCAGTTTCACCCCCCCCGACATCGACATCGACATCGAGGACCGCTCGGGCACCCTGATCACTTTCGAGGAAGACGAACAGATGGAACACGCCGTCGTATCCGGCATTGCCTTCAGCCGCGATGAGGCCAAGATCTCCGTGCTCGGCGTGCCCGACAAGCCCGGCATCGCCTACCAGATCCTGGGCGCGGTGGCCGACGCCAACATCGAGGTCGACGTCATCATCCAGAACGTCAGCAAGGACGGCAAGACCGACCTGAGCTTCACCGTGCCGCAGGCCGACCTGGCACGCGCCGTCGACCTGCTGAAGGAAAAGGTGGCGCCGGCGCTGGGCGCCGCCGACGTGCTGGGCGACCCGCGCATCTGCAAGGTCAGCATCGTCGGCATCGGCATGCGCAGCCACGTCGGCGTGGCGGCGCAGATGTTCCGCGTGCTGAGCGAGGAGGGCATCAACATCCAGATGATCTCGACCAGCGAAATCAAGACTTCGGTCGTGATCGACGAGAAGTACATGGAGCTGGCGGTGCGCGCGCTGCACCGCGCCTTCGACCTGGACCAGCCACCCAGCGCCTGAGCGCGGGGCGCTGCGCCGGCAATGGCATAATGCCGCTCTTGGCTTTCGAGCCGGCCCAGGAGACGTGACCGAGTGGCCGAAGGTGCTCCCCTGCTAAGGGAGTATGGGGTGTTGAGCCTCATCGAGGGTTCGAATCCCTCCGTCTCCGCCATGATGCGGGAAAGCCGCCAGCATGACTTTCAGGTCGCTGGCGGCTTTTTTCTCGTCCGCGTTTTCTGACCGTTCCAGGTCTTCGGCCATCACGGCCACGAATGCATGCGCCGGGTCCTCGCCCAGGACCACGCGCAGCTTGCCTCGCACGCGCCAATTCGCGGGGCGTTTCCCCTTCTTCATGTTCGCCAGGGCGCCAGGGTCTTCACCGATGGTGCGGGCGAGCTGGTTCTGCCCACCGGCGATGGCTGCCGCACGCTCGATTAGTTGACTAATTTGGTCAAGTGTTGACATTATGTCATCGCTCCTGTAGAAACGCGCATTGACAACTTGTCATCGGTGACAAGTTGGCATCAGTCTACAGGAGCCGGCATGTTTGCAAAACAGATCGTTGTTCTCTCCGTGACCCGTCACGGACCAGCAATCAACCTCTTCGACTACTACAGGGACGCTGAGCATTTCGCTCGTTGCCTTGTATCTCTCGGCTGGACCATGGGTCTGGTCGATGGCGGTTACGTGGTTGTTCCCCACGAGTCCGAGCTGGACTTGGACAGGGAGGCAGCATGAAGCCGCACCCCTACCCATTCCACGTTTACCGCGCCCCCAGGGCCGATGACGGCACGTCAGACCTTGCCGGCTCCGGCGTGTCTGGTCCTCGGGGGCGTGACCTCTCGCGTAATTCGGAAGCCTGGCGCGCGATTTCCGCGTTCCTAGGTGGCGCGGCCAGCACGGCCGGGCGGCGGGCGCAAGCGAAGCGCGCGCGCCGCCCGGAGGGGATGGCCGCGTCTGCCGCCCCGATGGTAATCACGGGGAGAGCTAAAAAATGACCCGCCCGGCCCGTTCTTCCCTGGTCCTGGACGGTGACACCCTTCGGGTTCGCCTGGAAGCCGATCGCGTGGCAGGCCCTCAGGTCGTTCATGTGGACTGGCTCCGCTTCACGCTCCAGCTCCGCAATGCACCCTATGACCTTGACCTCATGTTTCCGGAGAAAACCGAGGGCAACTATTGGGACGTCAAAGACAGCATCCGCGAGCGCCACCTGGCCGCGCTGGAGCTTGAAGAGTCCTGGAGCCCTGGAGGCCAGGCCCTGGCCGTAGCCCGGAAGGTTGCGCGCTACCTCGGCCCGGATTTCTCGGTCGCTGGTGAACCGCAGAAGGGCCATGATTTCTACGCCCGCCGCTGGCCCATCGTCTGGAACGATGCTGAATGCGGATGGGTCGGCTTCGGTGCTTCCAGCGACTCGCCCAGGCAGCAAAAGCAGGCAGCGACGATCCACGTCAATCTATACGGCATGGCCTGCACCTTCGCCGAGCGCGGATGGCGCAAGCGCATGGCCCGCTTCATCAAGGCCCGCAAGGCCACCGTGACGCGCATTGACCTGGCGCTCGACTTTTTCGACGGCTTCCCTGGCGGCCTGGACGGAATCATTGATGGCTACAAGGCTGGCGACTGGGACGTCAGGGGCCAGCGGCCCAAGTGCAACGGTGCCGGTGACTGGGTGAACAAGCGCGCCCGGTCGTTCTACGTGGGCTCCCGCGAAGCGGGCAAGCAGACCAACGTCTACGAGAAGGGGCACCAGATGTATGGCCCGGAAAGCGGCATGCCCTGGCTGCGTTGGGAGCTCCGCCTGGGCAACAAGCTGCGCGAGCTCGACGCCGACATTCTGGCGAACCCGGACGGCTTCTTTGCCGGCGCTGGCGACGCTCACGCCGCAGCCCTTGCCCTGGCTCGTGAGTTCGTGCAACCGGTCGAAGTCCCCACCCGGCCGCGCATCCAGGACGAAACCGTCGAGGCCGAAGTCGAGCGCAATCTGCGCTGGCTTCGCACTACGGCCGCGCCGTCTATTGCTCTGGCGTTCAAGCATTTGGGCGATGAGGGATTTCTGGAGCTCGTGCAAGGCAAGTCCCTGCCGCGCCGGCTTCAAAAGTATTCGAGCCGCATCGGTGACGCAGTGTCAGCGGTAGCAGATCGAGTTTTCGGCCTGGCGTGTGGCGCAGCGCCTTTCACGGCCGTTTCAAGCGCGTAACTCAAGGAGTCGGTATGCAGTTCCAGCAGCAAGTCGTCGTGCACGGCATCAAGGAAAGCAAGGGCACATTCGAGGGCAGGGCCTTCGATAGTTGCACCTTCCACGTCGAGGCAGACCTGAAGGAAAACGCCTCCGGCCGTTCGCTCGGCCGCGTCACCACGCCCATGAAGTGCGGCACGTCCGCCGAGTTTGACAAGTGGGCTCACCTGGGCGCCTCGTTCCCGATCCGGGCGAATGCGACCTTTGAGGTCCAGGCCACCGGCAAGGGCGATACCGCGCTTGCCCTGGTCGGCATCGTCCCGCTCGAGCGCGCAGCGCCTGCAGCCAAGGCGTGACATGGGCCGCTTCCTGGTCCAGTCCCTGGACACCGGCCGCTTCCTGGCGCCCTCGCTCGTGGACGGCTCGCCCGAATGGGTCACCAGCCTCCGCGAAGCGGGCGGCGGTGTCGTCAGAGACGAGCAGGAAGCGATCGAACTTGCCTACGAGTGGGCCGAAGTGTCCGAGCAGGTCCAGGTCGTCAACCTCGACCGACTCGGCACGGCCGATGACTACTGAGGGGATTTCAGCCTAGCAGGCCGCGTGCGACCTGCAGGGGTGCAATCCTGCACCGTTCACCAAAGGAGATCACACCATGATCAACAAAACCCGCGCCGTCGCGCGCAAGTATGGCGCCAAGCTGGCGCTTGCCCCGATGGCCGCTCTGGCCTCGCTGCCCGCCCTGGCCCAGGAGGACCCCAGCGCGTCCGAGCAGGTGCTTTCCGCCGTCAATGGCGGGTTCGCCTCGGCGCAGGAGATCGCCGTTGCCATCGTCATCGGCTTGTTCGCGATCTACGCGATCAAGCTCATGTGGCGCGCCAAGTAAGGCGAGCGAATCATGTGGCAAGTCGGCTCGGTCTGCTACCAGTCGCCAGCACTGGCAAACGCCGCGACGGCTTCCACCGTGCGGGGCTCCATCGTGGAATACGGCGGGGTCCCGCACATCGTTGACGTCGCCCTGATCGGGGACACCGGCGTTGAATACATCCTCCAGCCCATCGGCGGCGGCACGCCCATCGTGCAGCAGCTCGTCATGGACCCGCAGCCCTGCGGCCTCCTGACCATCTCGGACGTCCAGCCCTTGGCCTGGGCCGTCCTCGCCGGTTGGGTCGCAGTCTTCATGATCAAGCAGCTATGGGCCGCTGCACATGGGGGCAGGGATGACACCTGAAGCCATCATCTATGTCATCGGAATGCTAGGCGCGGCATGGCTTCTCGTTCAGTAATTTGGTCCGCGCTCCTGGTCGCGGCATGGCTCGGCAGCAGTGTCGATGCCCATGCCGCCTTTGCCAGCGCCACGCCGCCCATGCAGTGGGTCGGCGGTGCTGCTGGTGGAGCCATGGTCGCGTCGGCGAGCTCGGAGATTGTCAAGGGCTCCGATGACTTCTTGCGCTTGATGAGTAAGCCCTCGATCCTCGGCAAGGAATTTTCTGCTGCGGCTCGGGTGGGCACTGAGGGCGCGCGGTTTGTTGCGAAGCGCGCTTTTTTGCTTGGGCCTGGGGTGGTGCCGCTGTTGACTGGGTGGGCGTTGTCTGCAGGGCTGGAGTATTTGTGGGACGAGGTAGGCCAGAAGTGGGTGCAGCCAGATGGCGATGCGGTCGTCTCGGATGGTTTGAGGTGGTGCACTGCGTCTAATTTTTCGAGTATTCACAACTGCTCGGCTACGGGTGTGACCGAGCACGCAGGGGGTCAACAGGCTGCGGATTCGGTCTATGCGGGCTGCGTGGCTTACTACGGGAATGCCGGGCGGTGTCGGGTGCCGGTGAAGAACAATTCGACCGAGTGGAATGTTCAGCACAATCCGAGCGGATCGCTCTGGTGGAATATCTATGTGAGGCCGGACGGGTCGAGCGTTTGTCCTGCGGGTTGGTATGTGACGATGACAGGATGCTCTGATACTCGGCCCGTTACTGATCTGACGCCGCAGGAGTGGGAGGACGCATTTGGGCAGCACGCTAACAAGCTGCCGGCTGACCTGGTTCGCAAGGTCGGTGGTCCGGTCCCGGTCGAGCGGCCGAAGATGAACCCGCAGCCTGGCCCCGATGGCGAGCCTGCGCCGTTCGACGTCCCTCAGGGCCGGCCCGTTCCGAACCCGAACTTCGACCCCGAGCAAGATCCCAGCACGTCCAATCCGCCTTTCTTGCAGCCGACCGTGCGCGTGATCCCGCAGGGCACCGAGGTCGAGCCCTGGCGCGTCGAGGTCCGTCCCTATGACAAGCCGAGTTTGACCGATGACCCGAGCCCGCTACCGATTGAGCAGCTTCCAGGCGGCGAGGGCGGCAGCCCGCCCGACGGCAAGCCTCCGGGCGATTTGGGGCTGTGTGAGCAGTATCCGGACATCCTCGCTTGCGAGAAGATGGGCGAGGTTGAGCCCGTCGAGCTTGAAACCAAGGAAATCGACTTTCAGTTTGACGAGGTCGAGGGCTTCGCCGGCGGCGACACCTGCCCGCCTCCGATATCCGTCGAGGTCGTAGGCCACGAGATTGAATTTTCCTGGGAACCGTTCTGCGATTCCCTCACCATGATCCGGCCGCTCATGATCGCCATGGCCTGGCTGTCGGCGGCCTTCATCCTCCTGGGCGCGAGGGAGACGTGATGCTTGCCAAGGTCCTCGGGTGGGTCTTCACTTTCGCCATCGTCCGCGCGATTGCCTCCATTGGCATCGGCATCGTCACATACGCCGGCGTGATCTACGCGATCAACAACGCCATCACCTACGCCCGGGCCGCCTACAACGAAATGCCCGCCGGCGTCCTCCAGTTCCTCGGCCTCGCCGGCATGCCCGAGGTCCTGGGCATCATCCTGGGCGCCGTGGTCGCGCGCGCCTCCTTGGTCTTCGCTCGTCGTCTGGCTTTCCTATGAGTGACGCAAAGATAACGTTGGTAACGGGGGTCCCTGGCTCTGGTAAGACTGCGCTGGCTGTCGACCTGCTTCTCAAGGAGTTTCAAGGTCGGCCGCTCTACGTGGACGGCCTGAACGGCCTCAAGCTCGATCACGTTCCCATCGACGTCATGAAGTGGCCAGAGGAAGTCGAAGACGGCGGCGTCATCGTCGTTGACGAGGTGCAGCGGAAATGGCGCCCGCGCGGCCCAGGTGCCAAGGTTCCCGAATCCGTTGCAGCCCTTGAAACCCACCGGCATCGCGGCATCGATATCGTCGTCATTACGCAGAATCCGCGCTTGGTGGACTCCAACGTCCGTAACCTGGTCGGCCGGCACCTGCACGTGAGGAATACCGGCGTCATGGGCCGGTGGCTCTATGAATGGCCTGAGGTGTCCGTTGATTGCGCTTGGAAGTCGTGCCTGAACAAGCGCAAGTATCGGCTTCCGAAGCGGGTGTTCAGCCTCTACAAGAGCGCCAGCGTTCACTTCAAGCACAAGCAGAGCATTCCCTTGGTTGCCTACGGTGCAGCCATCGCCCTGGTCGCCGTCGCCGTCCTCGGCGGCCGCGTTTACAAGCAGTTCAGTCAACCTAAGGAGATAGAGCAGGTCGAGGCGTCAGAGTCCAAGAAGCGCCAGCTTGCCGACTACGTGCCCAGCGTCAGCGCACCAGCGTCCAAAGCGTCAGTCGGCCCAGTGGACGAGCGAGTCGATTTCATCCCCAGGATTTCCGGCCGACCCTGGACGGCACCCGCCTACGACGACATTCGCAAGGTCGTCCAGGTCCCCCATATCGCCGGCGCCATGTGCATCGGTGAGGACTGCCGGTGCTACAGCGCAGACGGCGGTCGTCTCCACGATGTGGGCTCCCGCGACTGCCGCGAATGGCTCGAGCGTGATGCCTTCAACCCCTACCGCGTCCGCGTCCACGGAACGCCTTCGGGTGATACACGGTCGAGCGCCAGTCCCTCGGAGTCTTCCGAAACCCAAGGAGCGGTTGGCGATCATCCCGCCTCCCTGGCCTCGTGAGTCGATCCAGCAGCACCGCAGCAGCGACGATGCCCAGGATCACCAGGATGATGGCGCCGGAACTCATGCCGCCATTGTCTACCAGCGCAGACCCTGAGCCACCCACTTACTGACAAACAGGGTATTCGGGGACCCGCTTGCGGGGCTGGGGGTATGGGGGTGCAGACCCCCCATGTCAGCCTTTCCTCCAACACGTGCCCCCTATTTCGTGGCACATGCTTTTCCTCCATCTGCGCGAGGGATCGTTACCCGCATGGGATGAGACCTAGGCTCAGGTGCGCAGCAGTAGAGCCCGGTCCCGCAGGGACGCGTCCAACCTTCAATACCCCAGTGCCTTGAACGTCCAGAACAACCCGCCACCCACCGCCATCCAGGCCAGCACCATGGCCCAGGTCGGCAACCGGGCCGGCGCGCGTTGCAGCAGTGCCCACTGCAGGACCCGGCCTCGGCGCTGCTTCCGCTCGCTGCTGCGCACCAGCTTGTCGTAGTGGTCCCAGTAGTAGTCCCGGTCTTTCAGTCCCATTTCGCGATGTTAAGCGGTCCCCCGGCCGATCTGCGGCCGGTTTCTTAGGAGAGCGTGAATGTTTGTGGGATATGCACGGGTCAGCACCCAGGATCAGGACACCGCCTTGCAGCTGGACGCCCTGGCGGCCGCTGGCTGCCAGAAGGTCTACCAGGAAAAAGCCAGTGGCGCCTCCAGGCGCGGCCGCCAGGAGCTGGCCCGCTGCCTCGCTTCACTCGGTCCTGATGACGTCCTCGTCGTCTACAAGATCGACCGCATCGCCCGCAGCCTGTTCGACCTGCTCGGCATACTGCGCCACCTGGAGCGCGTCGGCGCCACCATCAAGAGCGTCACCGAGCCGCTCGACACCACCAACAGCATGGGCGTCTTCGTGGTCCAGATTCTCGGCGCCGTCGCTCAGCTCGAACGGTCCATGATCCGCGAGCGATCCATTGCAGGCCAGGTCGCCGCCCGAGCTCGCGGCCGCCATCCCGGCCGAGCCCGCGCCATGTCCCCCGAGGACGAGGCCGACCTGGTGCGCGACTACCTCGCTGGCGGCTTCACCTATGACAGCCTGTCAGCAAAATACGGCGTGTCGCCCTCGGTGGCCAAGCGCGCTGTCTACCGTGTCACGAAGCCAGCGGCCTACCAGCGCCGCGCCAAGGTATAGGAGGGTCCGGATTCCTCCGTCTCCGCCAGACAAGAAAACGGGCCCGCGCGGCCCGTTTTCATTGCCTTGCCACATTCCGGCAAGCTGAACCGACGCGGGAATCGAGGAGGCTCCTTCGATTGGGAATGGAGCCATCATAAGAAAGTCCCCGAAGAATTCCCCCGAGATGATCGGGCGCGCGCCGCGCACCTGCAAGGAGCGGCGCTCCCCGCCCCGACGGCCCCGGTGGTCCGCCACACGTCAATGCCCGATGAGACCCAACGCTGCCGCTGGTTGGATGAATGCGTCGCCAGCCTGGACAGCGCCGCGCGTGCGGATGGGACGGTGCGGCGCATGGAATGGCTCGACGAACAGCGACGCAAGGTGCGTGACGGGCAGTTCAGGCTTCGGTGCCGGCGAGCAATCGCGGGACGCTCCGATCGTGTCGGAGTGCGAAATCCTCCACACTCGCGATGCCTCTTGGCGTCCCTGGACATGACCCACGGCCGGTGGTGACTGTCTCATCGAAGCGCGGCGAAGTCATCTGCCATGGCGGCGCAAGTTCGCGCCAGATGGAACAACGGGCCCGCCGGGCCCGTTGTCAGCCGCGCGCGGATCGTTTCACGCCGCCGGCGGCGCCTCGCCATCCAGGGCCGGCGAGGCGACGGCGGGCGTCGCGCCTTCGGGCGCGCCCGCGGCGCGGATGTGCATGGCGAGCAGACCCTTGGGGCCCTCGCTCACATCGTAGTCGACGCGCGCGCCTTCCTTCAGGGTCTTGAATCCGTCCATGTCGATGGCCGAAAAATGGGCGAAGACATCGGGCCCGCCGCCATCCGGCTCGATGAAACCGAACCCCTTCAGATCGTTGAACCACTTGACGCGTCCGCTCGGCATGCCTGTCTCCTCGCCGGGGTCATCTGCCCCTTGTCGGTGCAGTGTGCGGCAGCGGCCGGCGCCTTGTCAATTGCCGCAAACCCGGCGCCGCGCAGCCGCGCCGGCTTGATTTCGCGGCCTGCGTCCCGACCTGCGGAGTTGGCATGGGCGCGCGCGCTGCAGGCCTGCGACGCCTCGATAAAATTCCTGCCATGGCCACCTCCTTTCCCATCACGCCAACCGGCACGCCCGGCCAGGCGACGCCCAGCCGCCCGTCGGACGACGGCGCGGTGGTGCTCGAGCGGGTTCCGCAGAAGATCAGGCCGCCGCGCATGCACCAGGTGGTGCTGCTCAACGACGACTACACGCCGATGGAGTTCGTGGTGGTGGTGATCCAGGAGTTCTTCCACAAGGATCGCGAGACGGCGACGCAGATCATGCTGAAGATCCACCTGGACGGCAAGGGCGTGTGCGGCGTCTACACCCGCGACGTGGCGGCCACCAAGGTGGACCAGGTGCTGGGCGCGGCGCGCCAGGCCGGGCATCCGCTGCAGTGCATCAGCGAGCCGATCGAATAGGGCGGCCGGACGGCGCCACGCGCGTAGCATGGGCCCGACGCCGTGTGGCTAGGTAAAACCCCCAAGCAGACGGACGCGGGCCCAATGCCGTTGAATATCACCGAACCTTCCCCAACTGAGGCTGTCGAAGTCTCGGGAAAGAAGTAAGCTAGAGGCGGCAAAAGGAAACACATCATGATTGCCCAGGAACTGGAAGTCAGCCTCCACATGGCCTTCGTCGAGGCGCGTCAGCAGCGCCACGAATTCATCACGGTCGAGCATCTGCTGCTGGCCCTGCTGGACAATCCCAGCGCGGCCGAGGTGCTGCGCGCCTGCTCGGCCAACATCGACGACCTGCGCAAGTCGCTGGCCAACTTCATCAAGGACAACACGCCGCAGGTGGCCGGCAGCGACGAGGTCGACACGCAACCGACGCTGGGCTTCCAGCGCGTGATCCAGCGCGCCATCATGCACGTGCAGTCCACCGGCAACGGCAAGAAGGAAGTGACCGGCGCCAACGTGCTGGTGGCGATCTTCGGCGAGAAGGATTCGCACGCCGTCTACTACCTGCACCAGCAGGGCGTGACGCGCCTGGACGTGGTCAACTTCATTGCGCATGGCATCCGCAAGAGCGACCCCCCGGAGGCCGGCAAGCCGGCCGAGGGCCAGCCGGGCGCGAGCGAGGGCGAGAGCGAGGCCAGCGGCGAGCGCGGCGAGAAGGCCTCGCCGCTCGAGCAGTTCACGCAGAACCTCAACCAGCTTGCCAGGGAAGGCAAGATCGATCCGCTCATCGGACGCGACTACGAGGTCGAGCGCACCATCCAGATCCTGTGCCGGCGGCGCAAGAACAACCCGCTGCTGGTGGGCGAGGCCGGCGTCGGCAAGACGGCGATCGCCGAGGGCCTGGCCTGGCGCATCACCGAGGGCACGGTGCCCGAGATCCTGGAAGGCGCGATCGTCTATGCGCTCGACATGGGCGCGCTGCTGGCGGGCACCAAGTACCGCGGTGACTTCGAGCAGCGCTTGAAGGGCGTGCTCAAGAGCCTGAAGGACAAGCCCAACGCGATCCTGTTCATCGACGAGATCCACACCCTGATCGGGGCCGGTGCGGCCTCGGGCGGCACGCTGGACGCGTCCAACCTGCTGAAGCCGGCGCTGTCGTCGGGCACGCTCAAGTGCATCGGCGCCACCACCTTCACCGAGTACCGCGGCATCTTCGAGAAGGACGCCGCGCTCTCGCGGCGCTTCCAGAAGATCGACGTGGTCGAGCCCACGGTGCCCGAGACGATCGAGATCCTGAAGGGCCTGAAGACGCGCTTCGAGGAGCACCATGCGGTCAAGTACGCCGCCTCGGCGCTGCAGGCCGCGGCCGAGTTGTCGGCCAAGTACATCACCGACCGTCACCTGCCGGACAAGGCGATCGATGTGATCGACGAGGCCGGCGCGGCGCAGCGCATCGCGCTGGCGAGCAAGCGCAAGAAGACCATCGGCAAGCACGAGATCGAGGAGATCGTCGCCAAGATCGCGCGCATCCCGCCGGCCAGCGTGTCCAACGATGACCGCAGCAAGCTGCAGACGCTGGAGCGCGACCTGAAGAGCGTGGTGTTCGGCCAGGATCAGGCACTCGACGTGCTGGCTTCGGCCGTCAAGATGGCGCGCTCGGGCCTGGGCAAGGGCGACAAGCCGATCGGCTCGTTCCTGTTCTCCGGCCCCACCGGCGTCGGCAAGACCGAGGCCGCGCGCCAGCTCGCCTTCATCATGGGGGTCGAGCTGATCCGCTTCGACATGTCGGAATACATGGAGCGCCATGCCGTGAGCCGCCTGATCGGCGCGCCGCCGGGCTACGTCGGCTTCGACCAGGGAGGGCTGCTGACCGAGGCGATCAGCAAGAAGCCGCACTGCGTGCTGCTGCTCGACGAAATCGAGAAGGCGCACCCCGACATCTTCAACGTGCTGCTGCAGGTGATGGACCACGGCACGCTGACCGACAACAACGGGCGCAAGGCGGACTTCCGCAACGTCATCATCATCATGACGACGAATGCGGGCGCCGAGACCATGAACAAGGCGACCATCGGCTTCACCACGCAGCGCCAGGCGGGCGACGAGATGGCCGACATCAAGCGCCTGTTCACGCCGGAGTTCCGCAACCGTCTGGACGCCATCGTCAGCTTCAAGCCGCTGGACGAGCAGGTCATCCTGCGCGTGGTCGACAAGTTCCTGCTGCAGCTCGAAACGCAGCTGGCCGAGAAGCGGGTGGAGGTCACCTTCACCGACAAGCTGCGCAAGTACCTGGCCAGGAAGGGCTTCGACCCGCTGATGGGTGCGCGCCCGATGCAACGCCTGATCCAGGACACGATCCGCAAGGCACTGGCCGACGAGCTGTTGTTCGGGCGCCTGACCGAGGGCGGGCGCCTGACGGTGGACCTGGACGACAAGGACGAGGTCCTGCTCGACATCACGGCGCTGCCCAAGAAGGACCGCAAGGGCGGCGAGCCGACCGAGCCGGAAGAGGAGATGGCAGCCGATTGAGCGGCGTCCGCGCCACTCCAGGCCCAGCCCGCTGCCGCGCGCAGCGGGCTTTTTTTCAGGGTCGCGCGATCGGGCGCAACGAGGACACCATCGCCGCCAGGCCCTCGGCGTAGGGCGTGACGCGAAAGTCCGGATAGCGCGCCATGAACTTCGCGCTGCTGAACACGTAGTCCTGCTGGTTCTGGTAGAGCATCTCGCCAACCTCGCGCAGCAGCGGCAGCGCCAGGCCCATGGCACGCACCAGGGCGACGGGCAGGCGCTGCACGCGCGTCGGTGCGCCCAGCAGGCGCGCGCTTTCGAGCAGCAGTTCGCGCGGCGTGGGTGGCGGGCTCGCGGTCGGCAGGTGCCAGCTCTGCTGCCAGGCGCCATCGTCCAGTGCCAGCCGGGCCAGCGCGCGCCCGGCGTCCGGCGTGCAGGTGAAGCTGTGACGCGCGTCGGGGTCGCCCAACCAGAAGGCGGCGCGGCCCTGCAGCTGGCGTTCGATGGCGGCCGAGTACAGGATCGACAGGCGAACGTGGGGCCCGTAGAAGTCGGCGCTGCGGGCGATCAGCCAGCGCAGGCCGCGCCGCGCACCAGCCTCCTGCAGCATGGCCAGCAGCCGCGCGCGCACCTTGCCCTTGCGCGAAGGCGGGTCGATCGGGTGGTCCTCCCGCATCGGAACTTGCAGCGGCCGCGGGCCGTAGACATAGACGTTGTCGAACCAGACCAGCCCCGCGCCGTGCGCCAGCGCCGCATCGATGGCGTGCTGCATGACGCGCGGCCAGTCGTGCTCCCATGCCGCCGCGCGGTAGGCCAGGCCGAGCGTCAGGTACAGGTGGCTTGCGCCTCGGGCCGCGGCGTGCAGCGCGGCGCCGTCCAGTGCGTCCAGTTCCAGGTGCGGGATGCCTTGATCACCCGGCGGCGGGGCGCTGCGACTGGCCAGCGTCACATCCTGGCCGGCTCGGCGCAGCGCGTCGGCGGTGGCGCGGCCGATGACGCCGTCGCCGGTGATCAGGTGACGCGAGCGGAGAGGCGATGCGGGCTCTGGCATGGCGTCATCATCGGTCCTTTCCGGATCGGGGGGTGACGGGATGTTGCGGATGGCACGCCCTGTGGGCTGGCTGACCGCGGCAGGCTGCGCGCGCTGGTTATGCTCCGCCTCATGTCCACGCTCACCTTCCTCTGGCACGATTACGAGACTTTCGGCACGAATCCAAGGCGCGACTGGCCGGCGCAGTTCGCTGCCGTCCGCACCGATGCGGAGCTGAACGAGGTGGGTGCGCCGGTCGAGTTGCACTGTCAGCCGCCGACTGACCGCCTGCCGGCGCCCGAAGCCTGCCTGATCACCGGCATCACGCCCCAGGAATGCGCCGCGCGCGGCGTGCCCGAGCACCGCTTTGCCGAGCGCATCAACGCGCTGCTGGCCGAGCCCGGCACCATCGGCGTGGGCTACAACTCGATCCGCTTCGACGACGAGGTGACGCGCTTCCTGCTGTGGCGCAACCTGATCGACCCCTACGCGCGCGAGTGGCAGAACGATTGCAGCCGCTGGGACCTGCTGGACGTGGTGCGCTGCGCGCACGCGCTGCGCCCGGAGGGCATCGCGTGGCCGCAGGGCGAGGACGGCACCGCGAGCTTCCGGCTCGAGCACCTGACCAGCGCCAACGGCCTGGCGCACGAGGCCGCGCACGATGCGCTGTCGGACGTGCGCGCCACCATCGCGCTGGCGCGACTGGTCAGGCAACGGCAGCCCCGGCTGTTCGACTTCTGCCTGGCGCTGCGCAAGAAGGAACGCGTGGCGGCGGAGCTGGGCCTGCCGACCACGCTGCGCGCGGCACGGCCCTTCCTGCACGTGAGCGGCCGCTTCGGTGCCGCGCGCGGCTGCATCGCCGTGATGGCGCCGCTGGCGATGCACCCGACCAACCGCAACGAACTGCTGGCCTGGGACTTGTCCGCGGATCCGACGGAACTCGCCGATCTCCGCCCGGAGGCCGTGCGGGCCCGCCTGTTCACGGCGGCCGCCGATCTGCCCGAGGGCGTGACGCGACTCGCCCTCAAGAGCGTGCACCTGAACAAGTCACCCATCGTGATCGCCAACCTGAAGACCCTGCGGCCCGAGTTGGCCGAACGCTGGGGCGTTGATTTCGGCGTTGCAGAGCGGCATTTCGAAAGCCTGCGCGCGTTGCCCGACCTGAGCGCCTTGTGGTCCCAGGTCTATGCGCGCGCGCCGGCCGAGGCGCCGGTCGACGTGGACGAGGATCTGTACGGCGGTTTCCTCGGCGACGCCGATCGACGTCGCCTGGAGCGCCTGCGCGCGCTGGGGCCCGAGGAGCTGGCGGCGTCGCGTGTTGGCTTTGACGACGAGCGCCTGCCGGAACTGCTGCTGCGCTACCGCGCGCGCAATTTCCCGCAAACGCTCAGTGCCGCCGAACAGGCGCACTGGGAGGCGCACCGCACCGCGCGGCTGCTCGGAAGCGCCGAGCAGGAACCGCCGATCCAGGCCTGGTTCGAGCACATCGACACCCTGGCCGAGGGCGTGGACGACGAGCGCGCACAGGGGGTGCTCGAGGCGCTGTACGACTGGGGCGAGCAACTGGCGCCGGACCTGGCGGGCTGACGGTGCCGTGCCTGGGTGACGCGCGCGGGTCTTGGCCTCGACTCACACGCCGAACGGCAAGCATCCTGACCCGCCCAGACCTGCGCGTCGGTCCATTTTCCGGGGAGCGAGGGAGCCGGCTGGCGTTCGCAGGACAGACAGGCCGGCGGTCGTTTCCCACCCGTTACCCCGATTCGTGCGACCCGCGACGCGGGGAGCGGCACAAGTCCGATGGCCGCGGAGCAGGCCAGTCCGGGCACCCGTGGACGGGGCTTCGCTGGGCCCCCGTGCGTCCCCCTCGGAGGAAGAAACGCGGCGACATGGGGGGCTTCATCGCCATCCGGCCCAGGCCAGGCGCAGCCACAGGCCGGCCGTGGTGGTGTAGCCAACGCTGCTGGCGCGGATGCGGCCGTCGGCGTCGAGCACGATGAAGGCCGGCACGGCGGTGACGCCGTAGGCAGCGGCGATCTCGCCTTGCGGGTCGGTCACCGCGGCCCAGTGCAGGCTGCGACGCGCGAGCTCGCGCTGCACCGTCGCCGCGTCGCCCGAGCGCAGCGCGACCGTGAGCACCGGCCAGTGGTTGGCGACCCGGCTGACGTTGTCCTGTTCCAGCTTGCAGACCGGGCACCATTCGGCCCAGAAATTGAGCGCGACCGGCTGGCCTGGATGGGCGGCGCGCCACTGCGTCAGCGACATCGTGGCGCCTGCTTGCGCGGCGACCGCCGATGCGCGAAAGTCGGGCGCCGGCCCGCTGGGCACGTGCCGGGTCTGCCACGCGTGCACGCCCAGCAGCGCCAGCAGCAGCCAGGCCAGTGTGGCTCCGTGGCGCCGCCAGCGGCGCAGGCGTGATGCGGGCAAGTGGGTCGGTTGCATGGAGGAAGGGGGTGCCTGGGGTCTTCATCGCTGGCTCGCTGCGCAAGCCCCGATGTGCCGAGCCCGATTGTCCGATGAAGCGGCACGGCAGCGCACGCGCCGGGGCGGCTTTCGTCGACCGTTCGAACTAGGCCGTTTTGTACATTGGTGCGGCCGGCCGCGCCTTCTAGACTGGGTATCTCGCGCGCAGAGGGTGTTTCGAGGAAAGCGAGGCTAGACGCATGAGATTCGCCGGCGGATCGGGCGGGTGGTGGTGGGCGGCCGTGCTGGTGCTGGCCGCCGGCGCCGCCATGGGGAGCGCATCGGCGCAGCCGGCGGCGCCCGACGCCGAGGCCGCGGCGGCGCGGGCGGAGCAGTTGCGCGTGGCCGATACCGACACGCTGCTGGCGCTCACCAGCGACGGCGCCGTGCTCTACGCGCAGGACGACGTCAAGCTGGATGCGCTGCAGTACTGCAGCCAGGCGGTGGCGCTGGCCGAGGCGGGCGAGTTTCGCCAGAGCGTGCGCGCCGCCAGCAAGGTGCTGCATCTGGCCGATGCCCAGGGGGACGACAACCTGCAGGCGTTGGCGCGGCGTGACCTGGCGATCGTCTACAGCTATTCGGGCCAGTACGACAAGGCGATCGAGTTCGCACGCCAGGCGCTCGGCTTCACAGCCAAGGAGCCGCAGACCGTGGTCGGCCCGGCCAACAAGGTGATCGGCGACGTGCGCATGCGCCGCGGCGACGTCACGGGCGCCATCCTGAGCTATGAGGAGGCGCTGGCGGGCAGCTCGGAGCGCTACGCGCCGCTGGTGCGCGCCTCGCTCGCCAACGCCCTGATCGAGGCAGGCCAGACGCAGCGCGCGCGCGAGACGCTGGCCGCCATTGCCAAGCCGCCCGAGGAGGGGCCGCTGCGCGCACAGATTGACCGCACCGAGGCGCGCCTGCTGCTGGCCGAGGGCAAGCCGGCCGAGGCGCGCGCGCGCTACCAGGCGCTGACCACGCGCAGCTACGGCGTGGACAGCCACTACTTCCAGCTCTGGGCCTGGGACGGCGTGGCGCGCAGCGCGCAGGCCGAGGGCGACCAGGCGGACGCGCTGGCGGCGATCGAGCAGGCGCTGACGCTGGTCGATGGCACGCGCAGCCGCTTTCGCAGCGAGGAGTTCAAGATCGGCCTGTTCTCGGACCTGCAAAGCGTGTTCGAGCGTGCGATCGACCTGTACCTGGGCGCCGGCGACGCGCGCCGCGCGCTCGAAGTGAGCGAGCGCAGCCGTTCGCGCGCGCTGCTGGACGCGGTGCGCGGGCGCGCTGCCCTGGGTCCGGATGCGTCCGAGACCGTGCGGGTGGACGCGCTGCAGGCCGCGCTGCGGCCCGACGAGCGCATGGTCGAGTTCCACGCGCTGCCCGAGTACCTGCAGGCCTGGGTGATCGGGCCGACCTCGCTGGAGAGCCACCAGTTTCCGGTCAAGCGCGACGAGCTGACCGAGCTGGTCGAGGTGTTTCGCAACCAGATCGTGCGCGGGCGCCGCACCGCCATCACCAACGCCGACAAGCTGGGCCAGGCGCTGATGGCGCCGCTGGGGCTGGCGCCGGGGCAGCGCGTGATCGTGGTGCCGCACGGACCCCTGCACTACCTGCCGTTCCAGGCGCTGCGGCTGGAAGGCCAGTATCTGATCGAGCGCCACCCGATCTCGGTCGCGCCCTCGGCCGGCATCGCGCTGCGTCTGGTGCAGCGTGGCAGCCAGGCAGCCGACGCCCTCACGGCCTTCGGCAACCCGCGCATCGAGGACAAGTACGACCTGCCCGGCGCCGAGGCCGAGGTGTCGCGGCTGTCGCGGCTGTTTCCCCAGCACGCCCTGTTCACGGGCGCCCAGGCCACCAAGACCAATTTCCGCGAGGCGATCGCCAAGGCACCGCTGGTGCACGTGGCGGCGCACGCGCAGGCCGACGAGGTCGATCCGCTTTATTCGCGCATCCTGCTGGCCAACGAGGACGGGCGCCACAGCTTCCTGGAGGCGCACGAGGTGATGGACATGAAGCTGCCGCGCACCGCCCTGGTGACGCTGTCGGCCTGCGAATCCGGCCTGGGGCGCATTGCCAGCGGCGACGAGGTGCTGGGCTTTCCGCGCGCCTTCCTGTCGGCTGGCAGCGAGGCACTGATCGCCTCGCTGTGGCCGGTTTCGGACGAATCCACCGAAGTGCTGATGAGCACGCTGTACGGCGCGCTGGCGCAGGGCCGCGACGTGCAGCAGGCGATGCAGGCGGGGCAGCTCGCGGTGATGCGCCAGCCCAGGATGGCCCATCCCTTCTTCTGGGCCCCGTTCAACCTGACGGGCAACTGGCGCCTGACGGTGGGAGGCTGAAGCCGTGCATGCTTTCACAGGGTTCCCCCGCCGCATGGCCATTCGAGCCTGGGCGCGCGGCAGCGGCCTGGCGCTGGCGCTGGTGCTGGCAGGCAGCGCCGGCGCGCAGGCGCCGGCGGCGGCGTCCACGCCCCAGGCGCTGCCGTCGGGCGCGCCGACGCAGCAGGTGGCCACGTTCCGCCTGGTCGACGTGCGGCTGCAGGGCGCGCACAGTGTCGATGCGCAGCAACTCGACGCCCTGGTGCAGCCGTACCGCGGCCGCGACGTGACACTGACGCAGTTGCAGGCGCTGGCCAATGCCATCACGGCGCTGTACCGCGAGCAGGGCTACTTCCTGGCGCAGGCCATCGTGCCGGTGCAGAAGGTGCAGGACGGCGTGGTCGAGATCAGCGTGATCGAGGGGCGGCTCGGCCGAGTCGACGTCACGGTGGCGCCGGACGCACCGATCAGCGAGGCACGCGTGCGCGCCTTCCTGGCCGCGCTGCCGGTGGGTCAGGCCGTAAGCGCGCCAACCTACGAGCGCGCCATGCTGCTGCTGTCGGACCAGCCGGGAATCAAGGTCAGCTCCGGCCTGCAACAGGGCACGGCGCCGGGCACGGTGGACCTGGCGGTCGAGGTGGTGGCGGCGCCGCGCTGGAACTTTGCCGCCGAGGCGGACAACCACGGCACCCTGGAGACCGGACGCTGGCGCGTCGGCGGCACGGCACGCTGGAACAGTCCGGCGGGCATCGGCGACAACCTGGACGCGCGCCTGATGCTGTCCGAGCGCAAGCTGGCGTTTGGCCGCGCGATCTACGAACTGCCGCTGGGCGGCAGCGGGCTGCGTGCCGGCTTCGGCCTGGCGCGCGTGCAGTACGAGCTGGGCGGAGCCTTCAGCGCGCTGGACGCGCATGGCCAGGCCGACGTGGTGGATGTCTCGCTCAACTATCCCTTCATCCGCCAGCGCAGCCACAACCTGTTCGGGCGCCTGGTGCTGGAGTCCAAGCGCCTGAAGGACGAATACCGCGCCGTCGACGTGAGCCTGGGCAAGCGCGTGCACGACGTCGGACTGGGCTGGGCCTGGGAGCGGCGCGACGACTGGCTGGGTGGCGGCTACTTCGCCAGCAACGGCACGCTGTACACCGGGCGGCTGCGCATCGGCGACGCCGCCGCGCGCGCGGCCGACCAGGCGCCCGGCGGCCTGCACACCTCGGGCCGTTTCTCGCGCCTGCTGTTCCAGCTCTCGCGCCTGCAGTCGATCGCACCGCGTCACACGCTGTACTACTCCGTCGGCGGCCAGTGGGCCAGCAAGAACCTGGACGCCTCGGAGCGGCTGGCGCTGGGCGGTTCGCGCGCGGTGCGCGCCTATGCCGCCAGCGAGGCGCTGGTGGACCAGGGCTGGATCCAGACCCTGGAATGGCGCTGGGCCGCCACCGACGAACTCACGCCCTACCTGTTCTACGACGCCGCGCACGGGCGCCAGGCCAAGCGCCTGTCCGTGCCCGGCAACGGCGTCAGCCTGCGCGGCGCCGGCATCGGCCTGGCCTGGGGCCGACCGGGCGACTTCAGCCTGAACGCCACGCTGGCCTGGCGCAGTGGCACGCGCCGTGGTCTGGCCGATGGCGGTGGGCGCAACCCGCGCCTGTTCGTGCATGCGCAAAAGGCGTTCTGAATTTGCAGCGGGCCGCCGTGATGGAGCCGAGCCATGAAAACCCATGATCCGTCCCGCAGGGGCCGGCGCGCCCTGCCGCGCCTGAGCTGGCTGACCGCCGTCATGCTGGGCGCCGGCCTGGTGCCGGCGCTGGCGCAGGTACTGCCCAGCGGTTTCGCCACACCGAGCGGCGGCGTGTCGGCCAGCACCAGCGGATCGACCATGACGATCACGCAGTCCCAGCAGCGTGGCATCGCGCACTGGAACGATTTCTCGATCGGTGCCGGCGGCACGGTCAACGTGGTGCAGCCGAACGCGAACAGCGTGCTGCTCAACCGGGTGATCACCGACACGACCTCGCAGATCGACGGCGCGCTCAACGCCAATGGCCACGTCTACCTGATCAATCCCTGGGGCGTGCTGTTCGGCGCAGGCGCGCGGGTCAACGTGGGCGGCATCGTGGCCTCGACGCTGGATCTGACGGGCACGACGGTGGCGGAGCGCAACGACCGCTTCATGAGAGGCGGGGCGCTCGAGTTCGCGGTGAGCGAGGGCGGAGCCTCCGGGGTCTGGGTCGATCCCGGTGCGGAGATTCGCACCCAGGGCAATGGCGGCCTGGTGGCGCTGCTGGGCGAGCAGGTGACCAACGGCGGCCTGATCTCGGCGCCCGGCGGCACCGTGGCGCTGGGCGTCGGCGACCGCATCACGCTGGATCCGGTCGGCGACGGCCTGACGACGCTGCGCATCGACCTGCCCTCGTCCTCGGACGCGGCGGGCATCTTCAATGAAGCGGGTGGGCGGATCGAGGCCGACGGCGGCCGCGTGCTGTTGAAGGCCGACTCGCTGTACGGCGCGGTGATCAACCAGCAAGGGGTGATCCAGGCCCGGCGTCTGGCGAACCGGGGCGGCGAGATCACGCTGGAGGCCAGCGCGGACAACCAGACCGAGCCGGTCGCGGACGTGTACCTCGGGGGCACGCTCGATGCCGACGGTGTGGGTTCGGCTTCGGGCGGCCGCATCCAGGTCAACGCCGCGGGCGCGCTGGTCCTGGACGGGAGGTTGACGGCGCGCGGCGGCAGCGGCGGCGCAGCCGATGGGGGCGCCATCGAGACCAGCGGCGGCTCCTTTTCCATCGGCTCGGGCTTTGCGGTCGATGCCTCGGCCACCGCCCCCGGCGGGCAGGCCGGAACCTGGCTGCTGGATCCGCAGGACCTGACCATCACCCCCGGGCCCGCCGCCGGCGCGACGAATACCCTGTACGACTCTACCATCAGCGCTGCGCTCGATACCGGCACCAACGTGACGGTGGTGACTCCCGCGGGCGGGACGTCGACCGGGGGCGATGTCGTTTTCAACGACGTCAATGCACCGATCCTGATCCAGCGCACGGCGGCGGGTGCGCCGGTGGGCTTCACCATCAACGCCGACCGCAGCATCACCTCGGCATCGGCTTTGACGGGCTCCCCGGGCGCCGGCATCACCATCGAGTCCAGCGCCGGTGCCGGCCCGTTGAACGTCCACCTGAACGCCGACGCGCACAACCATGCCGCCGATCCGGCAACCGGCGGCGGCCGGATCGCGCTGCAAGGCCTCACGGCCCGCTCCAATGGCGGCGACATCGGCATGAAGGCCAACTGGACGGATGGCGCGGGAGGCTGGGCGATCGACCTGGGCGACACCGTGCTGGAGAGCGCCAGCGGCTCGATCGCCCTGGCCGGCTTCAGCAGTACCGGGGGCGGGGTGCAGCTGAGCAACAGCACGGTGACGGCCGGTGGCACGGGCGCGGTTTCGGTCACGGGGGTGGGGAACAACTCGCAACTCGACCCCGGCAACGGCGTGGCATTGCGCGGGTCGAGCATCGAAACGCAGGCCGGCAGCGTGGCCGTGCATGGCCACGTGCAGGATGGCCTTGCGGTGGCACCCGAGGCGGGCGTGCTCCTCGACAGCGACAGCTGGATCGAGTCGCAGAGCGGCTCGGTCGACGTGGTCGGCTCGGCCGCATCGAGCAATGGCGGTTCCACCGGGCTCCAGATTGATGGGCGCGTCGCGACGGGCGGGGATGCCAGCTTGCGCGCGTTCAACGACGGCAATGCGGATGCGCTGGTCGTCGGCACGAGCGGCTCTGTGCAGGCCGGCGGCATGCTGAACCTGCGTCCCGGGGGTTTTGATGGGTCGGCCTGGACCGATCGCCCGGGAGACGCGATCGAACTGGGCGCGGCCAGCGGCACGGGCTTTGCCCTGTCGCCCGACGAACTCGCGCGCCTGTCGGCCGGCACGGCAGTGGTCGTCGGCAGTGACGTGCACGCCGGGCCGATCACGGTCGACGGCGCCATTGCGGTGCCCTATGCGCTGACCCTGCAGAACGGAGCCGGTGGCGGCATCCAGCTCGATGCGCCCGTGCAGGCGCCGCGGCTGGCACTGGACAGCGGCGGCAGCATCCGGCAGCACGCCGGGGCGCATATCGAGGCGGACGAGTTGCTGGCGCGTTCGCGCGGCGGCGACGTCGATCTGCAGTATGTCGAAAATGACGCCGGCGCGCTGGCGGGCTCGGCTGCGGGAGATTTCGCCTATGTGGACGCGAATGCGCTGAGTGTGCGGCCGCTCAGCCTCATGGGTGCCTCGTCCGCGGTGAATGCGCCGCAGCCGATCCAGGTGTCTTCGCTGCAGGGTGGTTTGGTGCGGGTGCAGACGCTGTCGGACGACCTGACCCTGGCCATGCCGGCCAGCAGCAGTGCGGGCACCGACCTGGTGGCCGCGGCTCGCTTCCAGAATCCGGGTGCCGGCAGCATCAGCGGAGCGCCCTGGCGCGTCTGGGCCGATACCTGGGAGGGCGAGACGCGCGGCGGCATGGCCGGATCGGGGCCGCTGCCGAACCTGTACGGTTGCACCTATGAGGGCAGTTGCGGCGTCAGCGTATCCACCACCGACAATCACTTCATCTACACGCAGCGTCCCACGGCGACCGTGACGATCAACGACGTGACGCGTCCGGTCGGTCTGCCCAACCCACCCTTCGGCATGACCGTGAGCGGCTTGCGTCCAGGCGACAGCGCCGCCGCGATTCACGGCAGTCCGAGCACCGATGCGACCGCAGCCAGTCCGATCGGTTCCTATGAGATCAATGGCGACTACACGTCGGACGCCGGCTACCAGCTCGAGGTGGTGCCGGGGACGCTGAAGGTCGTGGGTGGTGGCTTGCCCGGGGATACTCCCGGCCTGGACCTGCCAGGCGATACCCCGACCTACGACGGCAACCTGGGTGGCGCGCCGATCTGCCTGGCGAGCGCGCCGCTGGATGGAGATCGCGCGGACGTGGAAGGCGACGTGCTGGCGCGTGAGTGGTCCCGCGTGCGCGTGCGTCCGCGCCTGACCAGCTGCATCGACTCCTCGCGACGCAACGCCTGCAGCGATTTCTGATGCCGCTTCCAGGTTGAAGCGTGGCGAAGTCATGCGCCGTGTGAACGCGGGTTCGCGTGATCGACGGCGCTCACGCGGTGGCAGTGGCTGCGGCGTTCCCCCGAGCGGCCAGCAGTTCGCTGATGTGCTGTTGCAGCACGGCCGGGGCCACGGGCTTGCACAGGATGGTGGCGCCGCTGGCGCGCGCGGCGCGCAGGCGCTCGGGCTTGGTTTCGCCGGTCACGAGCAGGCGCACGGTGTCGGGGCGGATGCCGTTCGGGTGCTCGGCCAGCGCCTGCATCAGTGCAATGCCGTTGTCGCCGCCCGGCAGCAGCAGGTCGCAGATGACGACCTGCGGCGGCGCATCGAACTGGTCCAGTCGCTGCAGCGCCTCGCTGCGCGAGTGCGCCGTCAGCACGGTGCAACCCCAGTGCGACAGCGCTTCGTGAAGGCCTTGCAGGATGATCGGCTCGTCGTCGATGGCGAGCACGCGCAGGTCGCGCAGGGCGTCGACGCCCCCATGGGGCGGCGCGGTGGGGTGGGGTGCATGCGGCGCCACCGTGGCCAGGCGCAGCCGCATGCAGGTGCCGCGACCAACCACCGACTGCAGGGAGATCGGGATGCGCAGCAGTTGCGCCAGCCGCTGCACCGTGGCCAGGCCGAGGCCCAGGCCATGGCGCTGCGTCCTGCCCTGGCGCGGCTGGTTGTCGATCTGGTAGAACTCCTCGAACACATGGGGCTGGTGCTCGGGCGCAATGCCGACGCCGGTGTCGACGATGTCGATCTGCACCCCGTTGCGGCGGCGCCGCGCGGCGACCAGTACGCCGCCTTCGGCGGTATGGTGCAGGGCGTTCGCGACCAGGTTCGCGAGGATGCGCGAAAGCATCGTGAAATCCGAATGCACCCAGACCGGGGTGGGGCGCACCACCAGGCGCAAGCCGCGCTCCTCGGCCAGCGGCCGGAAGGTGCGACTGACGTCCTCGAACACGCGGTCCAGCGCGAAGCGGGTCCAGCGCGGGCGCAGCGTGCCGGCGTCGAGCTGGGTCAGGTTCATCAGTTCGGCGAACAGGTGGTCGAGCGAGGCCACGCATTCCTGCACGTGGTGGATGCGCTGCAGCCGCACGGGATCGGTCTCGCCCCGCGCCAGGCCATCGGAAAACAGGGTCAGCGCGTGCAGTGGCTGGCGCAGGTCGTGGCTGGCCGCGGCCAGCAGGCGCATGCGGGCCTGGCTGGCGCGCTCGATCTGCTCGTTCTTGCGCGCCAGCTCCTCGGTCGCCTCGCGGATGCGCGCCTCCATCTCCAGCCGGTGCCCGGCCAGTGCCTGTGCCGCGCGGTTGAAGCCCTGCTGCAGGCGGCGGATTTCCGCCGGGCCGGTTTCTGCGACCTGGGCCGGTTCACCCGCCCCGAGCTGGGCCATGGCGCGGTCCAGGCGCCGCACCGGGGCACTGATGCGGCGCGCCGCCCAGGCACCGCCGACCAGCACCGCCAGCACGCAGATGCCCAGTGCCAGGGCGAAGTAGCGCCAGCCCGTGCGCTCGGCCTGGCGCAGCGCCGCCAGGTCGATGCTGACCACCACCTGGCCGGTTGCCACGCCGCGGGCGTCGGCGATCGGTGCCGCCACTTCGAGGCCCTGCGGTGCGGGCGCCCCACCCGATTCGGCGTGCGCCATCAGCTCGCCTTCGGCCGACCAGATGCGCACGCCCTGCGTGTTGGGCTGGGCCGCTCCCGTGCGCGCGATCCGCAGCAGGGCGCGCCGGTCAAGCGTCTCCAGGGGCGCTTCGGCGGACGCGGCGAGCTGGTAGGCCAGGGTCTGGGCGTTGGCCTGGATCAGTGCCTCGAGGCCGCGCAGGTATTGCAGCGTGGTCACCACCAGCACGGCGGTCGTCGCCAGGATCGCCGGCAGCACGGCCAACAGCAGGAGCTGCTGGGGCAGCGACAGCCGGGGCCAGGAGGGCGACCTGCGGGCGGGAACGTGCATGGCGCAGATTCGATGAACGGTTGGTGCTTGATCCTAAATCCGGCAATTGACCGCTTGAGAATGTCTCGAAACCAACGCAGACATCGGGTTTGGCGTCTTCTGTCGGGTTCACCGGGTGGGTGAGCGCGCCATGCGCCCGCTGGCCCGACCCTCGACGCGCCCTGCGGCGTTGCCCGTTGTCGCGCACACAACTGCGTGGCCCAGCCAGAGGCTGGGCCCGTCCGTGCCATCCAAAGGCGCGCAAGCGCCCTTGGCGCCGGGGCACTCACTCTTGCCTGACACGCCGACGGCGACACTGGCAAGTGCATCCGACGGCCGGATTTGGGTTCAGGCTTTCGCGGCGTTGACGGCGTGTGGTGCCGGCATGTCGTCGCATGAACCCAATTGCCCGGACGTGCGAACTTGCTCTATTTTCTTGCTGGACGAGAATAACAGGCATCCTGGGCAAGGAGAAGAGGGCGGTGACGGCCGATTGGAACAGGGAGATGCCAGTGTCCGGATCAAGACGTGATTGGCTGCTGAGCACCGTGCTGCTGGCGCTGGCCTGGCCGCGGCTGGCGCCGGCGCAGGACGCGTCATCGGGACTCGGAGAGGCGCCGCCGGCGATCGGCCGGGCCCTGCGCTTCGGCGTCCTGCCGATCGGTGGCACCCTGGACTCGCGCAACGACTGGGCGCCGTTGCTGGCGGACCTGGAGCGCAGCCTCAAGCACCCCGTGACCATGCTGTCGGCCAACAGCTATGAGGCACTGGCCGGGGCGATTGCGCGCGACGAGGTCGACATGGCCTTCCTGTCGGGCCGCATGGCGCTCGAGGCCGTGACGCGGCGCGGCATGCGGGTGGTGGCGCAGGTGACGCGCCACGACGGCCTGCCGGGCTACCGAGCGATCCTGCTGGCGCGTGCGCAGGGGCCGCGCAGTACGCTGGACGAACTGATGGCGGACCCGGACTCCTGGCGCCTGGCGCGTGGCGAGAAGCAGTCGCTGTCGGGCTTCATCGTGCCCCAGCTCGAGTTCTTCGCGCCACACCAGATCGCCATGGAGACGCGCTTTGCGAGCGAGATCGTCGGCACGCATCAGCGCATCGCGCTGGCAGTGGCCAACGGCGAAGCCGACCTGGCCACCAGCAATACCGCGGATTTCGAGCGCTTCACGCTGCAGTTTCCGGTCGAGGCGGCACGGCTGCACGTGCTCTGGGCGTCCGAGCTGATTCCGCACGGCCAGATCGTGGTGCGCAGCAGCTTCGACGCCCGGCTGCGCATGGCGGTGCAGGATTTCCTCGCCGGCTACGGTCGGGGCGAGTCCGAACTGGCCGACCGGCAGCGCCGGGTGCTCAAGGCCCTGCACGATCTCGCCGGCTTCCTGGCGGCGGACAACCGCTCGCTGCTCGGCGCGGCGCGCATCGCCTACCGCCACGCCCGCCAGCAGGCACTGGAGGCGCAATGGATCAACGAGGCGGCACGCCAAGCGCGGCTCGATCGCATCGAGGCCGAATACGCAGCCCAGGTGAAGTTGCTGACGGCGGAATAGGGTACCCCTGTGCCGCCTGCGGCGTCTTCCCCCTTGAAGGGGGAAGCAGCCAGTGGCCAGGGAAACCCCGGCCACGGCCGCCTCGACTGGCCTGCTCCGCGGCCATCGGAGCCGCGTCGTTACCGGCGTTGCGGGTGGCGCGAAGCACGATGCGGAAATGACCTGAAGCACTCGCCGTGCTGCCTGTGGCGTCTTCCTCCTTGAAGGGGGACGCAGCCAGTGGCCAGGGAAACCCCGGCCACGGCCGCCTCGACTGGCCTGCTCCGCGGCCATCGGAGCCGCGTCGTTACCGGCGTTGCGGGTGGCGCGAAGCACGATGCGGAAATGACCTGAAGCACTCGCCGTGCTGCCTGTGGCGTCTTCCTCCTTGAAGGGGGACGCAGCCAGTGGCCAGGGAAACCCCGGCCACGGCCGCCTCGACTGGCCTGCTCCGCGGCCATCGGAGCCGCGTCGTTACCGGCGTTGCGGGTGGCGCGAAGCACGATGCGGAAATGACCTGAAGCACTCGCCGTGCTGCCTGCGGCGTCTTCCTCCTGAGGGGAGATGCGCCCGTGGCCGGCTCCGCGGCCGCTTGAGCCGTGCCGTCCGGACGTCGTGGCTGTTGCGGTGCACCGCGAAAACCGGGACTGCCTCGCGCTCAGGGCCATGGCGCATGGCCCCGACTGGCTCCAGCATGACAGGCCAGTCGCCAGGCCGGGTCATGCGTCATCGACGCCGCGCCCGCGGCGACGTCATGGGTCACGCGTCATGCGTGGCCCGATGCGTGCGGCCACCAGCCGAACGTCTAGGCCATTCGGCGGATTGGCCTTGAGGGCCATCACCCGGACACTGTAACTTCCGGTTAAAGGGCGCTGCGGCGTGCCCGTGCGGTGCCGGAGTTCAGATTTCGGGAGCACAAGTTGAGCTGGCGATCCAAAGTGGTGTGGAGCGAAGGCATGTTGCTGCAGCCGCAGCATCTGCAACAGAGCGAGCGCAGCCTGGATCACGCACGCCACCTGAGCCTGCGCGCCACCCACGCCTGGGCCTGGGGTTTCGCCGAACTGGAGCTCGACATGGCGGCGCTGGCGCTGGGCAAGCTGGCGTTGGTGCGCGCGTCCGGGCTGTTTGGCGATGGCACCGGCTTCGACATGCCGGGCGTCGATCCGCTGCCCGAGCCGCTGGAACTGCCGGCGAACGAACGCGATGCCCTGGTCGTGCTGGCGCTGCCGCTGCGCCGTCCTGGCGCGCGCGAGGCGGATGTCGAGGAGTTCGAGCCGCTGGTGCGCCATCGCGTGGTCGAGGAGGAAGTGCCCGACTCCAACACCGCCGGCGAGCGCACGGCGCTGCTGCAGCTGGGCCAGTTGCATGCACGCCTGATGCTGGCGCGCGAGGCGGACGATGCCTGGATCACGCTGGGCGTGGCGCGCGTGACCGAGCGGCGCGCCGACAACCAGCTCGTGCTGGCGCGCGACCACGTGCCGCCGATGCTCGACAGCGGGGCGCATGCGGGGCTGCGCGGCTGGCTGGACGAGCTGGTCGGCCTGCTGCGCCAGCGCGGCGAGGCGCTGGCGGGCCGATTGAGCCAGGGTGGCACGGGCGGCGTCGCCGAGATCGCCGATTTCCTGCTGCTGCAGACCGTGAATCGCCACGAGCCGGTGTTCGCCCACCTCGCGGCCAGCCCGGCGTTGCACCCGGCGCATTTCTTCGAATGCGCGCTGGCGCTGGCCGGCGACCTGGCGACGTTTCGCGACGGACGGCGCGCGGCGCGTCTGCCGCTCTACGTGCACGACGACCTTCAGGCCTGTTTTCGACCGCTGATGGACGATTTGCGGCGCAGCCTGTCCATGGTGCTGGAGCAGTCCGCGATTCGGATCGAGCTGCACGACCGCAAGCACGGCGTGCGCGTGGCGCTGATTCCCGATGTCGAGCTGCAGCGCCACGCCACCTTCGTGCTGGCGGTGCAGTCGCAGATGGCGGGCGAGGTGCTGCGCGCGCGCTTCCCCACCCAGGTCAAGATCGGCCCGGTCGAGCGCATCCGCGACCTGGTGAACCTGCAGCTGCCCGGCGTGGCGCTCACGCCGCTGCCGGTGGCGCCGCGGCAGATTCCCTTTCACAGCGGCGCCAGCTACTTCGAGCTGGAAACCCGCAGCAGCGACCTGTGGCGCCAGCTCGAGCAGTCGGGCGGCATGGCGATGCACATCGCCGGCGATTTTCCGGGGCTGGAGCTGGCCTTCTGGGCCATCCGGGGATGAGATGGGATACCCGCCATGTCGCTTCGCTCCTTCCCCCAAGGGGGACGCGTCCAGTGGCCAGGGAGACCCCGGCCACGGGTGCCCGCGCGTGGCCGGCTCCGCGGCCATTGGAGCCGTGGCGTTCGATGCGTTGCGCCCAGTGCCACGGTCCATGGATAACTGAGATGCGGCCATGAGCAATCCGCCCGACCCGTTTGCGGCCTTCGAGTCGGAACGCACCATCGTCAAGCCGCAGCCGCGCGCAGCGGCCCGGCCAGCGGCCGCGCCGCCCGATGGCGCCGACGCTGCGCCGCCGCCGGCCGACCTGAGTCATCTGGCGGCGCTCAATCCCCTGGTGGCGGCCGCGACGCCCCTGTTGCTGCTGATGGCCCGGCTGCGCAGCACGGTGCAGCCGACCGACGCTGCGGCGTTGCGCGCCGCGGCGGGCGAGGCCGTGCGCCGCTTCGACGCCGATGCGCGCGCCGCCAGCCAGCCGCCCGAAAGCGTGCTGGGCGCGCGCTACGTGCTGTGCACGGCGCTCGACGAGGCCGTGGCCAACACGCCCTGGGGCGTGCAGTCGGGCTGGAACAAGCAGAGCCTGCTGGTGCAGTTCCACAACGAGACCTGGGGCGGCGAGAAGGTCTTCCAGTTGCTGGCCCGGCTGGCGCAGGACGTGCCCACGCACCGCCAGTTGCTCGAGCTGATCTACTGCGTGCTGGCGCTCGGCTTCGAGGGACGCTACCGCGTGCTCGACAACGGCCGCGCCCAGCTCGAGGCGGTGCGCCAGCGCCTGGCCGAGCTGATCCGCAAGCAGCGCGGCCCGCTGGAGGCCGAGTTGTCGCCGCATTGGCGCGGGGCCGGCGCCACGGGCCGGGCGCTGCAACACGCGGTGCCGCTTTGGGTGATCGGCACCGCACTGCTGCTGCTGCTGGGGCTGGCCTGGTTCGGCGCGCGCGTGGCGCTGGGCCAGCGTTCGGATACGACCTACGCCGCGGTGGCGGCGCTGCGCGCGCCGGGGGTGCCGACGCCGCCGCCGGCGGCGATGCCAGCCCCGCCGCGGCTGGCGCGCTTCCTGGAGCCGGAGATCAAGCAAGGCCTGGTGACGGTCACCGACGAGGCCGACCGCAGCACGGTGCGGCTGCGCGGCGACAGCTTCTTTGCTTCGGGCAGCGCCGAGCCGATGGCGCGCGCGCTGCCGGTGCTCGCGCGCATCGCGCAGGCCTTGTCCGAGGTGCAGGGCGCGGTGCTGATCACCGGGCATTCGGACAACGTGCCGATCCGCTCGCTGCGCTTTCCGTCCAACTGGCAGCTGTCGGCGGCGCGCGCCGAGGGCGTGCGCGCCGCGCTGAGTCCGCCGGTGGCGCCCGAACGCCTGCGCGCCGAGGGCCGTGCCGATGCCGAGCCGGTGGCCAGCAACGACACAGCCGATGGGCGCGCGCAAAACCGCCGCGTCGACATCGTGCTGTTCACCGGCGCGGGCGCGACGCCCGCCGCCGAGACGGGAGCACGCTGATGGGCTCGCTGCTGCGCACCCTGCTGTCGCCGCTGACGTTCGCGCTGCGGGCCCTGCTGACGCCGATCGTGCTGATGCTGCTGGCACTGCTGACACTGGCCGTGCTGATCTGGTGGATCGGCCCGGTGGTGCAGGTCGGCACTGCGACGCCCCTGGCCAGTCCCGCGGCGCGCGCGCTGCTGATCGGCGTGATCGCGCTGCTGGTGCTGCTGCCGTACGGCTGGCGCCGCTGGCGCGCGCGGCGGGCCAGCCGTCAGCTCACCGACCAGCTCGCGCGGCCGGCGGCGGCGCCGCTGCAGGACGCCGCGCCGGGCGAGTCGCAGGTGCTGGACCAGCGCTTTGGCGAGGCCATCCGCACGCTGCGCCAGATGCGCCTGCACCGCGCCGGCGGCAAGCCCGGGTGGCGCGACTGGCTGTCGGTATCGGGCGGCAGCTACCTCTACGAACTGCCCTGGTACGTCTTCATCGGCGCGCCCGGATCGGGCAAGACGACGGCCCTGGTCAACTCGGGACTGAGCTTTCCGCTGGCCGAAAAATACGGGCCGGGCGCGATCCGCGGGGTCGGCGGCACGCGCAACTGCGACTGGTGGTTCACCGACGAGGCGGTGCTGATCGACACCGCCGGGCGCTACACCACCCAGGACAGCGACCAGGCGGGCGACAGGCAGGCCTGGGACGCGTTTCTCGACCTGCTCAAGAAGACGCGCCCGCGCCGGCCCCTCAACGGCGTGGTGCTTACCGTCAGCGCCGCCGACCTGCTGCAGCAGGGGCCGGCCGAGCGCGGCACGCACGCGGCGGCGCTGCGCGCGCGGCTGCAGGAGCTGGACGCACGCCTGGCCACGCGCCTGCCGGTCTACGTGCTGGTCACCAAGGCCGACCTGCTGCACGGCTTCACGGCCTACTTCGATGACCTGGGCAAGGCGCAGCGCGCCCAGGTGCTGGGCTTCACGCTGGCACAACAGGAAGGCGGCGAGCTGGCCGAGAAGGGCGTCGGGCCGTTCTTCGGGCGCGAGTTCGGCCTGCTGGCCCAGCGCCTGGCGGACGGCCTGGTCGACCGCCTGCAGCAGGAGGGCGACAGCGCGCGCCGCGCCGACATCTTTGCCTTCCCGGCGCAGTTCGCGGCGATGGGACCGGCGCTGGAGGACCTGCTCAACCAGGTGTTCGTGGGCTCGCGTTATACGCATGCGCCGCTGGTGCGCGGCGTCTACTTCACCAGCGGCACCCAGGAAGGCAGTCCGATCGACCGCGTCATGGGCGCGCTGGCGCGCAGCTTTGCGCTGCCGCGCGCGGCCTTGCCGGCACAGTCCGGCAGCGCGCGCAGCTACTTCCTGACCACCCTGCTGAAGGAGGTGGTGTTTCCCGAGCAGCTGCTGGCCGGCGCCGACATGAAGGCCGAGCGACGGCGCCACGTGTCGCGCGCGGCGGCGCTGACCCTGCTGGGCCTGCTCGCGGTCGGCCTGCTGGCGCTGGGCGGCTTCAGTGCCTGGCGCAACACGCGCTACCTGGCGGCGGTCGACGCGCGGGTGGCGCCGATGCAGGAGCAGCTTGCGCAGCTGCCCAGCCAGGTCCAGGACCCGCGCCACGGCATCACCGCGCTGGCGCCCGTGCTCGCGGCGCTGCGGGACGTGTGGCGCGTGCCGGAGAACGGGGAGGGCGACCCGCCACTGGCCATGACCGCCGGCTTCTACCAGGGCGACAAGATCGACGCCGCCGCGGCGCTGGCGCACCGCCACGCGCTCGACGACGTGCTGCTGCCGCTGGTCACGCGCCGCATCGAGGCGCAGTTGCGCGGCGCCGGCAAGGAGGATCTCGAATTCACCTACGAGGCGCTCAAGGCCTACCTGATGCTGCACCAGCCGGAGCATTTCGACGCCGAAGCGCTCAAGGCCTGGGTGCTGCTGGACTGGTCGCGTTCGCTGGATCGCGGCATTCCCGAGACGCAGGTGCGCCAGCTCGAGCAGCAGCTCAATGCGCTGGTGGACCAGGGACCGCCGCGCACGCCGCTGCAGATGGACGAGGCGCTGGTGCGCAACGTGCGCGCCATGCTGGCCAGCTATCCGCTCGAACAGCGCATCTTCAGCCGGCTCAAGCGCCAGCGCCTGGCGCGGGGCGTCCCCGATTTCAGCGTGGCCGCGGCAGCCGGTCCATCGGCGCCGCTGGTGTTCGAGCGCGCCAGCGGCAAGCCGCTGGCGGATGGCGTGCCCGGCCTGTTCACCTACGATGGCTACCACCAGCGCTTCCAGCAGGCGGTGGCCCAGGTGACGCCGCAGCTCGCGGCCGAGGAACCCTGGGTGCTGGGGCTGGATGCGGGCGGCGCCAGCCGCGCGCGCGATGCGCTGGCGCTGCCGGAACTCACGGACCGCGTGCGCCGTCTCTACCTGCGTGAATACGTCTCGACCTGGGAAGGCCTGCTGGCCGACCTGCGCCTGGTGCGCGGCGGTGGCGTCGAGAAAAGCATCGAGGTCGCGCGCGTGCTGTCGGGCGCCGACTCGCCGCTGGCGCGCCTGCTGCGCGCGGTGGCCAAGGAGACCACGCTGGTGCCGGCGAAGAAGGACGGCGCGGGCGGCGCGCTGGACCGGGCCGCACAGGCGGTGCGCGGCACGCGGCGCAACCTGGAGGAACTGCTGGGCGGCGGCGCGGCGCCGGCGACGGAGGTCCCCGGCAAGCCGATCGAGAGCATCGTCGACGACCGCTTCGAGCCGCTGCACCGCCTGGTCGACGCACCGGCGGGCCAGCCGGCGCCGATCGACGACGTGCTCAAGCTGTTCAACGAAGTCTACGTCTACCTGAACGCGGTCGACACAGCGCTCAAGAGCCGCAGCTCGCCGCCGCCCGGCGACGTTGCCGGCAAGCTGCGCGCCGACGCCGCGCGCCTGCCCGAGCCGGTGCGCTCGATGGTCGAGAACCTGAGCCAGACTGGCGCCGCCGAGGCGCGCGTGGCGGAGCGCGACAACCTGAGCCAGGACCTGCGTCCGGTGGCGGAGTTCTGCCAGCGCGCCATTGCCGGGCGCTACCCGTTCGACCCGCGCAGCAACCGCGACGTGCTGCCCGACGACTTCGGCCAGATGTTCGGCCCGGGCGGGCTGATGGACGAGTTCTTCCAGAAGCGCCTGGCGGCGCTGGTCGACACCAGCACGCGGCCCTGGCGCTACAAGCCGGTGGCCGAGCAGGGCGCCATCACCACCGCGGCCCTGGCGCAGTTCGAGCGCGCCGCCCGCATCCGCGACATCTTCTTCCGCGCCGGCGGGCGCACGCCCTCGATCCGCTTTGATTTCCGTCCGGTCGAGATGGACGCCAGCATCACGCAGTTCATCCTCGACGTGGACGGGCAGCTGGTGCGCTACTCGCACGGCCCGGTGGTGCCGATGGCGGTGCAATGGCCCGGACCCAAGGGCAGCAACCAGGTGCGCGTGCAGCTCAGCCCGCCCTCGGCTGGCGGTGGCGCCTCCGGCCTGACGGTGGATGGCCCGTGGGCGCTGTTCCGCGCCTTCGACCAGGCCCAGCTCGAGCCGGCCGACGCGCCCGAGCGCTTCTTCATCACCTTTGCCATCGACGGGCGCCGCACCCGCCTCGAAGTCACGGCCAACAGCGTGCAGCACCCGGTGCGGCTGCGCGAGCTGCGGGAGTTCGCATGTCCACGGGGCCTGTGAGCGCCCTGCCGGGCTGGTGGGGCAAGCTGCCCGGCGCGGGCGATTTCTCGCATCGCCGCCTGCCCGACGCGCCGCGCGCGTGTCTCGACGGCTGGCTGCAAGCCGAACTGGGCAAGCTGCGCGCGCGCCATGCCGGCTGGCAGAGCGCCTACCTGAATGCACCGCTGTGGTGCTTTGCCGTGGGGCCGGGCGTGCTGACGCCCGAGGCCTGGCTGGGCGTGCTGATGCCCTCGGTCGATCGCGTCGGCCGCTACTTTCCGCTGGTGATCGTGCAGAGCGTGCGCGAGGCCGTGCAGGAGCACGGTCATTCGGTGCGGGGCTGGTGGCGCGGCGCGGCCGACGCCGCCCTGCAGGCACTGGAGCAGGACCAGGGTCCCGAGGACCTCGAGCGGGGCTTGGCAAGGCGCTTCGCCCAGGCGGAGGCGCCGCGCGCCGGAGACGAACCGGTGCCGCTGCCGGCGCCCGGCCACAGCCACTGGCACAGCGACCGGGACCTGGGCGCGCCGTTGGTGTGCGAGGGCTGGCCCCGCGGCGCGCATTTCGACCTGCTGTTCGACCTGGCCGGCCTGCCGGTGTCGGGAGCGCTGGGGACATGAGGATGCCTGCACCACGCTGGCCGGCAGGCGCGTGCGCCCACGTGCCGGGAGGATGCCATGCCCGATAGCGCGGACGACGCCACCCGCGTGGGCGCTACGGGGGTCCCGCAGGACGCCACGCGGGTGCTGGCGTCTCAGGCATCCGGTGCTCCCGCCGCGCCCGCGGTCGCCGCCGAGGGCGCGACGGTGCTGGCCGCCGGCACGCGCGTGGCGGAATTCGAGGTCACGCGCCTGATTGGCCAGGGCGGCTTCGGCGTGGTCTACGAGGCCTGGGACCACACGCTCGAGCGCGTGGTCGCCCTGAAGGAATACCTGCCCGGCTCGCTCGCCACGCGCTCCGCCAGCGGCTCGATCGTGCCCTTGTCGGAGCGCCAGCGCGAGACCTTCGACCTCGGCATGCGCTCGTTCATCAACGAGGCCCGCCTGCTGGCCCAGTTCGACCACCCGTCGCTGGTCAAGGTCTACCGCTTCTGGGAGGAGCGCGGCACCACCTACCTGGTGATGCCGTACTACCAGGGGCGCACCCTGCGCCAGGCGCTCGCCGGCACAAGCGGGGGTGCCGACGAGGCCTGGCTGCTCGGCATCGTCGATGGCGTGTCACAGGCCCTGGCCGTGATGCACGCCGCGCAGTGCTACCACCGCGACATCGCGCCCGACAACATCATGCTGCTGGACGGCAGCGATCGCCCGGTGCTGCTCGACTTCGGCGCCGCGCGCCGCGTCATCAGCGACAAGACCCAGGCCATCACGGTCATCCTCAAGCCCGGCTACGCGCCGATCGAGCAGTACGCCGAGATGCCCGACATGCGCCAGGGCGCCTGGACCGACGTCTACGCCCTGGCGGCGGTGCTGCACGTGGCCGTCACGGGCCGCGTGCCACCGCCTTCGGTCGGCCGCATCCTGTCGGACAGCTACGTCCCGCTGGCGCAGGACGCGGCGCTGCGGCAGCGTTACAGCGCCGGGCTGCTGGCTGCGATCGACGCCGGCCTGGCCGTGCGACCCGAGGCGCGCCCGCAGTCGGTGGCCGCGTTCCGCGCCCTGCTCGGACTGGACCAGGGCGACGCCGGTGCCACGGTGCTCGTGCCGCGCGCGGCATCCCCCGCCAGCGGGGCGCCGGGGCCCGCCGCCAGCGGTTCGCGGCGCGGCACCCTGCTGGGGGCCGGTGTGCTGGTCGCGTTGCTGCTGGGCGGCGGCGCGTGGTGGCTGCTGCGCGCGCCGCCAGAGGTGCCGGCACCCGAACCGCCGGCCGAGACCGCCGCGACGCCCGCCAGCCCGGCTCCTGCCTCGCCGCCAGCGCCGCCGGTTGCAGTGGCCGAGCCGTCTGCTCCGGCGGTTCCGGTCGTGCCCCCGCCGGCCAGCGAGCGCACGCCGGTCGAGTCGCTGCAGGCCCTGGCGCTGGGCGCCACGCCGGGTTTCGACGTCACGGCCAGGCCGGGCAAGGCGCAGGTGGTGATCGGCAAGGACCAGCTCGCCTTCGACGTCAGCAGCAATCGCGCCGGCTTCGTCTACGTGTTCCTGCTCGACAGCCAGGGCGAGATGTACCTGCTGTTCCCGAATGCCCTGGACAAGCGCAACGAGATTGCGCCCGGCCAGACCTTGACACTGCCGCGCGCCTCCTGGGCGATGGAGGCCGGCGGACCGGCCGGCGTGGATCGGTTCGCGGTGCTGGTGAGCGCGCGCGAGCGCGACTTCACCCAGTCCGGCGTGCTGGCCGGCGGCGTGTTTCCGCAGTTCCCGACCGCCGTGCTGGCGGCGCTCGAGCAGGCCCGTGGCGACGGACCGACGCCGCTGCTCGGGCACGTGATCTGTCCCGAGGGCCAGGCGGGCTGCGCGGACGCCTGGGGCGTCGCGCATTTCGAGATTACCGAGAAGTGAAGCGGACCGGAGGGCGTGATGCGTCGATCGAAAACCTGGCAGCAATCGCGTCCCGACTTTGAAACATGCGCGATCCGATCGTCTCGCAAGAGGCGACGCGCCTCGATGCGCTGCCGCACGTGGCGCGGCAGCCGCATGTCGAGGTGCGCTCGCGCGACTGGTCTGGATGTCATGAGGAGCAGGTCATGAACTTCGAATTCGAAACCCTGGATGCGTCGCTGCAGCGGGCCGGCCGGTGCGTTGCCCTGCTGGGCGTGGGGCTGGCCGTGGCGGCCTGCGCGCCGCTGTGGCAGGCACCGCCCGAGCCGACCGCGACCACCGCGCCGGCGCCGGCGGCGCCGGTCCCGGAACCCAGCGTCCCCGCGCCGGCGGCCGCTGCGGCGCCTGCCGGGCCCGCGCTGGGCGCCGGCAGCGTGGTCGGTCAGGCGCGCAGCTTCTCGACGCGCCATGCGACCTACACCGAGTCGAATTTCGACGCGCTCCCGGGCTGGGGGCGTGACGATTTCGAGGCCGGCTGGCCAGCCTTCATCGCCAGTTGCAAGCGTCTCGGAACGCGCGCCGCGTCATGGCGTGCGCTGTGCGGGCGCGCGCAGGCGGTGGATGCGCGCAGTCCCGCGGCGATTCGCGGCTTCTACGAGCGCGAGTTCAACGTCTATCAGATCCGCGATGATGACCGGCGGCCGAATGGCGTGGTGACCGGTTATTTCGAGCCCGAGATCGAGGGCAGCCGGCGCTACGCACCGCCCTTCATCTACCCCGTTTACGCCACCCCCGGCGACATGCTGATCCTGGACACGCGCGCCCTGCCGCCCGAGCGCAGCGGCACGGTGGCGGCGCGCGTCGACGGCACTTCGGTGCTGGTGCAGAAGGGCCTGTCGACGCGCGACATGAAGGCCAGCGACCTCTATGCGCTGGACCTGGCCAGCGTCGATCGCAGCGCGCTCGATCGGCGGGCCCGACTGCGCATCGAGGGCCGGCGCCTGGTGCCCTACTACACACGCCAGGAGATCGAGGCGCGCGGTGCGCCGAATGCTGCCGTGCTGGCCTTCGTGCGCGACGCCAATACGCTGTACGAGCTGCAGATCCAGGGCTCGGGCCGCATCCGCATGACCGACGGCAGCGTATTGCAGATCGCGTATGCGGAACAGAACGGCCACCCGTTCCGGCCGATGCTGGCCAAGGGCAAGGGCGGCAAGAGCAAGGGCGTCGCGGTGCGCGGCGGTTTCGTCGAGCTGGAGCTCGACGACGATGAGGATGCCGAGGACGACGTCACCGCGGGCACGCTGACACGCGGCTTCTCGCTGGTGCGTCCGGTCAAGTCCGGGCCGGTGGCGGTGCCGGGCCAGGTGGCGCGCGCCGGCGTGACGCTGGGCACCGGCAACACCGATCCGAGCTACGTGTTCTTTCGCGCCCAGCCGCCCAGCGTGCCCGGCGTCGTCGGCGCGCTCGGCGTGCCGCTGACGGCCGGGCGCTCGATCGCCGTCGATCCGCGCAGCACGCCGCTGGGCTATCCGGTGTTCGTCTCGACCCAGGAGCCCGCCACCGGCGCACCGATCCAGCGCCTGACCCTGGCTCAGGACACCGGTGGCGCGATCCGCGGCGCGGTCCGGGCGGATTACTTCTTTGGCGCCGGTCCCAGCGCCGCCAGCTCGGCGCGCCGCATGAAGCAGCGTGGCGAAATGTGGGTGCTGTTGCCGCGCGGCATGAACGTGGCGGTGGCGACCACCGGGTCCGGTCCGCGCACGCGCGGCGGGGCTGCCCTCGACCTGCCCGACTGCCTGGTTGCGGACGAGGACAGTTGCGTCGAGGCGGGCGACGCCGAACCGTGACCGTGGGCCGACGTGCCGACCGGGCGCGGGAGTTGCTGGCATGCGGATGATCGGGTCCAGGGATTCGGGCGCGTCGTGCGAGTGGCGCGGGCTGGCGGCTGCCGACGGCGCGCGTCTGGGCGCGGGCGCCTGAAGGAAGCGTGCCGCCATGCAGGACAGCCTGAGCGTCGACGACAGCGTGGTGTTGACGCGCCTGTGGTGCCGGCGCCAGCGCCTCACGCCCGACGACATGGAACTGGGCTACCGGCTGGTGCAGCGCGCGCTCGAAGGCTGCGCTCCGCCGGAACTGGCAGCGCTGGGCGAATCGCGCCAGGAACTGGTGGCACAGTTCATCTACCTGAAGGTGCTGCGCCTGGATGCCGGCCAGGAGGCGGAGGGCGCCGTGCCACGCGCGCGCGCTGGCCACAGCGCGCCCTCCAGCGCGTATGCGTTGTGTGCCTACTTTCGGCGCTACCTGATCGACTGCCTGCGCGCCAGCGCGTTTCGGCGCAGCGCGCCGCTCGACCCCGAGCTGGCGCGCGATGCGGCCGGGCTGAACGAGGCACCGGAAGACGCGGCCGCCGCGCTCGCCGAGCATGGGCTGAGCGCGGCCGAGGTGGCGCTGGCAGCGCGGCAGTTCATCCGCGCCCTGCCGGAGCCCGAGCGCCTGCTGCTGTGCGAGGGCTTCGGCCAGGAACGGCCCGGCGGCCTGGCCAGCGTGGCGGCGCGCCATGCGATCGCCTCCTACCACTACCGCGCCGGGCGCCTGGGCCTGGTGCATCACCGGGGCGCCCTGCCGGCCGACTACGGGCGCACCCGCCTGGGCCACTGGATCGAGCGCACCCTGGGCATCCCGATCCGTGCCGAGAACTGGGCCGTGATCGGCCAGGTGTTTCAAATCCTCGGTGCTGAAGCGTCTTGGACATGATGACAACGCGGGAGATGAACATGTCCACAGTCGCGCTCTGGCCCCCGCTGGACGAGGTGCGCCGCGCGCTGGGCGCGCGGCCGCCCGACGAGCCGCAGGACGCCTCGGCCACCCGGCTGGCGACCGCGGTCGGCGCGGTCGCGCAGACGCCCGAGCTGCCGCAGCCGCTGCGCGCCCTGGCGGCAGCGCGCACCGCGCTGCGGGGGCTGCAGAGCGACGGCCGCTGGCATCCGGGCGATCTGATCGCGCTGCCTGGTCCCGGCGGCAACCTGCTGGGCGTGCTGCTTGACGAGGTGGAACAGGAGGCCGGGCCCGCCGGCGCGCCAGTCTGGCGCGGCTGGCTGGCGGTGGCCGAGGCCGACTGGGCGGGCGTCTCCGACGTGCTGCTCGAGCCCGAGGACGAGCCGTTCGATCCGGTGGCCGGGGTGGTGCAGGCCTGGAATCCGGTGCGCGTGACGGTGCGCCAGGCCCCCCTGCTCGGGCGCCTGGGCGCGGCGCGCCTGGCCGCCGTGCGCGCCGTGCGCGATGAACACGCGCGTGGCGCCAGCGCCAGCGTCGCCGCGATCGTGCCATGCCCCGGCTCGATCGCATTGCGCGAGGCGGGGGGTTTCACGGTGCTGACAGGCACGCCACTGGGGCCGGACGATCCGCGTGTCGCCTACCAGGCGCTGTATCGCGACGCCGGGGCGCAGTTGTCCCGGCCGGTGCTGGCAGCGGCACAGGCCGCGCCGGTCGCGCCGGCCCCGGGCTGGGGAGCGCGCCTGCGCGACTGGCTCGGCGCCGGTGTGCCGGTGCGCATCGGCCTGGCCGGGGTGACTCTGGCGGCGCTGATCCTGGTCCTGCAAGGCCTCTATCCCCCGGCTCCGGTGGGCACGCCGATCGATGACGAGGTGCGATTTCGTTCCCTGCCCGCCCCGGCGGCGGGCGGCGAGCTGAGCGTGCGCTGGCGCGACGGCGCCGACCCGGCGGCGATCGCCGCGCTGGTGCGCAGCTTCGGCGGCGAGAGCGTGGACGGCCCGAACGCGGCCGGGCGCTGGATCGTGCGCGCCCCGGACCCGGCCGCTGCCCAGCGCGCGCTGCTGGCGTCGCCGCTGGTGCTGGAGGTGACCGGGCCATGACAGCCTGGCGCGCCTGCACTGCGCCGCGCGCCCGGCCGGCGTGGCGCGGGCTGCGCGCGCTGGCGCTGGCCTGGCTGCTTGCCGCAGGCGCGGCGCTGGCGGTGCCCGCGCGGCACGCGCTGCTGGTGGGGGTGTCCGAACTGCCGGGCCAGCCGCCCGCCAACTGGCTGCTGGCACCCGCCAACGACGTGCGCCTGATGCGCGATTCCTTGCTGGGCCAGGGCTGGTCGCCGTCCAGCATCGAAGTGCTGGCCGATGGCGTCGCGGGCGCGCCGGCGCCGGCGCTGGATTCGATTCGCGCGGCGCTCGGCCGGCTGGTGACGAGCGTCGCGCCGGGCGACTTCGTGCTGCTGTATTTCTCGGGCCACGGCACGCGGCTGCGCGATCCCGGCAAGTCCTACCAGGAGCCGGACAGCCTGTCCGAAATGTTCCTGGCGCCGGGCGGCGCCCTGCGCGACGAGGAGATCGGACGCTGGGTGCAGGCGCTGCTGGCGCGCGGCAGCTTCGTCTGGTCGGTGTTCGACACCTGCTCGGCGGCCTCGATGACGCGCGGCGGCGTGCCGGCTGCTGCTGCGGTCGAGCCGGACGATCCCGTGCGGTTCCGTGGCCTGGCCAGCACCGAGCTGGCGGCGCCGGTGCGCGCCGCCGCCCTCGGCGTGGACGCCGCGTCGGTCCCGCGCTCGGATGATCCCCCGGTGCCGCCGGCGCGCTATGTTGCCTTCTTTGCCTCGGAAAGCCATCAGGTGACGCCCGAGCTGCGCCTGCCGCGGCGCCAGGGCGTCGCCGAGATGCATGGCCTGCTGACCTGGGCCATCGCGGACGCACTGCAGGGCCGCCCGGCGACCTGGCGCGCGCTGTTCGAACAGGTGCTGGCGCGTTATCCAGCCATCATCGACGAGCTCGAGCAGCGTTTCCCGACGCGCGAGCTGCCGTCGCCGGTGGCCGAGGGCGCGCTGGATGTGCCGTTGTGGCGCAACACCGCCGCGGCCGCGTCGACCCAGCCGATCTGGCCGGCGCACCGTGATGGCGCCGACCTGGTCGTGGCAGCGGGACTGCTGGACGGTCTGCTGCCCGGCCAGGCGCTGCGCGTCTCCGCGCTGGACGCCGAGGGTCGCTTGCATGTTGCCGACGCGGTGGCCGCCAGGCCCGCGCCCGGCAGCACGCGCCTGCCGTTGCCCGCCGCCTGGCGTGCGGCGCCGCCGGCAGCGAGCTGGCAGGTTGCGCCCATCGAGCCGCCCGCTTCGCTGGCGTTGCGCGTGCTGGCGGAGGGTGCGGCTGCGCGGCAGGCCCTGGACGGCATCAACCTGGAGTATCCGGCGTCGCTGCGCGTGGTTGATGGCGGCCCGGCGGACGTGCGGGTGCGGGGCACGGCGACGCGTTTCACGCTGCGGCTGGCAGGCCAGGAGCCCCAGGCGATCGATGGCGTCGACGCGCTGCGGCGCCGGCTGGCCGGCCTGGCCACGCAGCGCTGGCTGGGGCGGCTGGCGCACCTGGCGCAGCCCCTGACACCACTGGCGGGCTTCGAGGCCTGGCTGTGGCCGCAGGGCGGGCCCGAGGCGAGCGCCCAACCCGAGCCGTTGGCGCAAGAGGTGCAGCGCCCACTCGCGGGCAGTGCGCTGGAAGTGGCCAACGCCAGTGGCCAGTCGGTCGACCTGATGATCGTGGGCGTCGCTGGCGATGGCGCGGTCTGGCCGATCTTTCCGGCCGCGCTGGGCGAATCCAACCGCTTCGAGCGCGGCGACGCAGCCCTGCCTGCGCGCAAGCGCTTCACCCTGCCGGCCGAGCTGGCCCAGCCCGGCGGCACGCTGCTGGTGCTGGCCACGCCGGCGCGCCCGCGCAGCCTGCCACGCTTGTTCGGCCTGGCGCCACCGGCATCCGGCGCGGCGGGCGATGTGCTGCTGCGCGCCGCCGGCGCGCCGGCCGACCAGGCCTACGCGGTCCTGGCGCAATGGTGATGCCCGGGCGCTTCTTGCAGCAAGCAAAACCTGAAACGGAGGATTGAACCCATGCCAGCTCCCGAATCGAACCTGGTCGAGCATGCAGGCTACCTGAGCAGCGAGCAGATCCGGACCCTGGTCCAGCTCGCGGTCGACAAGGGCCAGTACGACCTCATGCTGTCGATCGAGAACCAGGGCCGCGCCATCGAGGGCGAGTCGCCACGCCAGTTCAGCGACAGCCGCACCCGCATGGAGGTCGAGGGCTACCTGTGGGGCGTGGCCACGCCCATCAACTCCATGGGCGACGTCGACCACTGGAATGCCTACCCGCGCATGCTGTACGTGCTGCGGCGTTGCGACGCCGCCACGGCATCGCTGCTCAGCCTGATCAACGGTCGCAGCGACGCGCTGCGCATCACGCTGAGCGCTTACCGCGCCGGTGGCGAGGCGCAGCCCGATCCCAGCCTGCAGTTCGTGGTCGAGCAGGGCCGCCTGACGTCGCACACCCTGCTGACGGCGCCGGGCGCGCTGGGCCCGTGCGAGATCCTGAGTTTCGCCGGGCGTGACTTCACGGTCAGCAGCCGGCCCCAGCAGGGCAGCGGCAGGGCCGGGGCCGAACGCGTTTTCACGATGAACCTGGCGGGAGACTGACCACCATGACCCCCTCTTCGATGAGTCCGGCCGACTGGCTGCACGAGGCGCGACCCGACCAGGCGCTGTCTGCCCTGACCGAGCAGGTGCGCGCCCAGCCGGGCGACAGTCGCCTGCGCGTCTTCATGGCCCAGTTGCTGTGCGTGCTGGGGCGCTGGGAGCGCGCGCTGACGCAGCTCGACGTCGCGGCCGAACTCGACGCCCTGGCGCTGCCGATGAAGCAGGTCTATGGCGACGCCATTCGCTGCGAAGGCCTGCGCGCCGAGGTCTTCGCGGGGCGGCGCACGCCCCTGGTGCTGGGCGAGCCACCCGCCTGGCTGGCCCCGCTGATCGAGTCGTTGCGCCTGGCTGGCAGCGGCCAGCCGGCGCAGGCCGAGGCGCTGCGCCAGCGCGCCTTCGACGCCGCCCCGGCACTGACCGGCCGGCTCGAAGGCACGCAGGGCAGCGAAGCCTTTGCCTGGATCGCCGACGCCGACATGCGCCTCGGCCCGGTGCTGGAAGCCTTCATCAACGGGCGCTACTACTGGGTGCCGTGCGAGCGTCTGGCGCGTGTGCGCCTCGATCCGCCCGAGGACCTGCGCGACGCGGTCTGGATGCCGGCCCACCTCGACCTGCGACCCGAAGGCGAGACGCTGGCCCTGATCCCGGCGCGCTACCCCGGCAGCGAGGCGGAGGCCGATGGCGCGCTGGCCCTGGCGCGCCGCACCGAATGGCGCGAAGCCGCACCCGGAGTCTGGCACGGGCTGGGCCAGCGCGTGCTGGCGACCGACCAGGGCGAGCACGCGCTGCTGGACCTGCGGGACATCGTGCTGGATGCCCCGGCCAGCCCGGAGCCGACCACCGATGCCTGATCCCGCCCCGCAGGAGCAGCTCCAGCCCTCCCTGTTCGACCGCCTGATCGACGACGAACCGGACCGGCTCAAGGAGGGCGACGACAAGCGCACGCTCACGCGCAGCGCGCTGCGCCAGGCCGTCCTGCGCGATCTCGACTGGCTGCTCAACACCACCGGCCTGGGCCTGACGCACGGCGACGGCCGTCATCCGGAGGCTGCGCGTTCGGTCATCAACTACGGATTGCCTATGCTGTCTGGCCAGTTCACCTCGTCCATCCAGCGTGTCAGCATGGAGCAGGCACTCAGGCAGGCGATCGTGCAGTTCGAGCCGCGCATCCTGCCCGACACACTGGAGGTGGAACTCGTCATGGATGGACCGGCGATCGATTCGCACAACGGCATCGGCCTGCTGATCCGCGGCATGCTGTGGGCGCAACCGGTGCCGCTGGAGTTCCTGCTGCGCAGCCAGATCGACCTGGAAGAGGGTCGCGTCGAGATCCAGGACGGCGCGCGCCGCGGGCGCTGAGCCGGGGGCGAGGGAACGTCGGCATGGACCCGCGCCTGCTGGACCTCTATGAGCGCGAGCTGCGCTATTTTCGCGAGGGCAGCGGCGAGTTCGCGCGCGCCTATCCGAAGATCGCGCGGCGCCTGGGCATCGACGGCCCCGAGGTCGCCGACCCCTATGTCGAACGCCTGATCGAGGGCAGCGCCTTCCTGTCGGCGCGCGTGCTGCTCAAGCTGGACGCCGAATACCCGCGCTTTGCCGCCCACCTGCTGGACATCGTCTACCCGCATTTCCTGGCGCCCACGCCCGCCATGCTGGTGGCCGAATGCGCGCCCAGGCTGGACGACGGCGGCCTGGCCGCCGGCCCCCTGCTGGCGCGCGGCAGCGCACTGCGCGCCACGCGCGCGCTCGGGCAGAAGACGCACTGCGAATTCCGCACCGCGCAGGACCTGCGCCTGTGGCCGCTCGAACTGACCGAGGCCAGCTACTTCAGCTACGCCCCCGACCTGCCGCTGGCGCGCCATCCACGCGCCCGCGCCGTGCGCGGCGGCCTGCGCCTGACGCTGAAGACGCGCGGCGAGTTGCCCTTTGCCGCGCTGGCGCTGGACGAACTGCTGCTCTACCTCGGCGGCGCCGGCGACGACGTCGGCTGGCCGCTGCTCGAATGCGCGCTGGCCGATCCGGTCGGCGTGCTGGTCTGCGCGCCGGGTGCCGGTGATGCCGCCGGCCAGGCCCTGGGCGTGGTCGGCGTGCTGGAGGGCGAAGCCATCGCGCCGGTCGGATTCGCCGCCGACGAGGCGCTGCTGCCGGCCACGGCGACCGGCTTCTCGGGCTACCGTCTGGTGCAGGAGTACTTTGCCTTCGCGCCCCGCTTCCAGTTCCTGCGCATCACCGGCCTGCGGCGCATCCTGCAGGGCGTGCCCGGCCGGCAGCTCGAACTGGTGCTGCTGTTCACGCGCGCCCGGCCCGAGCTGGAAAAGCTGGTGACGGCCGATCACGTGCGCCTGCACTGCGTGCCCGCCATCAACCTGTTTCCCAAGCGCCTGGATCGCGTGGTGGTCACCGACGGCAGCAGCCAGTTCCACCTGCTGGCCGATCGCACCCGGCCCCAGGACTACGAAATCCACAGCCTGACCGAGGTCACCGGCCACGTGGCGGCGGGTGGCCCGGCCCGGGCTGACGCGCGCGGCGAGGCCGGCACCCAGGTTTTCCTGCCGTTCTATGCCGCCTACCACGGCAGCCGCCAGCCGCATCCGGCCTACTACACGACCGAGCGCGAGCCGCGCCGCCTGTCGGCGCGCCAGCGCAGCGAAGGGCACCGCAGCAGCCACATCGGCTCCGAGCTCTACATCCAGCTCGTCGACCCGCAACAGGCGCCCTACGACGGGGCGCTGCGCCAGCTTGCCGTGACGGCGCTGTGCACGAATCGAGACCTGCCCCTGATGCTGGCCGCCGGCAACGACGCGCTCGAATGCGCGGAGGCCCTGCCGCTGCAACGCGTGGCCATCCTGCGCGGGCCCTCGCGGCCGTATTCTCCGGTGGTTTCGAACGGCCTGGGCTGGCGCGCCGTCGACCATCTGGCGCTCAACTACCTGTCGCTTGCCGACAGCAACGCGCGCGAGGGCGCCGCCGCACTGCGCGAGATGCTCATGCTCTACGCGGGCCAGGTCGACGACGCGCGCGCCGCGCAGGTGCAGGGCCTGCTGTCGGTGCAGTCGCGCGCGGTGACGCGGCGCCTGCCGCTGGCCGGGCCGATCGCCTTCGGGCGTGGGCTCGAGGTCACGCTGACCATCGATCCGGGCGCCTTCCACGGCCACAGCGCCTTCATGTTCGGCGCCGTGCTGGCCGAATACCTTGCGCGCCATGTCGAGGTCAACCACTTCGTCGAGACCGTGCTGCAAAACCCGGGTGGCGCCGAGATCATGCGCTGGAGGCCGCGATGCGGGACCCGTCCGATCCTGTGACGCCGGCGCGCGCAGCCATGCCGCGCGGCGCGCTGGACGAGGCTGCCCGCGCGCGCGTCGCGGCGCAGGTCCAGGCCTGGGCCGAGGCGCCGTGGTCGGTCGACTTCTTTGCCGCCATGCGCCGGCTCGAGGCCCTGGCCGAACCGCTGCCGCGCTGGGGCGAGGCCGTGGTGCCCGCGGCCGAGGCATTGCGCGTCGGCCAGGCGCCCTCGCTGGCGTTCGCACCCGCCAGCGTGGCGGCATTCGAACCGCCGGCGCGCGGCCTGCCGGTGCACCGGTTGCGCCAGCACTTCTTCGGCTACCTGGGTCCCAACGGCCCGCTGCCGATCCAGCTCAGCGACGTCATCCGCGACCGCGCGCTGAACCACGGCGACACCACCTGGCTGGCCTTTCTCGACACCCTGCTGCACCGCTTCGCGCTGCACTTCTACCGCGCCTGGCGCCAGCCGCGCCCTGCGGTGGCGCTCGACCGACCCGGCCAGGACCCGTGGCGCCGCTGGGTCGGTGCCCTGGTCGGCATGGGCACGCCGGCGCGCCAGCAGCGCGATGCCGTGCACGACGACGCCCGCCTGCATTTTTCCGGCTGGCTGGCGCGGCGCGTGCATGGGCGCGAAGGCGTGGAAGCCGTGATCGGTCGTTACTTTGACGTGCCGGCCCGGCTCGAGCCCTGGGTCGGCCACTGGCTGCCGATTGCGCCGCGCGAGCGCAGCCGGCTGCGCAGCATCGGACTGGCGCATGCCGCCCCGCAGGCGCGCGCGGCGCAGCGGCTCGGCGGCGGTGCTGTGCTGGGCCAGCGTGTCTGGGACCGCCAGTATCGCGTGCGCCTGCACCTGGGCCCGCTGACGCTGGCGCGCTATCGCGCCTTCCTGCCGACCGGCTCGGCGCAGCCGGCGCTGGCCGGCTGGATGCAGCAGTTGCTGGGCGACGGGTTGGCCTGGGACGCCGAACTGATCCTGAAGCGGGAGGAGGTGCCGCCGACGCGGCTCGGCCAGGCGCGGGGCAATGCCCCGCGCCTGGGCTGGCTCTCGTGGCTCGGTGCGCAGCCGCGCGCGCGCGATGCGTCCGACGTGCGCATCGCGCCGCGTGCGTCGGCGCCGCAGTTGCAAGACATCGACGCCGGATCGTCTCCATCTCGAAATCCCGAGGAATGACCCGCCATGAGTGAGATCAGCCGCACCGCCCTGTTTGGCAAGCTCAACCCGCTCGCCTACAAGGCGATCGAGGGCGCCACCGTGTTCTGCAAGATGCGTGGCAACCCCTACGTCGAACTCGAGCACTGGTTCGCCCAGCTGCTGCAGCAGCAGGACAGCGACCTGCACCGCGTGATCCAGCACTATGGGCTCGACATCTCGGTGCTGGCGCGCGACCTGACCGCGGCGCTCGACCGCCTGCCGCGCGGCGCCACCGCGATCAGCGACTTCTCGCCCCACATCGAGAACGCCATCGAGCGCGCCTGGACCTACGCCACGCTGCAGTTCGGCGAGGCCCAGGTGCGCACCGGCTACCTGCTGGTCGGCATGCTGCGCACGCCCAGCCTGAAGAACCCGCTGCTCGGACTGTCGCCCGAGTTCGGCAAGGTCCGGGTGGAAGACCTGGCCGAGGACTTCGCCCGCATCTGCGATGCGTCGCCCGAGGCACGCATGGGCGCGCAGGACGGCAGCGGCATCGGCAGCGGCGCGCCGGGCGAGGACAGCGGCGCCATCGCGCCGGCGGCGATGGGCAAGGGCGAGGCGCTGAAGAAGTTCGCCGTCGACCTGACCGAAAAGGCGCGCCAGGGCGAGATCGACCCGGTCACCGGCCGCGACGACGAGATCCGCCAGATCGTCGACATCCTGATGCGCCGACGCCAGAACAACCCGCTGCTGACGGGCGAGGCCGGGGTCGGCAAGACCGCGGTGGTGGAAGGCTTCGCGGCGCGCCTGGCGCGCGGCGACGTGCCGCCCCTGCTGAAGGACGTGCGCCTGCTGTCGCTCGACATCGGCCTGCTGCAGGCCGGCGCCAGCATGAAGGGCGAGTTCGAGCAGCGCCTGCGCAGCGTGATCGACGAGGTGCAGTCCTCGCCGACGCCGATCATCCTGTTCATCGACGAGATCCACACCCTGATCGGCGCCGGCGGTGCCGCAGTAACGGGCGACGCCGCCAACCTGCTGAAGCCGGCGCTGGCGCGCGGCAACCTGCGCACCGTCGGCGCCACCACCTGGGCCGAATACAAGAAATACATCGAGAAGGACCCGGCGCTGACGCGGCGCTTCCAGGTGGTGCAGATCCTCGAGCCCGACGAGGCCAAGGCCATCGGCATGCTGCGCGGTGTCGCCAGCGTGCTCGAGAAGCACCACCGCGTGCAGCTGCTCGACGAGGCGATCGAGGCCGCGGTGCGCCTGTCGCACCGCTACATCCCGGCGCGCCAGCTGCCGGACAAGGCCGTGAGCCTGCTCGATACCGCCTGCGCCCGCGTCGCCGTGTCGCAGCACGCCACGCCGGCGGCGGTGGAGGACTGTCAGCGCCGCATCGAGGCGCTCACGGTGGAGCAGGAAATCATCGAACGCGAAGCCGCCATCGGCATCGACGTCGCGGCGCGCGCCGACCAGGTCGCCGCGCTGCGCGCCGCGGCCGACGCCGAACTGGCCGGGTTGACTGCGCGCTGGCAGGAGGAAAAGGCCCTGGTCGATCGCCTGCTGGAGCTGCGCGCCACCCTGCGCGCCGGCGCCCAGGCGGTGGACGCGCCAGCGGGGGCTGATGCGCCGGCCGCCGATGCGGTGCCCGAAGCCGAGGCAGCGCCGGTGGCCAGCGCGGCCGAGCCTGTCCCCGAACGCGCCGCCCTGCTGGCCGAACTGCACGAGCTGCAGGGTCGCATCCACGCCCTGCAGGGCGAGACGCCGCTGATCCTGCCCAGCGTCGACGCCCAGGCCGTGGCCTCGGTGGTGTCCGACTGGACCGGCATCCCGGTCGGGCGCATGGTCAAGAACGAGGTCGAGGCGATCCTGCAGCTCGCCGACACCCTCGGCCAGCGCGTGATCGGCCAGCAGCACGGGCTGGAGATGATCGCGCGGCGCATCCAGACCAGCCGCGCGCGCCTGGACAACCCGGGCAAGCCGATCGGCGTCTTCATGCTGTGCGGCACCTCGGGCGTCGGCAAGACCGAGACCGCGCTGGCGCTGGCCGAGGCGCTCTACGGTGGCGAGCAGAACGTCATCACCATCAACATGAGCGAGTTCCAGGAGGCGCACACCGTCTCCACGCTCAAGGGCGCGCCGCCGGGCTACGTCGGCTATGGCGAGGGCGGCATCCTGACCGAGGCCGTGCGCCGGCGGCCCTACAGCGTGGTGCTGCTGGACGAGGTCGAGAAGGCGCACCCCGACGTGCACGAGATCTTCTTCCAGGTGTTCGACAAGGGCCGCATGGAAGACGGCGAAGGCCGCATGATCGACTTTCGCAACACCATCATCCTGCTGACCACCAACGCCGGCAGCGAGCTGGTGATGAGCCTGTGCAAGGACCCCGAGCTGATGCCCGGCCCCGAGGCCCTGGCCGACGCGCTCAAGGCGCCGCTGATGAAGGTGTTCCCGCCGGCGCTGCTGGGGCGCATGGTGACGATCCCCTACTACCCGCTGTCGCCCGACATGATGAAGCAGATCGTCCGCCTGCAGCTCGGGCGCATCCAGAAGCGCGTGCAGGCCAACCACGGCGTGCCCTTCAGCTACACCGACGCCGTGGTCGACCAGGTGGTGGCGCGCTGCAACGACGCCGAGTCGGGCGGCCGCGTGATCGACGCCATCCTCACCAACACCGTGCTGCCGACGATTTCCGTCGAGTACCTGAAGCGCCTGGCCAGCGGCGGCGCCATCGCCCGTGTCGCGCTCGACGTGCGGGACGGCGACTTCCACTACGCCTTTGATTGAGGCCCATCCGCGAGGTGCAGACCCATGGCCGATGATCTCTACGAAATCAAGAGCGACGCCCCGGCCGCGTCCGACCTGATGTTCTGGAGCCTGCTCGGGCACGAGAGCCTGTCACGCCCGTCGTGCTACGAGCTCACCGTGCTGTCCGAGAAGAAGACCATCGCCGCCGGGGACGTGCTGGGCCACCCGTTCGATGTCATCGTGCGCTTCGACGACCCGGGACAGGCCCGGCACGAACGCCATTGCCAGGGCCACGCCGTGCGCTTCCGGCGCGAGCGCCAGGTCGGGCGCTACTACCAGTACCGCCTCACCCTGGTGTCCTGGTTCGGCCTGCTGGCCAAGCGCCGCAATGCCCGCATCCTGCAGGACAAGCCGGTGCTCGAGGTGCTGGATGCCGTGCTCGAGGACAGCCCGGTCAAGCGCTTCAAGAAGACCAACGTCGACCAGGTGATCGACACCCACAAGCCGCATCGCTACTGCGTGCAGTTCGAGGAAAGCGACCAGGACTTCCTCGCGCGCCTGCTGGAGGAGGAGGGCATCTATTACTGGTTCGACGCGCACGATGCGCCCGGCACGATGCGCCTGGCCGATACCAGCAGTGTCGCGCACGAACCCCTGCCGGTGATCGGCACGCTCGAGTACCGGCCGTTCGGCCGCGGTGACGTGCGCTTCGGCGAGATCATCGCCTGGATTGCCGGCGACCGGCTCGAGACCGGCAAGTGGGCCGCGCTCGACAGCAACTTCAAGACCATCCGCAAGAAGCTCGACGCCGAGGCCGACGTCTCGGCCGAGCACGAACTGGCCGATTTCGAGGAATTCGAGTTCCCGGGCGACTATTTCGACGCGGACCAGGGCGAGCTGGCCGCCCAGTGGCGCGGCGACGAACTGCAGGCGCGCCGCACGCGCCACTGGGCCGTCACGGAGTGGCCCGACGTCGCTGCCGGCCGCAACTTCAAGTACCAGGGCGACCCCGACGCCAGTCGCAACGGCGAATACCTGATCGGCTCCTGCACCTTCGTCCTCGTCCATGCCGGCTACGAAGGCATGGGCGACGTGGGCGCCGCCGCGCCGCCGCGTGCCGAGTTGCGCCAGATGCTGGCGGGCGACGCCTTCAACCAGGGCAATCCCGACGTGCTGCAGGACCTGGCCCAGACCCACCTGCTGCCGCGCGCCGGCGCGCCCGGCGCGCGCCTGTTCGTGCTCGGCCTGGCGCCCCAGTCCGTGCCTTACAAGCCGCCGCGCCTGACGCCGCGCGTGCGCATGCCGGGGCCGCAGTCGGCGATCGTCGTCGGGCCCGATGGCGAGGAGCTGCACGTCGACGAATTCGGCCGCGTCAAGGTGCATTTCCACTGGGACCGCTACGACGAGCGCAACGAGAAGTCCACCTGCTGGATCCGTGTCTCGCAGCCCTGGGCCGGGCAGGGCTGGGGCGGCTACTTCGCTCCGCGCATCGGGCAGGAAGTGATCGTCGACTTCCTCAATGGCGACCCGGATCGCCCCATCATCATGGGTCGCGTCTACAACGACGACCAGCCCATCCCCTACGACTCGCCCACGCAAAGCGGCTTCAAGACCCGTTCCACCCCGGGCGGCGGCGCCGGCAACTGCAACGAGTTGCGCTTCGAGGACAAGAAGGGCAGCGAGCAGGTGTTCCTGCACGCCGAGAAGAACCAGGACATCGAGGTCGAAAACGACGAGACGCACTGGGTCGGCAACGACCGCAAGAAGAAGGTCGACAACAACGAGCAGACGAAGATCGGCAACAACCGCATCGAGGAGGTCGGCAGCAACGAGGACATCAGCATTGGTGGCAACCGCAACGAGAGCGTGGGCGCCGACGAGGCCATCAAGATCGGCGGCTCCCGCGCCGAGAGCGTGGCTGCCAGCGAGAGCGTCACGATCGGGGCCGATCGCGACCTCACGGTGGGCGGCAGTGAGACCGTCATCGTCGGCGCCTCGCGCACCGAGTTGATCGGCGCCGACCTGGCGCAGACCATTGCTGGTGGGGTGACGCAGACCGTCGCAGGCGCGGTGACCCAGACGATCGGCGGCGCGCTGAACGTCACGGTGGGCGGTCCGGCCACGTTCACGGCGGCAGGCGGCTTCACCATCGTTGCACCGGGTGGCACCAAGATCATCGACATGGAACTGAGCCAGATGGGCGGCACGATCAAGGAGGGCTATGCCATGAAGTTCGACTTCAATGGCATCTCGAACGAGGCCAATGCGGCCAAGACCGAGATGACAGGCTTCACCGCGGCTGCGATCGGAGCCAAGGCAGAGACCGTGGGCGCGGAGTTGAAGAGTGGCAACCTGTCGGTCGAGCAGATGGTCGGCCTCGAGGCCTTGAGCACGGCAACCGGGATCGAGATGGACACGCTCAAGGTGTTTCTCTAGGAGGCTTGCTCCTTGAAGGTCATGAAGCCGCTTTCCGTGTCGATCCTGGCACGCCCGTTCGAATTCAGGCAGCGCACGATGCTTGGGTTCTCGGGCTTGGTCTGCGTCGAATTGACCGAGCGCGCCAGGGTCTTCACCGAGGCCGAGCTCTGGGCCCTGTGGGCGACGCGCCCCGAATCGGCGGCGCCGCTGGAAGAGGGCATCCCGCGCATCCACGGCGAGTACCTTGTTTCCGGCATTGCATATCCACATGCCAGCGACGGTCGCGCCTGCGCGGTCGCGGCGCGTTGTGGCCAGCTCAGCAAGCAGTTGCTGGTGTTCGGCGACCGCGCCTGGGAGGGCGATCGCCCGACGCCTGCGCGCCCCTTCGCGGCCTTGCCGCTGACGTGGGCGCGCTCCTGGGGCGGCGAAGGCGTGCCCGAGAACCCCCTGGGTTGCGGCGCCGCGCCGGTCGAACGCGATGGCGTTCGCTTGCACCCGTTGCCGAATGTCGAGGACCCGCGCCAGCCGCTGGCGTCGCCGCGCGACCGCGTCAGGACCGTGGGCTTTGGCCCGATCGACCCGATGTGGCCGCAGCGCATGCGCCATCAGGGCACCTACGACGACGACTGGCTGAAGACCCAGTTCCCGGCGGTGGCGGCGGACACCGACTGGCGCTACTTCAACGTGGCTCCTGAGGACCAGCAGCAGGCCGAGCCGTTTGCCGGCACCGAGGAGTACGCGTTCCAGAACCTGCATCCGACCCAGCCGCTGCTCGCCGGCCGCCTGCCGGGCTTGCGCGTGCGCGGCTTCGCCACGCAACGCGTGGCCGGCGTGGAAAAGTTCCGGGAGATCCGGACCCGCCTGAACACCCTGTGGTTTTTCCCCGATGTCGAGCGCGCGATCCTGGTGTTCCAGGGCATGCACGAGATCGCCGAGGACGATGGCTCGGACATCATCCACCTGCTCGCCGCGCTGGAACACGCGGATCAACCTCGTCCGGCCGCGCACTACCTGCAGGTGCGCGACAAGCGGTTGGACAAGGACAACGGGCTGATCGAATCGCTGCGCGAGGAAGACCTGATGCCGGCAGACCTGGTGGTGCCGCTGGTTGACTTCACGCCGCGCAAGAATCGCGCGCTGGAGCGGGGTTTGCAGCGCGCCGAAATCGAACGGGCACGGGTTCGTGACGAGGTCGCGCGCCACGGCCTCGATCCGGACGAGCATGCCCCTCCCGTCCAGGGCGAACCGGTGCCGGAAGTCAGGACCGTGGACGACCTGCTGCGCCTGCGGCACCAGGCGGACCAGCGCATGGCGCAGGCCAGGCAGCAGATGGAGTCGGAGCGTGCCATGAGCCTGGCCGACGCCCGGGCAGTGTTCCAACGCGAAGGCAAGGATTTCGGCCCGATCGAACGCGAGATGGCGGGTCTGGAAACCCGGGGTCCACCCAGGCCCTTCGTGGACGCGTTGCTCGAAAGCCTGCACGACCACATTGCCGCGGGTCAGTCCAACAAGGCCGGCATCGCCGAGCTCGAGCACATGGTGGCGGACGAGAAATTGCACGCCCAGTGGCGCGCGGGCGAGGCCAGCCAGTTGGCTGCCTATCGCCTTGGCGCTCATCTTCAGGTGCCGGCGGATCGCATCCGGCCCGACGCCGCCCGGGCCTTGCGTCAGCGGGTCCTGGCCCATTCCGGCCGCGACTTTCGGGGTTGGGACCTGACCGGCGCCGACCTGTCGGGTCTCGACCTCTCGGGCGCCAATTTCCAGGGCGCGCTGATGGAGCGCGCCAACCTGACCGGCACCCGGCTTTCCGGCGCCAACCTGCGCGATGCCGTGCTGGCGCATGCCGACCTGCAATCGACACAGTTTCAGCACGCCGTGCTGGTCGGCGCGAATCTCGGCGCGGCACGCATCGATCAGGCCGATTTCGAGGGTGCGGACCTCACGGGCGCCCTGTTCGCGAAGGCGCGGCTGTCCGAAGTGAACTGGCGCGGCGCGATGCTGGACGGCATCCGGCTCGAAGAGGTCCAGTTGCGCGGCGTCGACTGCAGCGGGGCACGCGCCACCAGGATGCTGGTGTTCTACCGCCTCGACCTGCGGGGGTGCTCTTTTGCCGGTGCCCGGCTGGCCCAGGCGGTCTTCATCGAGTGCGACGCGAGCGGCGTCGACTTCAGCGGCGCCGTGTTCGAGAAATGCGCCTTCGTCACCCTGAAGGCGCCCGGCGCGTGCTTTGGCGGCCTGCGCATCGACTCCGGCTGTTTCGCGCAGGCCTGCGAGCTCGCGCAGGCGGATTTTTCTGGTGCGCTGCTGTCCAACCTGAGTCTTCGTGGCGCCGTGCTGACGGGGGCCGTGCTGCGCGGCGCGAGCCTGCACGGTTCGGACTTCAGCGAATGCGACCTGACCGGCGCCGACCTGCGCGGTGCCGATGCGCGCGCGGCGCGCTTCGTGCGCGCCCGGCTGGCGCAGGCGCGCTTCGACGGCGCCAACCTCACGGACGCGGTGCTTCAGCACGCCAGGCTGGAGGACACCGACTTTCGCCACGCCAACCTGTTCCAGAGCGATTTCGCGCGTGTGCGCGTGGCGCCGGGCGTGCGGCTGGACGGCGCCCTGCGCACGCGCATGCGCATCTACCCGCGCCACCGCGCGAGCGCGCCCGGGGAGGCTGCCGGATGACGCGCGATGACATCCTGCGCGCGGTGCAGCAGGCCGAGCCGGTGCGCGAGCAGGTGCTGGCGGGCATGGACCTCGCAGGCTGCGACCTGTCGGCCACGCTGTTCGATCACTGCGATTTCCGCGGCGCCAACCTGGAAGGCGCCGACCTCACCGATGCGCGGTTCAATGCCTGCACCTTCGTGCACAACGCCATGAACCGCTGCGTCGCCGAGGGCGCGGCCTTCATCGAAAGCCGCTTCGAGCGCGTGGCGATGGCCGAGGTCGCGCTGCAGAACACGCACTGGATGGCCTGCCAGATCGACGGCCTGGCCCTGGTGCGCAGCACGCTGGACTTCGTCAACTTCGCCAACTGCCGCATCGAGCGCCTGTTGCTGGACGACAGCCAATTGCAGAAGGTGACGCTGGCGGACTGCCGGACCGGCGTGCTGAGCTTGCGGCGCAGCCGACTCGAGCGCGTCGTGCTGCTGGAATGCGACCTGCGCCAGGCCGACTTTCGCGACGCCTCCTTCGATACCGTCGTGATGATCAAGAGCGTGCTCGCGGGCCAGTCCTTCGCGGGCCAGCGGATGGCCAACGTCCAGTTCATCGGCGCCGACCTGAGCGGCTGTGACTTTACCGGCGCGCACCTGGCCCAGGTCAATTTCCAGCAGGCGAAGGCGCCTGGCCTGGTGTTCGTCGATGCCCATGCACCCTGCGCCCTGTTCGTCGAGACCGACCTGGTCGGCAGCCGCTTCGAGCGTGCGCGGTTGCGCCAGGCCCTGTTCAACGGCGCGCAGGCGGCGCGCTGCCGCTTCGATGGCGCCGACCTGTACCAGACCAACTGGACCCAGGCCCGGCTGGAGCAGGCCAGCCTGCGCGACTGCGAGCTGACCTACGCCGATTTCTCCCATGCGGTGCTGGACGAGGCCGACCTGAGCGGCAGCGCTCTGTACCGGGCCAGATTGCACGAAATTTCCGACCGCGGCGCGCGCTTCAGCGATCGTGCCCGTGCCCTTGAATCCGACCCGGAACTGCTGGCCGCCGAGCGCTGGCAGGCGCCGGCATGACACCATCGGAGGCCGATGCCATGGGAGCCCGCGACGAAAACCTGCTGCAAATGGCGGCACCCGCCCTGGAGCCCGGTACCGCGCGCGTCCTGGCCGTCGACCAGTCCGGCCGGCAGTGCGTGTTGCAGGTGGGCGACCAGACCTGGACGGCGCGGCGCGCGGCGAGCTGCCTGGTGTTGCCGCGGGTGGGCGATCTGGTCGCTCATGTCGGCACCGAGGCTGGTGCATCTCACGTCACCGCCGTGCTCGAGCGCGCCGCCGGCGTGCCGCTGACGTTGTGCCTGCCCGCAGGTTCGGTCATCGCCGCGCAGGATGGCGCCCTGACCCTGCAGGCCGACGCGCTCACCCTGGCCGCGCGCAGCTTCCACCTCGAGGCTGAACAGGCGCAGCTCAACGTCGAGCAGGTGAATGCGGTGGGCCGCAAGGCCTCGTGGTCCTACAGCGCCGTCAAGGTGACGACGGAATTGCTCGAATCGTTTGCCGAACGCGTGCTGCAGTTCGCGCGCTGGAGTCAACGCATGATCGACGGTCCCGACCAGGTACGCAGCCGCCAGATCGATTACCGTGCCGAGCAGATCCTGCAGTTGCAGGCCCACACCGTGATCGCCAACGCCGACAAGCTGTTCAAGGCCGACGGCGAGCAGATCCACATCGGTTGAGGAGCCTTGCCATGTTTGCCAATTGCCAGCTCATGGGAACCGACATGGCGTTTCCGGACGTCTGCCTCACCCCCAGCCCGGCCGGACCGGTCCCCGTGCCGTATCCCAACGTGGCCATGGGGCCGATGGCCGTGCCCAACGTGCCGACGATCCTGTTTGCCGGCGCGCCGGCGCACAACATGGGCACCACCATCCCCATGACGAACGGCGACAATGCGGGTTTGGCAACCGGCGTTGCATCCGGCGTCGTGATGGGGCCGGGGCGGCATCTGACCGGGGCGTTCAGCGTCCTGCTCAAGGGCCTGCCGGCCACCCGCATGACCAGCGTCTCGCTGCAGAACAGCACGAACGCTCCGGGGTGCCGGCTCGTCCCCAGCCAGCCCAAGGTGCTGCTGCTGGCGCCATGAGCCGCAAACTGGAGGACTCCCTGGCGTGATCGAACTGACCGTCACCAGCCATCATGGCGCCCCCGCCGTGCCTGCCCCGTCCGCGAGCTTCGACGCGACCGGCGGCACCATCGGCCGCGCGCCGTCCAACACCCTGGTGCTCGACGACCCGGACCGCACGGTCTCACGCCTGCACGCGCAGATCAGCCAGCGCGATGGCCAGTGGTTCATCGTCGACCGGGGCAGCAATCCACTGTCGCACAACGGCCGCGTCCTGGGTGCGGGCAACGAGGCCCGGCTGGCCGACGGCGACGTTCTCACGATCGGCAGCTTTGAGTTGCGCGTGCGGGAGCTGGCCGGCGCCGCGCCGGCCACCGCCCAGCAACCCGCGACCGCGGCGCTGGGGCCGGATGACAGCGACGACCCCTTCGCGCACCTGCTCGAGGGCCTGGGCGCGCCGCCCGGTCCGCCGGCGGTTCCGGCATCCGGGCCAGCCACCCTGGACCCGGCCGCCAGGTCGCTTCCCGATCCACTGGGCCGGCCGGCATCCCGCGCCGCAGCCGACGATCCGTTCGCCGACCTGCTGGCGCCCGGCACGCCCGCTTCCACGCCGGTTGGCGCGGCGCCGGCCTTGCCGCCGGATGACTTTTCCGACCTGGCGGGGCCAGGAGCCGGCGGTCGCGCCGAGTCCATCGACGCGCTGTTCGGCCTCGGCAGCGCCCTGTCGAACGACCCGCTGGCCCAGTCACCGCTGGCCGACCCGGTGGCGCAGCCCAACACCGCCGCGGCGCAGGACCCGCTCGCCGCGTTCGGCAGCCAGCTTCCCTTGCAGCCACCGGCGCGCAGCGATCACCTGCCGATCGAGTCCTTCGGCTACGTCCCGCCGCCCGCTGCGCCCGCTGTCAGTGCGCCACCGACGCCGGAGCGCGCGCCCGAACCCGACCCGCTGGCCATCCCGCCGGTCGACCTGTCCGCACTCGCCCAGTCCGCGCCGCCGGTCGCGGCGTCGCCTCCCCCGGCTCCGGTGCGGGCTGCGCCAACCGGTCACGCCGAGCCGGCGGATACCCCGGCCGCCGGCGACGACGTCCTGCTGGCGGCCCTGCTGCGCGGCCTGGGTCCGCTGCAGCAGCCGATCGAGGCGCTGACGCCGGGCCTGCTGGAGCGCATCGGCGCCATGCTGCGCAGCGCCACCGAAGGCACGCTGCAGCTGCTGCACACGCGCCAGGAATTCAAGCGCGAGGTGCGCGCCCAGGTCACGATGATCGCGGCGCAGGCCAACAACCCGCTCAAGTTCTCGCCCACCGTCGAGGTCGCGCTGGCGCACCTGCTCGGCCCGGGCGTGCGCGGCTTCATGCCGGCCGAGGTCGCCATGCGCGATGCCTACCAGGACCTGCGTGCGCATGAGTTCGGCGTCATGGTCGGCATCCGCGCCGCGCTGGAGCATGTGATCCACCAGTTCGAGCCCGATGCGCTGGAGCAGAACATCGCCACCCGTTCGCGGCTCGACGCGATCTTCTCCGCCAATCGCAAGGCCAGGCTGTGGGACCAGTTCGTCAAGCTCTACGCCGAGATCGCGCGCGACGCCGAGGATGACTTCCACAGCCTGTTCGGCAAGGCCTTCCTGCAGGCCTACGAAGAGCAGATGGCCAAGTTCAAGGCCATGGACGGCCACTGACGACATGCAGGCCGAGCTCGTGACCCTGTCCCGCCAAGGCGGACGCACCTACAACGAGGACAGTGTCGGCCACTGCAGCACCGGTCCCTACCTGGCCTGCGTCGTCGCCGACGGCGCCGGCGGTCATGGCGGCGGCGACGTCGCGTCGGCGATCGCGCGGCAGACCGTGCTGCAGGGCTTCGAGGCCGAGCCGACGCTCGATCCGGCGCTGCTGCGCGCGCTGGCCGAGCGCGCGAATCACGACATCGTCCGACGCCAGGGCGAGGGTGGCCAGCTCGCGCGCATGCGCTCGACCCTGGTGCTGGCGGTGGTCGACCTCGAGCAGGGGCGCATGGTCTGGGTGCACTCGGGTGACAGCCGCGCCTACCTGTTTCGCGACCGCGTCATCGCCGCGCGCACCAGCGACCACAGCCTGGTGCAGCAGATGGTGCGCAGCGGCCTGCTGGGCGACGAGCAGGCACGCCTGCATCCGCAGCGCTCGGTGCTGCTGTCGGCCCTGGGCAGCGAGGACGGCAGCGTGGTGGTCGACGTCTCCGAGCCGCTGCGGCTGGAGCCGGGCGACGTCGTGCTGCTGTGCAGCGATGGCGTGTGGGAGCCGTTGGGCGACGCGCGCCTGGGCGAACTGCTGCGGGACAGCGGCTCGCCCGGCCAACTCGCCGGGCGTCTCGATGCCGAGATCACCGCACTGGCCGACCCAAGGCAGGACAACTACACGGCGCTGATTGCCTGGGTCGCTGCGGAAGAGGAGCAGACCCGGTTGTTGCCGTACTGAGCAGGGGTCGGCCGGCCCGGCGGCGGCCTCGGGATCCGCCGGCTGGCGGCGTTCCGCGCGCCGCACCCGCAGCGCAACATGCTGCTGTCGGCGCTCGGCTCCAGGGACGAGCCGCCGGACATCGACGTGTCCGAGTGCATGCGACTGCTGCCGGGCGATGTGCTGCTCTTGTGCTCCGACGGCGTGTGGGAGCTACTGGGCGACGAGCGCCTGATCGAATCGGCGCATGCTGCGCACGATCCCGACCAATGGTTCGAACTGATCGATGCGCAGGTCAACGCGCTCGGCAAGCCGGGTCAAGATAATTGCACCGCACTTGCCTTGTGGATGCGCGAAGGCGACGATTCGGACCGAATGCGCCTGCTGCCGCCCGTGCCAGATTCCGGCAGGGCGACGTCGGGATAGTTCAAGCCGACCTCTGTTTGGCCCTGAGTTTGTTGGATAGCGTAGAAAAAATCTTACGGGTCATGGCCCCGGCTTCGCTGTAAACCTGCTCGGGAGTCTGCCCATGGTAGCGCGTAGCCTCGGTCTTGACTGTCGCAAGTGCGTTGCGCAACTGGATCGGGATGTCGGCCCGTAGCGGCAAGTCGACGAAATTATCGAGGCCAGTCTCGATGCAGCCATAGGCACAGGCATCGTTCAACAGTACCAGCGTGTAGTACTGCTTGGTGATCAAGCTCGTGCTATAGGGCGGGCTGCGGAACGGATCAAGCAGCCCGTCGTTGCCGGTATCGTTGCCAACAGCGATGAACTGCTGCTGGACGTGGTTGATGTGGCGCTGCGTCGAGCTGCCGTAGAAACCATCGACCGCAATGCCGTTTTCTCCCGGTGGCGGCGGGCAGTTTTCGAAGCCAACTTCGTAATAGAAGATGCGTAGCAATGCCTGCACCAGGAGGACGTCTTCGCGCCGGTTGTGGCCTCTGGCGCCGACCGAAAAGTCGACGTTGTAGAAGTAAGGAATGCCAGGCTCGTTGAGCGGATAGGAAAAAGCCATGATCTTCTCCAGCCGTGACCGGCCTCGGCTCCCGCTCAACGCGTCGCCGTGGACTTGACTTCCCAGCCGAAGGTCACATCGCCGTCGGTCTTGCCCTTCTCGTCCTTCTGGGCCTTGTAGTTGAACTCGATGTCCTTGTAGGCCACGGTCACGGTCTCGACCACGTCGCCACCGGCCGCGCCACCAACCTGGACGCTGGTGATGAACGCCGACTTGAGCTTGATCGTCAGGTAGAGCTGCTGGCTGTCGTCGCCGGCCTTGCGGCAGGACAGCAGCAGCTCGTCGAAGTGGGTGCCCGTGACGCAGTTTCGAGCCAGGTTGGGCGAAGCCTTGTCGTAGTTGTGGGTGAACATCAGGTCGCCCGGCACGGCCTTGCCCTTGCCCAGGCCACCACCAGCCCCCGAAGCCGCGTTACTCACGCTCCAGCTCCAGGAATGGATCTCGATCTCGCCCTTATGGTCCTTGTGCTCGGACTCGCCGGCGACGTTGCTGAGCTTGACGTGGAAATCGGATGACATGTGGGTTCTCCTTTGAGCCCGTGTCCCGGGCGGTTGGTGGACGATGATCGGGCCAGGTGCGCGAGCGCGCCCGCATCACCTGGTCAGTGGCAAGACGAATCGCCGGGCGCCTTTCCAATCGGCCATTTGGCCTATGCGGCCTTGGCCGACGGCAGCTTCGACACCAGGCGCAGCGACACCGTCAGGCCCTCGAGCTGGTAGTGCGGCTTGAGGAAGAACTTGGAGGTGTAGTAGCCGGGGTTGCCCTCGACTTCCTCAACCACCACTTCCGCTGCCGCCAGCGGGCGCTTGGACTTGGTGATTTCCGACGAGTTCGCGGGGTCGCCGTCGACGTAGTTCATGATCCACTTGTTGAGCCAGCGCTCCATTTCCTCGCGGCCCTTGAAGCTGCCGATCTTGTCGCGCACGATGCACTTGAGGTAGTGCGCGAAGCGGTTGCAGGCGAACAGGTAGGGCAGGCGCGCCGCCAGGTTGGCGTTGGCCGTGGCGTCGGGGTCGTCGTATTCGAACGGCTTGTTCAGGGACTGCGCGCCGATGAAGGCGGCGAAGTCGCTGTTCTTGCGGTGGATCAGTGACAGCAGGCCGGCCTTGGACAGTTCGGCCTCGCGCCGGTCGCTGATGGCGATCTCGGTCGGGCACTTCTGGTCGACGCCGCCGTCGTCGCTCGGGAAGGTGTGCAGCGGCAGGTTCTCCACCGCGCCGCCCGACTCGATGCCGCGGATGCGTGAACCCCACCCGTAGAGCTTGTACGAGCGGTTGATGTTGGTCGCCATGGCGTAGGCGGCGTTGGCCCACGAATACTTGGAATGGTCGGCGCCTGCGGTGTCCTCCTCGAAATCGAACTCCTCCACCGGGTTGGTGTTGGCGCCATAGGGAGCGCGCGCCAGGAAGCGCGGCATGCACAGACCGATGTACTTGGCGTCGTCCGACTCGCGCAGACTGCGCCAGGCCGCGTATTCGGGCGTCAGGAAGATCTTGGTGAGGTCGCGCGGGTTGGCCAGCTCCTGCCAGCTTTCCATCTGCATCAGCGTCGGGCTGGCGCCACTGATGAAGGGCGCGTGCGCCGAAGCGGCGATCTTCGCCATCTCGCCCAGCAGTTCGACGTCGGCCGGTGTCTGGTCGAAGAAATAGTCGCCGACGATGGCGCCGTAGGGTTCGCCGCCGAACTGGCCGTATTCCTGCTCGTAGACCTTCTTGAAGATCGGGCTCTGGTCCCAGGCCGTGCCCTTGAATTTCTTGAGCGTCTTGGCCAGATCCTTCTTGGAGATGTCCAGCACCCTGATCTTCAGGTTCTCGTCAGTCTCGGTGTTGTTGACCATGTAGCTCAGGCCGCGCCAGGCGCTTTCGAGCTGCTGGAAGTCGGGGTGGTGGATGATCTTGTTGACCTGCTCGGTGAGCTTGGCGTCGATCGCGGCGATCATCGCCATGATCGACTGCGTGACGTCCTTGCCGATCAGCTGGGTCTGCGCCAGCGCCTGCTGCGCCAGCGTCTGCACTGCCACCTCGACGGCGCTGCGGGCCTCGTCGCTGCGTGGCTTGAATTCCTTCTGCAGCAGGGCCGCGAATTCGCTGCCGGCGTATTCGACGCCCTGCAGCGGGCTTTGCTCGGTCTGGGTCTGTGCCATCGTGTCCTCCGGATGCGGGTGTGCGGGGGCGTGCCGGGGCCGGTCAGCCGGCCGACGCTTCGCCTTCGCCGGCGGCGGGCGTGTCGGCAGGCTTGGCGGTGGCGGCCAGCGACTGCAGCAGCGCCGGGTCGTCCAGCACCTTGGCCAGGAGTTCCTCGGCGCCGCCCTTGCCGTCCATGTAGGTGACCAGGTTGGAGAGCTGGTTGCGCGCCTCCAGCAGCTTGCTGAGCGCGTCCACCTTGCGCGCCACGGCGGCGGGCGAGAAGTCGTCCATGCTCTCGAAGGTGAGCTCGACCTTCAGCTCGCCTTCGCCGGTCAGCGTGTTCTCGACCGAGAACGCGGTGCGCGGCTTCATCGCCTTCATGCGCGACTCGAAGTTGTCGACGTCGAACTCCAGGAACTTGCGCTCGCCCACCTGGGGCAGGGGGTTTTCCGGCTTGCCCGAGAGGTCGGCCATCACGCCCATGACAAAGGGCAGCTGAATCTTCTTCTCGGCGCCGTAGAGCTCGACGTCGTATTCGATCTGCACCCGTGGCGCGCGGTTGCGGGCGATGAATTTCTGGCTGCTTTGTGCCATGGTGCGACTCCTTCGCTTCAGGATTCGGGCCGGGGCCCGGTGATGACTTCGATGGTTTCCAGCGCGTTCGGGGCCAGGTTGGCCATGATGTCCAGGAAGCTGACGCCGATCAGCTGCTTGGCGCGCGCGATCAGCAGCGGCGCGGGGTTGCCCGGCTCGGACTGCTCCAGGTAATGGATGACGCGGTCGAGCGCCAGCAGCGCGTCCTGCCGCGTGCGGATCTCGCCCGGCACGGCGGCGCGCGCGCCGGCCGGCGCGACGGCGGCTTCCGGGGCGGCGCCGTCCGCGTCTTGCGGCGCGGCCTCGGTGGCGCCCGGTGCGGCCTGGGCCAACAGATGGGTGATGCCCTTCAGGCGCCCGAGATCCAGGCCCTCGCCGCGCGCGCTGTGCTCGGCCACCAGCTCGGACAGCCGATCCAGCATCCGCCCCAGGCCGCGCATGGCGTCGGCCGTCTCGGGGACGCTTGCGAGGATGTCGTCCAATCCGCCCTGGACGGCCGCCGCCGACAAGGGCGAGGCGTCGTCGGCCGGCGTCAGCAGGCCGCGCGCGATCGCCAGGTCGCGCACGCGGATCGGGCCGATGCCCGCGGCAATGCCGAGCCGTGCCTCGTACAGGTCGCGCACCAGGGCGCTGTCGTCGTTCAGCGCTGCCAGCGCGTTCAGGCGCATGGTCGGGTCGTTGTCGTCGTCGGCGTCGAGCTGCGGATGCACGCTGTCCCAGAATCGCTCCAGCAGGCCGGTGAGCAGCTCCAGCCCGAGGCGCGTCCCGGCCAGGCCTTGCATGCGCGTTGCCGCGCGCAGCAGCAGCACGGCCGGGCGCAGGTCCCTGCTGCGCTCGAGCAGGGCCTGGGCCTGGGCCGCCACGTCGGCCCAGTCGGGCTCGACCGCCGCGATGATGGTCTCGCCGAACTGCTGCTCGGGCTTGCCCTCGGCCGCGACGGCCAGCGCCAGGAAGGCCGGGTCGTACTCCAGGTCCGGGCCGCTCGGGGCGTCGCCCGCAATCGGCTCGAGCAGGGTGCCAACGAGGTCGGGGGTCAGCATGTTGCCATTTCGCTTTTCACCACCGGATAATCAAAGAGGGCCCGCGCAGGGTCAATGCCACAAAGGAGATAGCGTGTTGCAAGCTGATACTGTCCATTTGTCCTATATGTCGCCGGCGCCGCGCCCGGACCTGCACCGGCGTGCCTGGCTGGCTGCGGGAGCTGCACTGGGACTGGGGCTGATGGCCGGCTGCGCATCCAAGCCCGTGACGACCCCGGTGACGCTGCAGTTCGTCGCCGCGCCCGATGTCAACCCCGACGCGCGCGGACGCGCCTCGCCCGTGCTGGCGCGCGTCTACGCGTTGAAGGCGCCGGGCGCCTTCGACGCGGCCGACTTCTTTTCACTGCAGGACAAGGACAGCGTCACGCTCGGTGCGGACCTGGTGCAGCGCGAGGAGCTGATCATGCGCCCTGGCGAGCAGAAGAGCCTGCAGCTGGTGCTGCCAGCCGACGTCGCCGCGCTCGGCTTCATCGGCGCCTACCGCGACCTGAACCGCGCGCGCTGGCGCCAGGGCGTGCCGGTGACGCCTGGCGCGCCGCTGGCGCTGGTGATCACCTACGGCGCGCAGGGCATCGACGTGACGCGACGCTGAGCAGCGGGCCGCCCCGGTCGGCCGCGTCGCGGTGGATGCGGCGCCCGGCCAGGAGCGTGGGCGGCAGCAGGTGCGCCGGCTGCAACGCGCGAGAAACCGGCCCATCGAGGTGCTGCCGACCGCACCCAGGGGGCCACCCTGGGCGTGTCTAGGCCGTTTGGACGACCGTGGCCAGCTTGCCCGCGCGTGGCTTCGCGTTTATCGTGATCGGCACGAGCCGCGCCTCTTGCGTGCCCTTGCCGCCGACCCGCCATGAAGATCCTGATTGCCGACGACCACCGCCTCATCATCGACGCGGTTGCCGACAAGCTGAGCGAGCTCGGGCCGGACGTCGAGGTGGTGTCGGCGGTCGACGTGCCCGGCCTGCTGGAATGCGTGGGCGCGCCGCTCGACCTGGCGCTGATCGACCTCAGCATGCCCGGCGCCGACGGCCTCAGCCACGTGCAGGAGGTGCTGCGGCGCGCGCCCGGCCTGCCCGTGATCGTGCTGTCCGGCCACGAGGAGCCCGGCATCATGCGCGACGTGCTCGACTGCGGCGCGCGCGGCTTCATCCCCAAGGCCTATTCCCCCGCCGTCATGGTGTCGGCCGTGCGGCTGGTGCTGGCGGGCGGCGTCTACGTGCCGCCGATGCTGCTGGCCGGCGTTGGCGAGGCGCGGGCGGCCGTCCCCGAGGGCGCGCCGCCGCATTCCGAGCAGGAACTCGATTCGCTGCGCGACCTGCTCACCGAGCGCCAGATCGACGTGCTGCGCCTGCTCTCGCAGGGCCAGCCCAACAAGGTGATCGGGCGCAGCCTGGGCATCAGCGAAGGCACCGTCAAGATCCACCTGGCCGCCATCTTCCGCGCCCTCAATGCGCGCAATCGCACCGAGGCCGTGATGACTGCGCGCGCCCTGGTCGACGGTCAGGCCCGCCCCTCGCGTGCCGTCTGAGGCGACGCTGAACAAGTCTCCGTGATGCGGCGCACCCTGCATGGGGATGGGATGCAAGGCGCGAAGCGCAGCAATAGCCGAAGCTATTGCGAGCATTTGCAACGCCGCAGACCGCCGCAGGCAGGGATGCGCAGCGCGCGAGGGACTTGTTCAGCGCTGCCCTAAGGTGGCCACCCCGGCCGGCGCCGCAGGGTGGGGCGTCCGGCGCAGCGGGTAGTATTGCCATTTTCCGGCGTGCCTCCGGCGCGCGGGTTCCTGCTTTCCTCTCGCCATTCCAGGCCATTCAAAGGAGCACACTGCATGAGCACCCCGACCAAGTACCTGCTGCAGGAAAGCCAGATGCCCAAGTTCTGGTACAACATTCAGGCCGACCTGCCCAAGCCGGTGCCGCCGGTGCTCCACCCCGGAACCAAGCAGCCGATCGGGCCGGACGACCTGGCGCCGCTGTTCCCGATGGCCGTGATCCAGCAGGAGGTCAGCACCGAGCGCGAGATCGAGATTCCCGAGCCGGTGCGCGAGGTGTTCCGCCTGTGGCGCCCGTCGCCGCTGTTCCGCGCCCATCGCCTGGAGCAGGCCCTGGGCACGCCGGCCAAGATCTTCTACAAGTACGAGGGCGTCAGCCCGGCCGGCAGCCACAAGCCCAACTCGGCCATTCCGCAGGCCTTCTACAACGCCCAGGAGGGCGTCAAGCGCCTGGCCACCGAGACCGGCGCCGGCCAGTGGGGCAGCTCGCTGGCCCTGGCCGGGCAGATGTTCGGCCTCGACGTCACCGTGTTCCAGGTGCGCGTCAGCTACGACCAGAAGCCGTATCGTCGTGCGCTGATGGAGACCTATGGCGCGCGCTGCATTCCCTCGCCCAGCAACGAGACGGAGTACGGTCGCGCCGTGCTGGCGCAGCGCCCGGACCACCCCGGGAGTCTCGGCATCGCCATCAGCGAGGCGGTCGAGGTCGCGGCCAAGCACGACGACACCAAGTACGCGCTCGGTTCGGTGCTGAACCACGTGCTGCTGCACCAGACCATCATCGGCCTGGAGGCGATGGAGCAGATGCACATGGCCGACTGCTGGCCCGACGTGCTGGTGGGCTGCACCGGCGGCGGCAGCAACTTCGCCGGCCTGGCCTTTCCCTTCGTCGGCCACGGCCTGCGCGGCGGCGCCCGCCCGCGCGTGCTGGCGGTGGAGCCGGCTGCCTGCCCGAGCCTGACGCGCGGCAAGTACGCCTACGACTTCGGCGACACCGCGCACCTGACGCCGCTGACCAAGATGCACACCCTGGGCAGCACCTTCACCCCACCGGGCTTCCACGCCGGCGGCCTGCGCTACCACGGCATGGCGCCGCTGGTCAGCCACCTGAAGGAGCTCGGCCTGCTGGAAGCCGTGGCCTACACCCAGGGCGAGTGCTTTGCCGCCGGCGTGGCCTTCGCGCGCGCCGAGGGCATCGTGCCCGCGCCCGAGGCCAACCACGCCGTCAAGGGTGCCATCGAGGAGGCCCTGCGCTGCAAGCGCGAGGGCAAGTCCGAGACCATCCTGTTCAACCTCAGCGGCCACGGCCACTTCGACATGAGCGCCTATCAGGCCTACTTTGCCGGCCAGCTCAGGGACGAGCATTACGACGAGAAGGAACTGGCGCAGGCGCTGTCGGGGCTGCCAGCGGTGTCGGCCTGAGGGGATGATGGCGGCAGCGCCCGGCGTCCCGTCGCAGGCACGGCCTGCCGCCGATGGGGGGCCAACCACGGACCCGGGCTTCGACGAAGAAGCCTGGCGTGCCGCGATCGGCCCCGGCAAGCAGGGCTATTACCTGCCGCGCTTTCGTCGGCAGGCTACCACCGGTCAGCGGTCCTGGTGGCACTGGCCGGCGTTCTTCGTCACCCTGTACTGGCTGCTGTATCGCAAGCAGTGGGGCCTGGCGGCGCTTTATTTCATCCTGCCCAACGCCGTCGCGATCGGCATCGGCATGGCGACGGGTGGCGAGGAGGGCACGCGGGCGAGCCTGCTCGGCCTGGTGTTCGTGCTGGCGCTGTATTTCGGGCCGCCTCTGCTGGCCAATTCGCTCTACTACGCGCGCTGTCGCTCATTGATCGAGCGCTGCCGTGCCGAGGCCGGTTCGCGCCAGGAATTCCTGGCACTGCTCCAGGCCCGGGGCGGCACCAGCCGGGTCGTGCTGGCCATCGTGGTGGTGCTGATGAGCCTGTTCATCGTCGGTGTGATCGCCGGCGTGGCGGTGCCGGCCTATCGGGACTACCTCGATCGCGCGAAGACCGCCGAGGCCTACCTGGCCGGCATGTCGGTGGCCCGGCTCGCGGGCGAGCACTACGAGCGTACGGGCCGCATGCCGGAGCGTCTCGACGAGTTGCAGGGTGCGGCGCCGTCCAGCCCGGCCATCGAGCGCATGGACATCGATCCGGCCAGCGGCGAGATCGAGCTGCGAATCGCCCTGGGCGCGCCGGCGGGCAGTGGCACGCTCCGGCTCGTTCCAGACATCAGCGCGGCGGGCGAGGTGTCCTGGTCGTGTCGAGCGGGTCCGGGGATGCTGCGGATCGCTCCCCGCGCGTGTCGCGATATCGAAACTGAGTGAGTCGGTAGCTACGAGCATCCATCAGGTCTGCGGAAGGTGTGGCGGCGAGCCACCGCTTCCGCCTGACCCGGAACTTCAGCCGGCGGGCCGCACCCCCGCCGTCAGCTCCATCAGCGCCGCCTCGTCCAGCGTCTCCTTCACCAGCAGCTCCCGCGCCGCCTTGTCAAGCACCTCGCGGTGCTCGGCCAGGATGGCGGTGGCGCCTTCGAAGGCGTCCATGACGATGCCGCGCACGGCGGTGTCGATGTGCTGCTGGGTCTGGGGGCTGACGCTGGGGCCGGGGGCGGGGTAGCCGGGCACGTCGAGGAAGCGCGGGCGCTGGGTTTCGTAGGCGATGTAGCCGAGCTCCTCGTCCATGCCGTAGCGCGTGACCATGTCGCGCGCGATGTCGGTGGCCTTGGCCAGGTCGTCGGCGGCACCGGTCGAGAGGTGATCGAACACCAGCTTTTCCGAGGCGCGGCCGCCCAGCAGCACCATGATCTTGCGTTCCAGCTCGGTGCGCGTCATCAGGAACCGGTCCTCGGTCGGGCGCTGCAGGGTGTAGCCGAGCGCGCCGATGCCGCGCGGGATGATCGAGACCTTGTGCACCGGGTCGGTGCCCGGCAGGGCCAGCGCCACCAGGGCGTGGCCCATCTCGTGGTAGGCGACCACCTCGCGCTCGCGTTCGCTGAGCACGCGGTTCTTCTTTTCCAGGCCGGCGACGATGCGCTCGATGGCGACGGTGAAGTCCTGCAGCGTGACTTCCTGGGCGTCGCGGCGCGTGGCGGCCAGCGCGGCCTCGTTGCACAGGTTGGCCAGGTCCGCGCCCGAGAAGCCGGTGGTGAGCTGGGCCACCTGCTCCAGGTCGACGCCGGCGGCCAGGCGGATCTTCTTGATGTGGACCTTGAGAATCTGCACGCGCCCGGGCTTGTCGGGGCGATCCACCAGCACCTGGCGGTCGAAGCGGCCGGCGCGCAGCAGCGCCGGGTCGAGGATCTCGGGGCGGTTGGTGGCGGCCAGCAGCACCACCCCCGAGGAACTGTCGAAGCCGTCGAGCTCGACCAGCAGCTGCTGCAGTGTCTGCTCGCGCTCGTCGTGCCCGCCGATCATGCCGCTGGAGCCGCGCGCGCGGCCCAGGGCATCGAGCTCGTCGATGAAGATGATGGCCGGTGCCTTGGCGCGCGCCTGCTCGAACAGGTCGCGCACGCGCGCGGCGCCCACGCCGACGAACATCTCGACGAACTCGCTGCCGCTGATGCTGAAGAACGGCACGGCGGCCTCGCCGGCGACGGCCTTGGCCAGCAGGGTCTTGCCGGTGCCTGGTGGGCCTACCAGCAGCACGCCCTTGGGCATGCGCGCGCCCAGGCGGCCATACCCTTGCGGGTCCTTCAGGAAGGCGATGATCTCCTGCAACTCGGCCTTGGCCTCGTCGACGCCGGCGACGTCGGCGAAGGTGACGCCGGTGTTCTGCTCGACATAGACCTTGGCGCGGCTCTTGCCGATGCTCATGAAGCCGCCGATGCCGCCACCGGCGCGCTCGGCAAAGCGGCGGATCAGGAAGAACCACAGACCGAAGAAGATCACCGCCGGCAGCACCCAGCTCATCAGGTCGCGCAGCCAGGTGCTCTCGATGGCGCGCGAGTACGGCACGTCGTACTTGTCCATCCACTCGGCGGTGGGGGCGTCGACGCGGTTGGCGACGATCATGGTCTTGCCGGCGTCGGGGTCCTTTAGCTTGCCGGTGATGGTGTTCTCGCCGATCACTACCTCCGAAACGCGCTTCTGGGCCAGCGCCTGCTCGAACTCGCTGAACGGCACCGGCTCGATCGTGCGCGCCTGCCAAACGGTCTGCAGCATCAGCAGGGCGAGCAGGGCGATCAGCCAGTAGCCGACGTTCCACTGCATCTTGGGGTCTGGTTTGCGCGGCGTGGGCATGGTGGGCTTCTTTCGCTCGGGTTCGGCGCGGCGTTGGCGGGCGTCGCGCGCATCAGGCGGGCGATGCGTTACCGTCTCGCCTGCACGATCCGAAAAGTGTAGGCGATCGACACCGCGGCGTCTCGTGGGCGCGGGCAGCGGACCGACCCGCGCGGTGGCCGAGGCCGCGCGCGGGCGCCGAGATGGAGAGATGTTGCGATGTGTGAGCTGTATGCCATGTCCGCCAGCGCGCCGATGCGCGTGCGCTACGACCTCGACCGTTTTGCGGCCGAAGGCGGCGAGCGGCACCAGAACCGCGATGGCTGGGGCATCGTGTTCTCGGACGGGCACGACGCGCACTGGTTTCGTGAGCCCGAGCCCGCCAGCAACAGCCCGCTGGATCGCTTCGTGCGCACGCACGCGGCGCCGCATCGGCTGGCACTGGCACATGTGCGACGCTCCTCGCAGGGCGTGCGCTCGCTCGCCAACACGCATCCGTTCCGGCGCGTGCGCCACGGCCGGGTCCAGCACTTCGCGCAGAACGGCACGCTGCACGGGCTGGAGCAATTGGCCGAGGCGGCGCCGCTGCTGGCCGAGCGCGTGGGTGAGACCGACAGCGAACTGGCCTTCCTGCTCCTGCTCGAGCGCCTGGAGCAGCAGGCGCCCGAAGGCTCGGATCGCCCCGCGCGCCAGCGCGTGTTCGCCGCGTTCTGCCGTGACATGGCGGCGCTCGGCCCGGCCAATTTCATCTGGCTCGACGGCGACACGCTGTTCGTGCACGCCGACCGCCGCCGCCACGAAACCGACCAGGGCCTGAGCGCGCCGCGCGCACCGGGCCTGCACATGCTGCGCTCCGAGGGCCACGCCCTGCGTGGGCGGCACGACTGCGCCGGCGCTGCGATCGAGAACTTGAGCGAGCACATCGTGCTGTTTGCCAGCGTGCCGCTCAGCCGCGGACCCTGGCAGCCGCTGCCGCAGGGCAGCGTGCTGGCGGTGGCGGACGGGCGGCTGCTGGAGCCATTCATCCTGGAATGACGATCGGCGATCAGCCTGCTGCGCGCAACCCGTTGACCCGTCATCGCGCGACGCCTCGGACGCCGCGTCAACCCCGTGCCGCGTGCTCAACCCGCACGCACGATCTGGCCGCAGGCGATGGGCAGCGTGGTGGTGGCCGGGATCGGCCCGAGTGACTGCACACTGTGGGGCAGCGGCGTGCTCGCCGGCACGCCGTGGATCAGCACCACGCGCCGGTCCAGGTCCAGCGCCTGGCCGGGGAAGGCCTTGGCGAAGGCGGCGTCCAGGGCCTTCAGCGATACCACCTGGTGGTAGTGGTAGCGGCCGTCGGGCCCGGCGCTCGGGTACTGGCCGTGCGCCACCTCCATGCTGGCCGGATCCTGCGTGAACGGCACCATGGTGGTGCCCGAGGCCGGGCCGGTTTCGATCAGGTCGACGATGCCGTCGTGATTGGCATCGGCCGCCATCGTCGCGCAGCGCGCGCCGCCGGGGCCCGTGAGGCCGTGGAAGTGCTGCCAGTGCACGGTATTCGGCGGCGTGCCCTGGGCGTCGATGTCGATCGTCAGGCGGTCGCCGCTCACCGTGAAGCGCGCGGTGCCGGTGGCGGCAGTGCGTGTGACCGCCGTGTTCATCGGCTGCAGTTGCGCGATGTAGCTTTGCGTGGTGGGGGCGGAGTCGCTGCTGCTGACGCAGCCAGCCAGGCCGCCGGTGGCCAGCAACGCGGCAGCGAGCGCCGCAAGGGTTGGTTTCATGTCGATGCTCCTCGGGCCGGGTCGCCCATGGGTCCTGATGCGCGTGGCACCACGGCGCAGTGATAGCACCGCGCGTGCCGCTCCGGCAGGCGTGTGGCAATGCAACTGCCGGGAGTGGGGTGTTCCGCCAGGCTGTCGGCGCTCAGCGCCGGGCGCCGTCGGGAAACTGCACGCGCTCGGGCGCTTCGTTGAGTGCCGGCAGGGCGTGCTGCAGGATGCGGTTGCGCCGGCCGGTGGTGTCTTCGGGCACGACCGGGTAGGTGACGACCGCCTCCAGCCAGGCGTAGGCGTTGACGCGGAAATAGACGCTCGCAGCGCTGTCGTCCAGGCCGGAGTCGCCATGGCGCGCGCGAAAGTCGGCGTCGGCCGCCTCGGCGAGGCACGACTCGACGAAGCGCAGGTCGCTGGTGTAGGCGATCTGGATCGCGGTTTCGTTCCAGATGAAGGGCTTGCATGGCCCCGAATAGTTGATGACCTCGGAGCGCAGGATGGTGCTGTTGGGAAAGTGGATGATGCGCCCGCTGGCGCGGTCGTTGCCGAGGTAGTCGCCGCTGCATTCGCGGATCATGGTGTCCAGGTAGCCGATCTCCAGCACGTCACCGCGCAGCTTGCCCAGCTGGATGCGATCGCCCACCTGGTAGGGGCGGCGGAACACGATATAGATCCAGGCGATGAAGGAGGTGATCGGTGCCTGCAGGGCAAAGCCCAGCACCAGCGAGATCAGGCCGAAGCTGACGGCCGCCGCGTACAGGTTCTGGAACAGGAAGGACACCGCGACGATGGCCACCAGGGTGTAGGTGACCAGGTGCGTCAGGCGCACCAGGTTGTAGCGCACGCCCAGGGCGTTGCTCGAGCGGTCGATCAGGCGCTCGATCAGCTTGCCGACCAGGATGAGGACCGTGATCGCGAACAGCGACAGGCTGAGCTTTTCCAGCAGCGGCAGGTACTGGTGCCAGCGCGCCGGGTGGCCCGCATCGATGCCGGCGGCGACGCCGAAGCGCAGCACGTAGTGGGCGACCAGGAAGGCGGCTGCCAGCAGCGCGGTGCTGCGCAGGCGGTAGTTGCGGCTTTCGCTCATGTCGGGGCGCGGGTGCTGGCCTGCGAGTTCACGCCTGGGTGCCTGTCTCGAAGATCTCCAGCAGGCGGTCGAGCCCGCCCAGGTCGATCGCCACCTTGGCGTGGGCGCGCAGGCGCGGCTTGGCGCGGTAGGCCACCGACAGGCCCACGGCGCTCATCATCTCGAGGTCGTTGGCGCCGTCGCCCATGGCGATCGCCTGGCTCGGCTCGCAACCGATCAGGCTGCAGGTCGTCAGCACGGTCTCGCGTTTCATGGCGCCATCGCAGATGTCGCCCCAGCTCTGCGGCAGGATCCGCCCGGTGAGACGCCCTTCCACGATCTCGAGCCGGTTGCTGCGCGCGAAGTCCAGTGCCAGGCGGTCGCGCAGGCGGTCGGCAAAGAAGGTGAAGCCGCCCGAGACCAGCAGCACCTTCAGGCCCGCGGCCTTGCACGCCAGCACCAGCTCGGCCGCGCCCGGGTTCAGGCGCAGGCGCGCGCGGTAGACCTGCATCAGATGCTCTTCCGTCACTCCCGCGAGCAGGGCCACGCGCCGACGCAGGCTTTCCTTGTAGTCGCTGATCTCGCCCAGCATCGCCGCCTCGGTGATGGCCGCCACCTCGGCCTTGCGCCCGGCGGCGTCGGCGATCTCGTCCACGCACTCGATGTTGATCAGCGTGGAGTCCATGTCGAAGGCGATCAGCTTGAAGTCGCCCAGCTTCAGCGGCGGCCGCAGGCCGCGCACCACGAGGCCGGGACTGATCTCGCGGGGCTTGTCGGTGCGTGGGGCAGGCGTCATGGAAGGCGGGTGCGAAAGGCGTTGGAAGGTGGACGTGCAGCGCGAGACCGGTCAGGATGGCGGCAGCGCGATGCCGCGCGCGAACGGGAACACCTGCTCGATCGCGCGGGTCTCGGGCAGCACGTAGACGATGCCGGAGCGGCGCCGGAACAGCGGCGCGATGGTGCGCTCATAGAAGGCCGGTGGCAGGTTGATGCAGCCAAACGAGATGCGGTTGTCGGCGGCGCTGGGCGTGCTCAGGCGCGCGGGGCGTTCTTCGCCCGGGACGTCGCGCACGCGGTGCATCGACAGGGCGGCATCGTAGTCGAGCCAGACGATGTCCTCGCCCCGCGTGTTGCGGCCGGGCTCGGTCGGGTAGCGGCCGGCGCTGGTGATCTTCTCGTGCGGCAGCACGTGCGCAAGCGGCCGGCTGCCGATGTCGGCCGGCGCGGTGTCGCCCCGCGCCGCGCCGAGCAGCACCGGCGCTTCGCCCAGCAGCCGTCCCTGGCGGTCGAACACCCACAGGTGCGCCGCCGGCTTGTCGAGCACGGCAAAGGCGCGCCCCTGCGCATCGCCGCTGTGGTGGACCGCCGCCGCGAAGCGCGCGATGGGCGGCGGTGGCTCGGCCAGCGGCTGCGCGGCAGATGCCCCCAGCGTCAGTGCGAGACCGACCGCCACGGCGGCCAGAGGGCGCGCCAGCGGGCAGGCGAGGATGGGGGCGGATCGCGGCATCACGACGAACGGGTTGCGCCGATCCTATCCGCTTCGCGCTGGCAGGTCCTTGCCGCGCGGCGTGGCTTGCCTCGGATGGCCAGCCTGTGGAATCATGGGCCTGTCCTGCGAACGCAGAAGCCCGTGGTGGGCGGGTCCGCCCCGGGTCTTGAAGAGCCGGGACGAGGAGACCATCATGCGCATCGACGAGATGATTGCTGCCGTGCAAGGCGTGCTCGGCGTGACCGTGGACGGCAAGGCGGGGCCGGAGACCTGGGGCGCGATCTACGCGCGCCTGGTGCGCAAGCACATCGACGGCGTCGATCCGGCCGAGGCGATTGCGGAGGTCGACAGCCGCAGCGAGAAGAGCATCGCCACCCTGCAGCCCGAGGTGCGGCCGATGGCGCGTGCGCTGGTGCAGCGCGCCCGGGCCTCGGGCATCACGATCAAGGTCATCAGCGGCCTGCGCAGCTATGCCGAGCAGGATGCGCTGTATGCGCAAGGGCGCAGCGCGCCCGGCCCGGTGGTGACGAATGCACGCGCCGGCTATTCGAACCACAATTTCGGCATCGCCTTCGACATCGGCGTGTTCGAGGGCAGCCGCTACCTGTCCGACTCACCCAAATACAAGGCGGTGGGCGTGCTCGGGGTCGACCTGGGGCTCGAGTGGGGCGGCAACTGGCGCACCATCGTGGATCAGCCGCACTACCAGCTGCGCCCGACCTGGGCGCTGGACCTGCCCGAGCGCCAGATGCTGGCCGAGCTGCGCGCGCGCCGCCAGCGTGGGCAGGGCGTCTACGCCTGATGCCGCTTCGCGGATGACAAATGACGCCGGCAGGCGCCGGCATGACGAATGACGGCCTTGTCATGGATGCGCAGCGAAGGCATTCGCCACCCGTCGTTTTGAAGGTGAAGGCGAATTTGGACGCGCGGCGCGCTGGATGATCGCGGGCGCGCGCTCCGGCGCTCGCGCGGAGGCCATGCAATCATCCTAGAAACGGCAGTTGGGCGCGTCCGCCCGTGCCGCTTTCGGCGTGTCCGGCGAGGCGGGAGGGCGCGGCAGGCAGCGCCTGCAAGGACGATCAACGACGCATGGCGCGGCGAGAGTGGTACTGGCGGGCGTGTGGCGTGCTCACCCATGTGGTGAACGGCAGAGAAGCTGCCAACGTCCATGGCCATGCGGGTTTGGAGAAGGTTGCAAGCGGTCAACTGCCGTTTCCAGGATCAGGCGCCGGCGTCGCTGGCCAGGCCCGGCCGCGTCGCCGGCTGGCGAAACACCAGGATCAATCCGGCCACGATGCCGGCCATCCCCGCCAGCGCCAGTGGCGGCATGGCATTGCCCAGCAGCAGGCAGTCGAGCACCACGGTCGCCACGGGCACCAGATAGAACAGGCTGGTGACGTTCACCAGGTTGCCGCTGCGGATCAGCCGATACAGCAACAGCTGCGCGCCGACCGAAATCACCAGCCCGAGCCACAGCAGCGGCAGGACGAAGCCCCAGTCGGCCTCGAAGTGCCAGGGTTGCAGCGGCGCCAGGCCGCCATACACCGCCAGCGTCACCAGGTACTGCAAGGGCAGCACCCGGGATGGTGGCTGCCGCAGGCGCTTTTGCAGCAGGGCGCCGAAGGTGGCGCACAGCAAGGCGCCCAGGGTGCAGGCCAGGCCGAGCCACGACCGCCGCGCCTGCACCAGGCTCTGGTAGACCACCAGGGCGAGTCCCGCCAGCGCCAGCAGCAGGCCCAGCAGGCGCCACGGTGAGAACCGTCGCTCGGTCAGCAGCAGCGTCAGGATCGGCTGCACGCCCAACAGCGTGGCCAGCAGTCCCGGCGTGATGCCGTGCGCCATGGCCTGGAAGTAGCCGACCGAATAGCCGGCGATCAGCAGCAGGCCGGCCGCGGCCGCGAGCCTGTGGGTGCCGGGCTGCGGCCAGACCGGCAGGCCCGACAGGCCGATCAGCAGCAGGGCGACGAGGGCCAGCGCGTAGCGCAGGATCAGCAGCGCGAAGACCGAGCCGTGGTCCAGGCCCCAGCGGGTGGCGATGGCGCCGCTGGCCCACAGCAGCACGAAGGTGGACATCGCCACGGCGGCGCTCCACGAGGAGGACTTCGAAGACATGCGATCTCATGGGTCAGAGGCGTGAACAGATCCCACCCCGCGCCTGACGCATGGCGTCGGGGTGTTTCATGAAAGCGGGGCAGGGACCGGGCGGCGGGCGGGATCAGCCCAGCGCGATCGGCCGCGCGGGGCGCTGCCAGGCCTGCGGGCGGTGCGGCAGATGAGATCGGGGGCGGGTTCGCGCCGCACCGCGCGCCCGCGGTGAAGCAGCAGACGGCGAGGTCGTGTGCGTCGGGGCGTGCAGGGGAAGCCATCGAGTGGGATCAGCGTCGCGCGGCGGTTGCGCCGCTGCTCAATGTGGCACGTGCAGGCCCGGGACAACGCGCGACGCGGGCATTGGTCCCGGCCTGCACGGCGCGGCACGGCATCACGCCAGCGCCGCGGCCGTCTCCGCTGCGGTTTCGGATGCGCGCGGCTGGCCCAGGCTGCGCAGCACGTCGCGCACCATCTGGGCGCGCGCGCGCGGTTCGGGCAGGGCCTTCTCGATGCGCAGCTTGTCGTTGCCGGCCAGCTTGACGTGACGGTTCTTCTGGATCAGGTGGATGATGGCCAGCGGGTCGATCGGCGGATTGGGCTGGAAGCTGACGTGGATCACGCCCGGCGCTGCGTCGACCTTGAGCACGCCGTAGCGCTGCGCCAGCACGCGCAGGCGGTGCACGTCGATCAGGGTCTGGGCCGGCTTCGGCAGCTTGCCGAAACGGTCCACGATCTCCTCCACCAGGCGATCGAGCTGCTCGTCCGTGCGCGCCGTCGCCAGCCGCTTGTAGAACGACAGGCGCAGCTGCACGTCGCCGCAATAGTCGGTCGGCAGCAGGGCGGGGGCGTGCAGGTTGATGTCGGTCGCTGCCTGCATGGGCGCCAGCAGGTCGGGCTCGCGGCCGGCCTTCAGGCTGCGCACGGCTTCGGCCAGCATGTCGTTGTAGAGCTGGAAGCCGATCTCCATGATGTTGCCGCTCTGGTGCTCGCCCAGCACCTCGCCGGCGCCGCGGATTTCCAGATCGTGCATGGCGAGGTAGAAGCCCGAGCCCAGCTCCTCCATCTGCTGAATGGCGTCGAGGCGCTGCTCGGCAGGCCTGGACAGGCTCTGCAGGTCGGGCACCAGCAGGTAGGCGTAGGCTTGGTGGTGGCTGCGGCCCACGCGCCCGCGCAGCTGGTGCAGCTGCGCCAGGCCGAACTTGTCGGCGCGCGTGATGACGATGGTGTTGGCGGTGGGCACGTCGATGCCGGTCTCGATGATGGTCGAGCACAGCAGCAGGTTGTGCCGCTGCGCCACGAAGTCGCGCATCACGCGCTCGAGCTCGCGCTCGGGCATCTGGCCATGCGCCACGGCGATGCGCGCCTCGGGCAGGATCTTCTGCAGCGCTTCGCGGCGGTTCTGGATGGTCTCGACCTCGTTGTGCAGGAAGTAGACCTGGCCGCCGCGCTTCAACTCGCGCAGCACCGCCTCGCGAATGATGCCGTTGCTCTCGCTGCGCACGAAGGTCTTGATCGCCAGGCGTCGCTCGGGCGCGGTGGCGATCACCGACAGATCGCGCAGGCCTTCCAGCGCCATGCCCATGGTGCGCGGGATCGGCGTCGCCGTCAGCGTCAGCACGTCGACCTCGGCGCGCAGCTGCTTGATCGCCTCCTTCTGGCGCACGCCGAAGCGGTGCTCCTCGTCGATGATCAACAGGCCCAGGTTCTTGAACTGCGTCTTCTGGCTGAGCAGCTTGTGCGTGCCGACCACGATGTCGACGCTGCCATCCGCCAGGCCCTTGAGCGCCGCCGTGGTTTCCTTGCCCGAGGCGAAGCGGCTCATCTGCGCGATCTTCACCGGCCAGCGCGCAAAGCGGTCGGCCAGGGTCTGGTAATGCTGCTCGGCCAGCAGGGTGGTGGGCGCGAGCAGCGCCACCTGCTTGCCGCCGGTGACGGCGATGAAGGCGGCGCGCAGCGCCACCTCGGTCTTGCCGAAGCCGACGTCGCCGCACACCAGCCGGTCCATCGGCCGCGGGCTGATCAGATCCTGGATCACGGCGTGGATGGCGGCGTTCTGGTCCGGTGTCTCGTCGAAGCCGAAGTCGGCCGCGAATTGCTCGTAGTCGGGCGCGCTGAAGCGGAAGGCGTGGCCCGCGCGCGCGGCGCGCCGCGCGTAGATGTTGAGCAGCTCGGCGGCAGTGTCGCGCACCTGCTCGGCCGCCTTGCGCCGCGCCTTTTCCCACTGGTTGCCGCCGAGCCGGTGCAGCGGCGCCTCCTCGGCCGCGACGCCGGTGTAGCGGCTGATCAGGTGCAGCTGCGACACCGGAACGTAGAGCACCGCCTCCTTGGCGTATTCCAGGTGCAGGAATTCCTGCGGCGCCGGGCTGCCGTCAGGGTTGGTGGCGCCCACGTCGAGGTTGACCAGGCCGCGGTAGCGTCCGATGCCGTGCTGGGCGTGCACCACCGGGTCGCCCACCTTCAGCTCCGACAGGTCCTTGATCAGCGCCTCCAGGTCGCTGGCCTGCTCCTGGCGCCGGCGCCGGCGCGCGCCGGCGCTGCTGGCGAACAGCTCGGCCTCGGTGACGAAGTCGATGTCACCCTCGAGCCAGGCGAAGCCGGTGGCCAGGGCCGCGTGCGTGATGCCCAGGCGTGCGCCGCCGGCGCTCTCGAATTCGGCCAGCGAATCAAAGGACGGTGGATCGATGTGCGAGGCGCGCAGGAAGTCGAGCAGGCTCTCGCGCCGGCCCGCGCTCTCGGCGACGATCAGCACGCGCCGCGGCGTGGCGCGCAGGTGCGCGGCCAGGCGCCCGAGCGGATCCTCGGCGTTGCGCGCCACGCTCAGGTCGGGCAGGGCGGCAAATGGCGTGGATGCGGCGGGCGCCGGTGCGCCGTCCGGCTCGGCCGCGCGTACGCGTAGCGCGAGTTGGCGGTAGCCGCTGGCGTCGCGATAGAACGCCTCGGCCGACAGGAACAGGGCCTCGGGCGGCAGCACCGGACGCTCGGGATCGCCCTGCGCCAGGCGCCAGCGCTCGCGCGTGTCCTGGGCGAACTGCTGGAAACTCGCTTCCAGATCGCCGTGCAACACGAGCGTGGCGTCTTCGCCGAGATAGTCGAACACCGTGGCCGTGTGCTCGAAGAACAGTGGCAGGTAGTACTCGATGCCGGCACTGGCCACGCCGTCGGCCATGTCCTTGTAGATGCGGCTGCGGGTCGGATCACCCTCCAGCAGTTCGCGCCAGCGGTGGCGAAAGCGCGCGCGCGCTTCCTCGTCCAGCGGGAACTCGCGCCCGGGCAGCAGGCGCACCTCGGGCACCGGATACAGGCTGCGCTGGGTGTCGGGGTCGAAGGCGCGGATCGAGTCGATCTCGTCGTCGAACAGGTCGACCCGCAGCGGCTGGGGCGAGCCCATCGGGAACAGGTCGATCAGGCCGCCGCGCACCGCGTATTCGCCCGGGCTCACCACCTGCGACACGTGGCTGTAGCCGGCCAGCGTGAGCTGGCTCTTCAGCGCCGCCTCGTCCAGCCGCTGCCCCTGCTTGAAGTGGAAGGTGTGGCCCGCGAGGAAGGCCGGCGGCGCCAGACGGTACAGCGCCGTGGTGGCGGGCAGCAACACCACGTCGGCCTGGCGCTGGCGGATCGCCCAGAGCGTGGCCAGGCGCTCGCTGATCAGGTCGTGGTGCGGCGAGAAGCTGTCGTAGGGCAGCGTTTCCCAGTCCGGGAACAGCGTCACGCGCAGGGTCGGCTCGAACAGCGCCAGCTCCCCCTGCAGGCGGCGCGCATCGGCGGCGTCGGCTGTGACGATGGCGCAGAGGCGGCCCGCGGCCTGCTCGCGCGCGGCCAGCCGCGCCAGCAGCAGCGCGTCGGCGGAGCCGGGCGGGCGGGGCAGGGCGTGGCGTTTGCCGGGGGTGAGCGAAGGCAGGTCCATGGAGCGCGCGCAAATGCGGAAACGACAAAAACCCCCGGCCGGGCTGGACGGGGGGATGAAACCGCAATTTTACGTTGCGCGCAGCCACCCGTCCGACCGCCGACGCACTGGTCGGGCGCCACCTGTCCACGGTCGCGCCGCGCCCTCTATAGTCCGAGGCTGGTCGGCCACTTGCACTTCAGCTCCATGTCCCAAGCTCCCGAATCCATCGCCCGGCGTTTTGGCAGTGGCCAGGCCGTGTTGCGCCAGGAAGACGACGCCCTGCTGCAGGGGCGCGGCCGCTATGTCGACGATCTGGGGGAGGCGGGTGATGGCTGGCTGGTGCTGGTGCGTTCGCCCCATGCCCATGCGCGCATCGCCGGCATCGATCTGGAGGCGGCGCGCGCCATGCCGGGCGTGCGCGGTGCCTGGAGCGGCGCCGACCTGGTGGCCGCGGGCGTGCCGGCACTCGATGCCGGCGCGCCCTTCAAGCGCGCCGACGGCAGCGCCTGCGCGACGCCGGCACGTCACGCGCTGGCCGTGGACGTGGTGCGCCACGTGGGCGAGGTGGTGGCCGCGGTAGTGGCGGACACGCTGCAGCAGGCGCGTGACGCCGCCGAGGCGGTATTCGTCGACTACGAGGCGTTGCCGGCCGTGCCCAGCCTGGCGGCAGCGCTGGCGGCCGAGCACTGCGTCACGCCCGAGGCTCCCGACAACATCGCCTGCGAGGCGCGCCACGGCGACGCCACGGCCACCGATGCCGCCTTCGCGCAGGCTGCGCACGTGGTGCGGCTGGACCTGACGCACCAGCGCGTCGCGGCGCTCACGCTGGAGCCGCGCGCCGCGCGGGCGCGCTGGGACGGCGCCAGCGGGCGCGTCGACATGCATGTGTCGACCCAGATGCCGACGGCGGTGCGTCGCGCCGTCGCCGCCGCGCTCGGCCTGGAGCCCGAGGCGGTGCGGGTGCGCGTGGGCGACGTCGGCGGTGGCTTCGGCATGAAGATCTCGCCGTATCCCGAATACATCCTCACGGCCTGGGCGGCGCGCGCCACTGGCGGCGCCGTGCGCTGGAGCGGCGAGCGCGGCGAGGAGTTCCTGACCACCACCCACGGGCGCGACCTGCAGGCGCACCTGGAGCTGGCGCTGGCGGCGGATGGCCGCATCCTCGCCCTGCGCGTGCATTCCTGGGGCAACGTCGGCGCCTACGCGCTCGGCACCGGCGTCTCCATCCAGCTCCTGATCGGCCTGTGGGTGCAGACCAGCGTGTACGACGTACCGGTGGTCGACTTCCACGCGCGCGCCGTGCTGACGCACCAGGCGCCGACCGGCGCCTACCGCGGGGCGGGCCGGCCCGAGGCGATCTTCAACATCGAACGCCTGCTGGACGAGGCGGCGCGCCAGACCGGCATCGACCGCGTGCAGCTGCGCCGGCGCAACTTCATCCGCCCCGAGCAGATGCCCTACACCAACCCGATGGCCCAGACCTACGATGTCGGCCGCTTCGAGCACGTGCTGGACCAGGCCCTGCCGCTGGCGGACTGGGACGGCTTTGAAGCGCGTGCCGCAGCGTCACGGGCGCGCGGCCTGTGGCGCGGGCTGGGCATCGCCACGTTTCTGGAGTGGACCGGTGGCAACGTGTTCGAGGAACGGGTCACGGTCGAGATCAAGGCCCCCACGCTCCCCGCTGCGCGTGGTTCGCCGGCCTTGCAGGCCGCGGAGCCGCCAGAGTCGGCTCCTCCTCGGACCGTCCAGGCGCGCACTGGCGAGCCTGGAGCCGGGGCCCCCAGCCCCGAGGGCGCCCTCGCGCCTCGGGGCGATCCGGAGGCGTTCGAAGCCGACGGCATCATCGAAGTGTTCTCCGCCGTCAACCAGATGGGCCAGGGCATCGCCACCTCGCTGGCGCAACTGGTGGTCGATACCTTCCAGGTGCCGATCGAGCGCGTGCGCGTGGTGCTGGGCGACACCGATCGCGGCAACGGCTTCGGCAGCGCCGGCTCGCGCTCGCTCTTCACCGGTGGCTCGGCCATGCACGCGGGCGCCGAGCGCACGGTCGCGGAAGCGCGCCAGCTGGCGGCGCGCGAGCTGGAGGCAGCGCCCGAGGACGTGCAGTACGCCGCCGGGCGTTTCCGCGTCGCCGGGACCGACCACGCGATCGGCCTGTTCGAGCTGGCGGCCAGGCAGCCGGGCAGCCGCATCTTCGTTGACCACACGCACACCGTCGCTGGCCCGACCTGGCCCAACGGCGCCCACATCTGCGAAGTCGAGCTCGACCCGCGGACCGGTGCCATCGCCGTGATCGCCTACGCCAGCGTCAACGACGTCGGCCGCGTGGTCAACCCGATGATCGTGCGCGGCCAGCTCGACGGCGGCGCGGTGCAGGGCATCGGCCAGGCCCTGCTCGAGCGCGTGGTGTACGACGACGCGGGCCAGTTGCTGACCGGCAGCCTGATGGACTATGCCGCGCCGCGGGCCGACGACATCGCGGCGTGCTTTCGCACCGAAATGGACGAGTCCACGCCCTGCACCAACAACGCCATGGGCGTCAAGGGCGTGGGCGAACTCGGCACCATTGGCGCCACGCCCTGCGTGGTCAACGCCGTGGCCGACGCGCTGGCGCGCGGCGGCCGTCCCGAGCTGGCGCCGCGCCTGCAGATGCCGCTCACGCCGGCGCGCCTGTGGGCGCTGCTGCATGAGGAGTGACGAGATGATCTTGCTGCGCTTCGATGACGCGCCGGGTGGCGCGTGATGGTTGGAGATGCACGGGCCATGTGGTTTCGCTGCTCGCATGACCACCGCAGGCAGCCCTCGGGCGCAGGTGTCTGATGAACGCCGTGCCACCACGCTGCCACGCCCTCGTGCCCTGCGCCGGCAGCGGCTCGCGCGCCGGCACGCCGGGGCCAAAGCAGTACCAGTTCCTGGCTGGCCAGCCACTGGTGCGGCATACGCTGGCCGCGCTGGTCCGGGTGGCGCGCATCGAGCGCGTGCTGGTCGTGGCGGCGCCCGGTGACCTCACCCTGCGCGTGGCCGATGCGCCCTGGGACTGGGCCGATTGCGGCGGCGCCACGCGCGCCGAAAGCGTGTTCAACGGCCTGGGGCGACTGCGCTCCGATGGCGTTCCCGATACCGACTGGGTGCTGGTGCACGATGCCGCGCGCTGCCTGGTCACGCCTGCCCTGGTCGATGCCCTGATCGACGCCTGCCTGCCCGACGCGGTGGGCGGCCTGCTCGCGCTGCCGTTGCCCGACACCCTCAAGAGCGAGGTCGGCGGGCGCGCTGCCGCCACCATCGAGCGCGCCGGCAAATGGCTGGCGCAGACGCCGCAGATGTTTCGTCTCGGCACGCTGCACGCGGCGCTGGCGGCTCATGCGGCAAGCGGTTTTGCCGGCATCACCGACGAGGCCAGTGCCATCGAGCGTGCCGGCCTGCGCCCACTGCTGGTGCGCGGCAGCGCGCAGAACATCAAGGTCACCTGGCCAGAGGATTTCGCGCTGGCCGAGGCGCTGCTGGCGGCGCGCGTGAAACAATCACCGGCGATGGAATGACCGTGCTGGCACGCTGAGAGCCGGCCGCTGGCGCGGCCGGCCATGGGCCGCGTATGGAGCCATGGCGTCATCGCCAGCGTGCCAGCGCCGCGGTCACTTCATCAATCCGTCATTTCGTCACCAACACAGGCAGACTGCTCATGAACCATCCAATGCCCTGGCGCATCGGCGAAGGCTGGGACGTGCACGCCCTGGTGCCGGGCCGCCCGCTCGTCGTTGGCGGCGTGACGCTGGCGCACGATCGCGGCGCGCTCGGCCATTCCGATGCCGACGTCCTGCTGCACGCGATCACCGATGCGCTGCTCGGCGCGGCCGGCCTGGGCGACATCGGCACGCACTTTCCCGACAGCGATCCGGCCTTCCGGGGGGTCGATTCTTCCAGTCTGCTGGCCGAGGCCATGCGACGCGTGGGCGCGGCGGGCTGGCGCGTGGGCAACGTCGACGCCACCGTCATCGCGCAGGCGCCGCGCCTGGCGCCGCACCGCGCCGCCATGGTGGCGGCCATCGCGCGCGCGCTGGGCGTCGCCGCCGGGCAGGTCAACGTCAAGGCCAAGACTGCCGAGCGCCTGGGGCCGGTGGGGCAGGGCGCGGCGATCGAGGCACGCGCCGTGGTGCTGCTGGTGCGCGGCTGATCAGCCCCTGGTGAGCCGGATCACCGCCATCAGTCCGCCGCTCGGGCTGTTCACGAGTTGCAGCGTGCCGCCCATGTTCTCCACCATCTTGACGACGATCGCCAGTCCCAGGCCGGCGCCGGAGGCCGAGGTGCGCGCGCTGTCGCCGCGGTAGAACGGCCGCGTCAGATCCGCCAGCTGCTCGGCGGGCACGCCCGGGCCGTGGTCGCGCACGCGCAGAACGACCCAGTTGTCCTGCAGCGTGGCGGCGATGCGCACGCGCGTCACGCCGTCGTTGGACTGACCGTAGCGGCGCGCGTTTTCCAGCAGGTTGGAGAGCACGCGCGACAGCTCGATCTCGTCGCCCACAACGCGGTACTCGGGCGGGATCGTGACCTGCACCTGCATGTCCTCGCGGCCGGTGAAGGGCAGCACGCTGGCTTTCACGACCTCCGCCAGCGGCATAGTCTCCAGCGCGATGTGGTCCGGGCGCGCGTAGTCGAGGAACTTGCTGATGATGGTGTCGACCTGGCTGATGTCGGCCGCCATGTGCTCGCGCGCTTCGGCGTCGGGCACGCTCATCTCGGTTTCCAGCCGCAGCCGGGCCAGCGGCGTGCGCAGGTCGTGCGAGATGCCGGCCAGCATCTCGGCGCGCTCCTGCTCGATCTTGGAGAGCTGCTCGGCCATGCGGTTGAAGCCGATGTTGACCTCGCGGATCTCGCTTGACAGCGCGCCCTCGTCCAGCCGGTGGCGCAGGTAGTCGCCCTCGCGCACGCGCGCTGCCGCCAGCGAGAGCTGCCTGAGCGGCTGGTTGATCAGGCGCGCCAGGATCGCCGCCCCCACCAGCGAGAGCGCGCCGATGGTGGCCAGCCAGAGCAGCCAGGTCGGCCCGCCCACCAGCGCGCCCACGCGCGAGCGATCCATCAGCAGCCAGTAGGAGTCGCCCTCGATGGAGAAGCCGACCCACAGGCCGTCTTCGCCATTGACATTGCGCGCCACCACCGTGCCCGGGCCCAGGCGCGTCTGCAGTTCGCGACTCATGCCCTGCTCCAGCTCGTTCAGGGCGAACGGCTCGAACCGGTCGCCCGGCTCGCGTGGCAGGATGCGCACCTTTTCCTGCTCGGCCAGGGTCTTGATCAGCGACACCCGGGCAATCGCGTCCGAGTGGATCAGCGCAGCACGCGAGAGGTTCACCAGGGACGCGATCTGGCGGGAATTGTCGATCACGCGGGGCTCGTATTCGAGCGTACGGAACAACTGGTACCAGCCCAGGGTGCTGCCCACCAGCAGCAGGATCAGCAGGAAGAAGGTGCGCCAGAACAGGCTGACGCTGACGCGCGGTGGACGCGGGCCGGGCTCGAGCTCGAGCGGCGCGTTCATCGAGTCGCCCAGCTGGTCGGGGCGGGTCGGCTCGATGGCGCCCGTTTGGGATGGCGACGTGGCCGCGCTCATCTCCGGCGGGAGAGGGGAGGGGACGGTGGGGGTCAGGAGCTGCCGTCCGGTACGAACACGTAGCCCACGCCCCACACGGTCTGGATGAACCTCGGGTTGGCCGGGTCCTGCTCGATCAGCTTGCGCAGGCGCGAGACCTGCACGTCCAGGCTGCGATCGAACGGCTCGAACTCGCGCCCGCGCGCCAGCTGCGCCAGCTTTTCGCGCGACAGCGGCTGGCGCGGGTGGCGCACCAGCGCCTTGAGCATGGCAAATTCGCCCGTCGTCAGGGAGATCTCCTCGCCATTCTTGTGCAGCGCGCGCGCGCCCAGGTCGAACTGGAACGGCCCGAAGGCGACGGACTCGTTTTCGGCCGACGGCGCGCCCGGGGCCTCCTGGGGCGGGCGACGGCGCAGCACGGCATGGATGCGCGCCAGCAGTTCGCGCGGGTTGAACGGCTTGCCCAGGTAGTCGTCGGCGCCCACTTCCAGGCCGACGATGCGGTCCACGTCCTCGCCCTTGGCCGTGAGCATGATGATGGGCGTCTTGTCGCCTGCCGCGCGCAGCCGCCGGCACACCGACAGGCCGTCTTCGCCGGGCATCATCAGATCCAGCACGATCAGGTCGATGGTGTCACGCAGCATGATGCGCGACAAGGCCTTGGCGTCCTCGGCCACGATGACTTCAAAGCCTTCCTGGGCCAGGTAGCGGCGCAGCAGGTCGCGGATGCGTGCGTCGTCATCGACGACGACGATCTTGTCGGTGCGGTGGGTGGTCTGGTTCATGTGTGCTTCAGTCCGGGTCCCGAAAATGTAACAAGCCCATTGTGACCCGGATACCACGCGGGACCCGGGGTTTTCGCCTTGATTTTCAGCATGTTACATCTGTTGCCCCGACAAGCGCGGATGAAGCGGACTTCGACGCGGCGGCTGTGAGATGGTTGCAGCTGCAGGATTTGTCATGAAGCGATTTGTTTTTATCCCCTTGGTCGCGGGTCTGGCGCTGCCGCTGGCCGGATGGGGGCAGGCTGTCGGTGAGTCGGCGGCGACGCCCGCGGCTGCCACGCCGCCCGGTGCGGCGCAGGTCGACGAGGCAGCGGCCCAACGCAGCGCGCTGTGGAAGATCATCGAGGCGCAGAGCCGCCCGGACGATGCACAGGTGCTGGCCCAGGATCGGCGACTCACGCCCGAGCAGCGGCTTGAACTGCGCGAACAGGTCCGCCAGGCCTGGCATGGCCTGCATGCCGGCCAGGCCACCGCTTCGGCCGCCGATCAGGTGCCCATCCAGCCCTGACGGACCCAGCGGCCGCGCACGAATCCCCCGTTGCGCCCGGCCCCGAGGCAGTCATGCCGCCGATGCGGGGGGCGGCCGGCCATGGCGCCGGGCAGCCAGCCTGCCGGAAATTCCCGTTTGTCTTAGCATCCAGGCTGCAGGTCGTGCGGTTTTCGCCGCGCCCTGCCCAGCCCGCTGAGCGCCATGTCGGACCCCACGCTTTGCCACCTCGCCTGCCCCGATCCGGGGGGCGAGCACCGCATGGCCTGGTGGCAGTGGGGCGACGCGCGGGCACCGCACGCCGTGCTGTGCGTGCATGGCCTGACGCGCCAGGGGCGTGACTTCGACGTGCTGGCGCGGGCCCTGCTGGCGCGCACGCAGGCCCGGGGGCGCAGCCTGCGTGTCATCTGCCCGGACGTGGTGGGACGTGGGCGCAGCGACTGGCTGCGCGACCCTGCCGGCTACGACTACCCCCTCTACGTGGCCGACCTGCTGACCCTGCTGGGGCAACTGCACGAACAGGCGCCGCTGGCCGGCTTCGACTGGGTCGGCACCAGCATGGGCGGCATCATCGGCATGACGCTGGCCGGCATGTCCGGACTGCCGTTGCCGGCCCCGCTTGGCCGCCTGCTGCTCAACGACGTCGGGCCGCGCATCGAGTGGCCGGCCATCGCCCAGATGCGCGACTACGTCGGCCGGGCGCCGGACTTCGACACGCTGCAGGCGGGCGTCGCCTACCTGCGCACGCTGTCGCAGGGCTTCGGGCCGTGCAGCGACGCCGACTGGCTCGATTTTTCGCGGCCCATGCTCCGGCAGGGCGCGGACGGGCGCTGGCGCCTGCATTACGACCCGGCGATCGCCGCGCCGATGGCCGGGCTCACGCCTGCGGCGCTGGCGCAGGCCGAGCAGCTGCTGTGGCGCCTGTACGACCAGATCACGGCCGAAACCCTGCTGCTGCACGGCGCCGAGTCGGACCTGCTGTCGGCTGCCACGGCACATGCCATGACCCAGCGCGGGCCGCGTGCGCGCTGCATCCAGATCCGCGGCGTCGGGCATGCACCGATGCTGCGCGACCCGGACCAGGTGCAGTGCGTGCTGGATTTCCTGTTGCCGCCGGCGGCGCGGGAGGGGCAGCCGTGATGAAGCCGGTCGAGCGCAACGCGCCCGGCGAGACCGCGCTGGCGGAAGTCGTGGTCGCGGTCAACGAGCCGCTGGCCCAGGCCGGAGTCTGCGCGCGCGCGCGGGCCTTTGCCGAGCCGCTGCTGGCAGGAGAATCCACGCACTCCGGCGAGAACCTGCTGGCGCACGCCGACGGGGTGGCGGGCATCCTGGCGGGCATCGGCGGCGACGAGACGGTGCAGGCGGCCGCCTACCTGAGCTACGCCAGCGCCCAGCTGAACCGGCCCGAGGAGGTGATCGCCAAGGCCTTCGGACCGGGTTTTGCCCGCCTGGCGATCGAGACCGCCAAGCTCGAGCGCCTGCAACGCCGTTCGCGCGACGGCCGGGCGGAGCGCGTCGACGATGCCAGCGACGCGGCCGAGCAGACCGAGTCGGTGCGCAAGATGCTGCTGGCGTTCTCGCGCGACCTGCGCGTGATCCTGCTGCGCCTGGCCTCGCGCCTGCAGACGCTGCGCTTCTGCACGGCTACGCGCCAGCCGCCGGCGCCGAGCCTGCTGCGCGAGGCGCACGAGGTGTTCGCGCCGCTGGCCAACCGCCTGGGCATCTGGCAGATCAAGTGGGAAATGGAAGACCTGATCTTCCGTGCCCAGGAGCCCGAGGCCTACCGCGAGATCGCACGCCTGCTGGATGCCAAGCGCTCCGAGCGCGAGGCCGCGCTGGAGCAGCGCCGGGCCGAGATCGAGCGCGCGCTGCGTGCGCAGGGCATCGAGGCCGTGGTCACCGGCCGGCCCAAGCACATCAGCTCGATCGTGCGCAAGATGCGCGGCAAGGGCCTGGCGTTCGACCAGGTGTTCGACATCCGTGCGCTGCGCGTCATCGTGCCGAGCGTCGCCGACTGCTACCTCACGCTCGACTGGGTGCACCAGCACTACGCCGCCGTGGCGGGCGAGTTCGACGACTACATCGCGCGGCCCAAGATCAACGGCTACCAGTCGCTGCACACCGTGGTGCGCGACGCGGACGGCCGCGCCTGGGAGATCCAGATCCGCACCCAGGCCATGCACGAGCACGCCGAGCACGGCGTGGCCGCGCACTGGGCCTACAAGGAGGCGGGCACCAAGGGCTATGGCGGCGTGTCGGCCAGCAGCGACTACGACGCCAAGATCGCCGTGCTGCGCCAGCTGCTGGCCTGGGAGCGCGACCTGTCGGGGGCGGCGGCGCAGGGCCTGTTCGACGACCGCATCTACGTGCTCACCCCCGAAGCGGCGGTGGTCGAGCTGCCCGCCGGCGCCACGCCGGTCGACTTCGCCTACGCCGTGCACACCGAACTCGGCCACCGCTGTCGCGGCGCGCGCGTCGACGGCGCCATGGTGCCGCTCAACACCCCGCTGCAGAACGGCCAGACGGTGGCGATCACGGCGGCCAAGGAGGGCGGCCCCTCGCGCGACTGGCTGAACGCCGAGCTCGGCTACCTGGCCTCGCCGCGCGCGCGCGCCAAGGTGCGCGCCTGGTTCAACGCCCAGCACGCGCGCGAGACCATCGCGCGCGGCCGCGAGATGGTCGAGAAGCTGCTGCAGCGCCAGGGCCGCACCGCACTGTCGCTCGACCAGCTCGCCGCCGATCTGGGCTTCAAGTCGCACGACGCGCTGTTCGAGACCGTGGGCAAGGACGAGCTGTCGCTGCGCAGCATCGAGGCCGTGCTGCACCCGCCCGAGCCGGCGCCCGACCCCGATGCCCAACTGCTGCAGCGCAAGCTGCCGGCCGAGCGCAAGGCACGCGGCGGCGTGCTGGTGGTGGGGCAGGACTCGCTGCTCACCCAACCGGCACGTTGCTGCAAGCCGGCGCCGCCCGACGAGATTGCCGGCTACGTCACGCGCGGGCGCGGCGTCACCGTGCACCGGCGCGACTGCCCGAGCTTTCGCGACCTCGCCGCGCGCGAGCCCGAGCGCGTGATCGAGGTCGACTGGAGCACGCCGGCCTCGGGTCGCGCGCCGTCCTACCCGGTCGACGTCTCGGTCGAGGCGGTCGATCGCCAGGGCCTGCTGCGCGACATCTCCGAAGTGTTCTCGCGCGAGAAGATGAACGTGATCGGCGTGCGCACCCAGACCGTGCGCGGCTGGGCGCAGATGACCTTCGTGGTCGAGGTCGACGACACGCGGCGCCTGGCCCAGGTGCTGCGCCAGGTGCAGGAAGTGGCCGGCGTGCGCCGCGCGCGCCGGCGCTGAAGCGCCTCGTTTCTGCTAAACTTGCGCGCTTCGAATCGATCTTCAGGCGCGTAGCTCAGCTGGTTAGAGCACCACCTTGACATGGTGGGGGTCGTTGGTTCGAGTCCAATCGCGCCTACCAATTGCGGCCCCAACGAGACTGACGTCTTGTTGGGGTTTCTTGCTTCTGGAGCGGCATGCAGGGGATGGATGCATCGGCTTTGTCACATGTGGTCCTGCTGGGAACGGGTGGCACCATTGCCGGCGCCGGTGGTGGCGCGACGACCGGGGCCGGTTCGGCCGCCTACCAGGCTGCGGTGGTCACCATCGACGAGCTGGCGCGCCAGGTGCCCGGCCTGCGCCAGCTCGCGCGGCTGCGCGCCGAGCAGCTGTTCCAGATCGACTCGGCCGATTTCACCGACGAGCGCCTGCTGCAGCTGGCGCGCAAGGTGGCGGCGCTGTGCAGGCAGGATGATGTCGATGCCGTGGTCATCACGCACGGCACCGACACGCTGGAAGAAACGGCATACTTCCTGCACCTGACGGTGCATTCGTCCAAGCCGATCGTGCTGACGGGCTCGATGCGCCCCGGCACGGCAGTGTCGGCCGACGGGCCGGCCAATCTGCTGCACGCGGTGGCGGTGGCGGCGCAGCCATCGTCCGCCGGGCGCGGCGTGCTGGTCGTGATGGACGAGCAGGTGCACAGCGCGCGCGACGTCGCCAAGACGCACAGCCAGCGCGTCGAAGCATTTGCGTCGCCCCACGGTCCCCTCGGGCTGGTGGTGGAAGGCATGCCGCGCTGGTACCGGGCGCTGGAGCGCCCGCACACGGTGGCCAGCGCATTCGACATCGAAGACATCGAGGCCTTGCCGCTGGTCGGCGTGGTGACCAGCCACGGCAACATGCGGCGCGAGATCTACGACCAATGGGCCAGCCTGGGTGCGCGCGCCATCGTGCACGCCGGCTTTGGCGGCGGCACGGTGCCCGCATACCTGAAGGCGCCGCTGGCCGAGCTGCGCGCGCGCGGCGTGCTGCTGGTGCGCGCCTCGCGCACCGGCGGGCCGCTGGCGCGCGGTGGCTGCGTGGACGACGAAGCGCTCGGCTGGGTCGTCACCGACGACCAGAATCCGCAGCGCGCGCGACTGCTGGCCGCCCTGGCGCTCACGCAGGAGCGCGATCCGGAGCGGATCCAGCAGGTGTTCTGGCGCTATTGAGGCAGCCGTGCCAGGGCGACGCGCGCGGCGGCAGCCTGGCCGCGCACGACGCAACCCTCGGCGTGGCCGTTCACCAGCCCCATCGCCAGCAGGAAGGCCTGCAGCGTGGTCGGGCCGACGAACCGCCAACCGCGCCGCTTCAATTCGCGCGACAGGGCGATCGAGGTGGGCGAGGTGGGCGCGTGGCGACACGCGGCCTGTTCGTCGGCGTTCGGCTCGTGGCGCCAGAAGTAGGCCGCCAGGGAGCCCTCCGCCCGCGCCAGTTCCTGCGCCCGGCGCGCGTTGTTCAGCGTCGCCTCGATCTTGCCGCGGTGGCGCACGATGCCGGCGTCCCGCAGCAGACGCGCCACCTCCGGCTCGCCCCAGCGTGCGAGCTGGTCGAAGTCGAAGCCGGCAAAGGCACGGCGGAACTGCTCGCGTTTTTCCAGGATGGTGCGCCACGACAGGCCGGCCTGGAAGCCTTCGAGGCACAGCTTCTCGAACAGGCGCCGATCCTCGGTCACCGGAAAGCCCCATTCGGTGTCGTGGTAGGCGAGGTACTGCGGCGTGGCCAGGCACCAGCCGCAGCGTTCCAGGCCGTCCGGGCCGGGCAGGGTGGGCGGGCTCATGCGCCGCCCGCTCCCGGGTTTGCGCGGGGGCGCGCCAGGTCGTCGGCCGCGGGCAGCCACGAGCCGTCCAGGCGCAGGCTGTGCGCCGCGCGCACGGCATTGGCGCAGGCCTGCGCCACCGCCTCGGCGGCCATGATGCACAGTACGTTGAAGTCCAGTGCCGGTGCCTGGCCGGTGGCCAGGGCAAACAGGGTGTCGCCGTCGCTCAGGGTGTGCACGGGCCGGATGGCGCGTGCCAGGCCGTCGTGGCCGGCGCCGGCCAGGCGGCGCGCGCGCGCCTTGCCAAGCGGGGCGTCGGTGGCGATGACGCCGATGGTGGTGTTGCTGCCCGCCAGGATGGCCAGCGGCGGCTCCCCCGCCAACGCTGCGCGCACGCTGTGGCGCAAGCCCCGGCCATCGTCGCTGCGGGCGCCGGCCAGCACTGCGCCGGTGGCCGGATCGACCACGTCGCCGAGCGCGTTGACGGCGACCAGCGCGCCCACCGTGGTTCCGGCCAGGGTCACACTGGCGCTGCCGATGCCGCCCTTCATCGCGTGTGCCATGCCGAACAGCTTGCCCACGCTGGCCCCGGCGCCGGCGCCGACGTTGCCCTGCGCCGGGGCCTCCGCGCTGGCCGCCTGGCAGGCCGCATAGCCGGCGCGGGCATCGGGCCGGATGCGCGCATCGCCCAGGTGCAGGTCGAACAGCACCGCGGCCGGCACGATCGGCACGCGCTGGCCCGGCGCGTCGCCGACCGTCAGGCCACGGCCCTGCTCGTCCAGCCAGCGCATCACGCCGGCTGCGGCGTCCAGGCCCCAGGCGCTGCCGCCGGCCAGCAGCACGGCATGCACCTCGCCGACCAGGTTGGCCGGGTCCAGCAGATCGGTCTCCCGGGTACCGGGCGCGGCGCCGCGCACGTCCACGCCACCGACGGCGCCGCCGCCACTCGCGCCGTGCGCCAGCACCACGCTGCAGCCGGTCGGGCGGCGCGCGTCGGTATGGTGGCCGACCCGGATGCCGCGGACGTCGGTGATGGCTCCGGATTCCCGTGCTGCCATGCTCACGCCGCCTCGCCCCGGCGCAGCGCCGCGCGCAACTGCGCGGCGTAGCCTTCCAGCACCGCCGGACCGGGCTCCTTGCGCGGCCAGGCCAGGTCGACGCCGTCGCCCGCATGGCGCGGCAACACGTGCAGGTGGAAATGACGTACCGTCTGGCTGGCCACGGCGCCGTTGGCCTGCAGCACGGTGAAGCCCTCTGGCGCGAACGCCGCCTGTGCCGCGAGCGCGATGCGGCGCGCCGTGCACATGGCCGCGCCGGCTTCTTCCGGCGTGATGTCCAGCAGGGTCTCGGCGTGGCGCTTGGTGGCCACCAGCACGTGGCCGGGGTTGACCTGGCCCAGGTCCATGAAGGCCAGGGTCAACTCGTCTTCGTGGACGCGGGCGGCGGGGATCTGGCCGGCCACCAGCCTGCAGAAGATGCATTCGCCCGGTGGCGAGGGGTCGACGAATTCGGGCATGGGAATCGGTTCCTGTGAGTGGAGTGGGCGATGGCGCGCCTTCCAGCGCGGCGCGGCGCCGGGCCATCATCGCGCGCCGGCGTTGCACCCGTCCATGATATAAACCCTGCCGACCGCAGGCGTTGCGCGGCTCCAGCCCGGCTCCTTGCCGGAAGGTCTGGCGTGCAAGCGCGGCACGGCCGAACCAGGAGGAACAATACGGATGCCGAATTCCACCGCCGATGATCTGGGCAAGCTGGTCCTGCGCCTGACGCTGGGCATCCTGCTGCTGCTGCACGGGATCGCCAAGCTGCGCTACGGCGTCGACTGGCTGGAAGGGCCGCTCAAGGCGCGCGGCCTGCCAGCCTTCGTGTCCTACGGCGTATACGCCGGCGAAGTGCTGGCGCCCGTGCTCATCATCCTGGGGCTGTTTTCACGCGTCGGGGCGCTGCTGGCCATTGTCAGCATGTTGTTTGCCATTGGCCTGATGCACATGGATCACCTGTGGGCGATCGGCAAGACCGGTGGCTGGGAACTGGAACTGCAGGGCTTTTACCTGCTGATGAGCGTGGTGTTGCTGCTGCAGGGCGCGGGCCGCTTCAGCCTGGGCGGGGTGAGCGGGCGCTGGAATTGAAGGCCCAGGCGCGCTGCCGCCTGATACCCTTGCGGCGCTGAAAGACATGAGGCGTGGCGCTGGGCCATGCGGGCAAGGTGAATGGCCGCCTTGTCATTGAAGGCGACGCTGAATAAGTCTCCGTGATGCGGCGCACCCTGCATGGGGATGGGATGCAAGGCGCGAAGCGCAGCAATAGCCGAAGCTATTGCGAGCATTTGCAACGCCGCAGACCGCCGCAGGCAGGGATGCGCAGCGCGCGAGGGACTTGTTCAGCGTTGCCTGAACCTAAAAACGGCAGTTGACCGCTTGGTGACTTCTCGAGCGCCGCATGCGCATCGAGCCTGGACGCTTCGATCACGCGCACCGGTTGGGTGAGCGCGCCATGCACCCGCCAGCACCACCCTCGCCGCGCCATGGGACGTGGCGCGTCGCGCGGCACACCCGTTCGCTTCGCCCAGGGGCGCGCATGCCCCTTTGGGGCAGCGGTGCTCGCCCCGGCCTGGCACGCCGAGGACGGCACCGACGGGCGTATCCAGCTGCGGGATTTGGGTTGACGCGCAGCAAGGTCTTCTGACGCTGGTCGCGGGGAACGCGCGTTCGTCCCCATGGCTCCGCCGCGGCTCGTGCCGCTTGCGCTGCATGAGGGAGCACCGCTGCGTTGGCCGTGGAGCAGGCCAGCCGGTGCGCGCAGGGGCACGGCTCCCCTGGCCACGGATGCGTTTCCCCTTGGGAGGATGGCGCGCAGCGACGCAGGGGTGTCGCTTCAGCCGCGCTGCGCCTTGAGCAGATCCGCCACCAGGAAGGCCAGCTCCAGGCTCTGCGAGCCGTTCAGCCGCGGATCGCAGGCGCTGGTGTAGCGCCGCGCCAGGTCGTCGTCTCCCAGGTTCTGCCCGCCGCCGCGACATTCGGTCACGTCCAGGCCGGTGAGCTCGACGTGCAGGCCGCCGGCCACCGTGCCGCAGGCCGCGTGCGCGGCGAAGAACCCGCGCACCTCCTGCACGATGCGGCCGAAGTCGCGCGTCTTCACGCCGTGGCTGCTGGTGACGGTGTTGCCGTGCATCGGGTCGCAGCTCCACACCACCGGGTGGCCGCTGTGCCGGACCGCCTCCAGCAGGGGTGGCAGGCGCTCGGGCAGTCGGCCGGCGCCCATGCGCGTGATCAGCACGACGCGGCCCGGAGCGCGCGCGGGGTTGAGGCGCTCGAGCAGGGCCAGCACGTCGTCCGGGGGCGCGCCTGGCCCGATCTTCACGCCCACGGGGTTGGCGATGCCGCGCAGGTATTCGACGTGTGCCGCGTCGGGCTGGCGCGTGCGCTCGCCCAGCCACAGCAGGTGCGCCGAGGTGGCATGCCAGTCCCCGACCGCGTCGTCCCGGCGCGTCAGCGCTTCCTCATAGGGCAGCAGCAGGGCCTCGTGCGAGGTGTAGAAGCGCACCGCACGCAGCGGCGCAGCGCTGTCCTGGGTGAACCCGCAGGCCGCCATGAAGGCCAGCGCCTCGCCGATGCGATCGGCCAGTTGCGCATAGCGCTGGCCCTGCGGGCTGGCGCGCACGAAGTCGCTGGTCCAGCGGTGCAGCTGGTGCAAGTCGGCAAAGCCGCCCTGGGTCAGCGCGCGCAGCAGGTTGAGCGTCGCGGCGCTGGCCGAATACGCGCGCAGCAGGCGCTGCGGGTCGGGCATGCGCGCGGCCGCGCTGAACTCGGCGCCGTTGACGATGTCGCCGCGATAGCTCGGCAGGGTGACGCCGTCCCGGGTCTCGGTGTCGGCCGAGCGCGGCTTGGCGTACTGGCCGGCGATGCGGCCGACCTTCACGACCGGGCGCGCCGCGCCATAGGTCAGCACCACCGCCATCTGCAGCAGCACGCGCAGGGTCTCGCGCGCCGGCGTGCCGCCTTGCGCATCGAGGTCCTCGGCGCAGTCGCCGCCCTGCAGCAGGAAGGCGCGGCCAGCCGCGACCTCGGCCAGGTCGGCGCGCAGGGCGGCGACCTCGCTCTCGGCCACGAGCGGCGGGAAGGCGCCGAGCTGCTGGCACGCGTCGGCCAGCGCAGCGGGATCCGGATATGCGGGCAGCTGACGCGCCGGCTTTTCGCGCCAGCTTGCAGGGTACCAGGGCAGGATGTTCACGGTCGGGTTCGGCGGCAACAAATGGACAGGAACGAAATCCGGCGTCGAGACTGGCCCAGAGTGCCAGGAAAATCCGGCAGTACGTGGCCAGTGGAGGCGGGGGCGATCACGACGCTCGGCTCGGGTCGGCTTCATCCATCGGGCGTCAGGCACTTCTGCATCAGCAGTGCCTGGCCTGCGTCTGGATCCAGCACATAGGGTGCGAAGCCAAAACGCGCATAGCTGCGCAGGGCGCGGGTGTTGCCCTGGAGCACCTCCAGCGTCAGCTTGCAGCAGCCCTGCTGGCGTGCATGGGCCTCGCAGGCGCCCAGCAGGGCCTGGGCGATGCCGCGTCCCCGGTGCGCGGGCAATACCGCAATGTCGTGCACGTTGAGCAGCGGTCGCGCCTTGAAGGTGGAATAGCCTGCGAACGTGTTGACCAGGCCCACCGGCTCGCGGTCCATCCAGGCGATGAAGCTGGCGGCCGTGGCCAGGCGCGCCAGGTCGTCGCACAGGCGGGCCTTCACCTCGTCGGCGAGCGCCACGCCGCCGCCCATGGGGTCGCGCGCGTAGGCATCGAGCAGGGCGACGAGCGCCGCGCGGTCCGGTGCGCTGGCGTAGTCGACGCGGCGGACGGTCACTTGCGCCATGAAGCGGGCGTGGATGGCAAGGTCTGGCCTACGACGCGGGGGGCGCCTGCATGCGCATGCCGTCGCTTCCGACGTCAACGTGATCCACTCTCGCCAGCAGGTCGGGGAAGCTGTCGAACCCGTATTCCTGCCAGTTCCAGCGCGGTTTCACGTATTTCTCGACCACATCCAGGTTGGCCCAGCCCTTGGCGCTCCTGAACTTGTTGAAGGCTTCATCGAGCAGCTTGACGAGATCGATGAAGGGGATTTTTCGGCAATACATCCGGTTGGCCTCGTCGGTCGCGTCCTTGCCCCTGGTATAGGCGAACTGCTGGATCGGCACGAGCGCGTGCTTCAGGAGGATGCTGCGCCAGCCGCCCAGCGCCGGGCTGCTCCAGTCTCCATAGATGCGCTTGACGTTGGCAATGCCGTACTTCGCGATCTCCTCCAGCAGGTCCTGCGCGCATGCGGCGGTCGTGTTGTCGGCGTCGATCAGGACGGCCAGCTTCTCCGGTTTCAGATTTTCGCTGGGCATCCCGGGACTCCCGTGCGCGACGGCGTCAAGCCAGCTCCTCGACCGGCAGGCAACTGCAGAACAGGTTGCGATCGCCGTAGACGTTGTCCACCCGACCCACCGGCGGCCAGTACTTGACACTGCCCGCCGCCGCGGCCCCGAGTGCGCCGCCGATCGCGCGCGCATACGGATGCGGCCAGTCGGCGACGAGCAGGCTGGCGGCGGTGTGGGGGGCGTTCTTCAGCGGATTGTCGTCCTGCGGCCACTCGCCCCGCTCAATCTGGGCGATCTCGGCGCGGATGGCGATCATGGCGTCGATGAAGCGGTCGAGTTCGGCCAGGTCCTCGCTCTCGGTGGGTTCGACCATCAGCGTGTTCGCGACCGGGAACGACAGCGTGGGCGCGTGAAAACCGTAGTCGGCCAGCCGCTTGGCGACGTCCTCGGCCAGCACGCCGCTGCTGTCCTTGAAGCCGCGCAGGTCGAGGATGCACTCGTGCGCCACATGGCCGTTGCCGCTGGCGTAGAGCGTCGGGTAGTGGCCGGCCAGGCGCTTGCTGATGTAGTTGGCCGAGAGGATGGCGGCCTCGGTGGCCTGCGTCAGGCCGTCGGCGCCCATCATGCGGATGTACATCCAGGAGATCGGCAGGACCCCTGCGTTGCCGTAGGGTGCGGCACTCACGGCACCCATGGCGCGGCGGTCGCCGGCGGTGGCGTGCCCCGGCAGATAGGGCACCAAGTCTTCCACCACGCACACCGGGCCGACGCCGGGTCCGCCGCCGCCGTGCGGGATGCAGAAGGTCTTGTGCAGGTTCAGGTGGCTCACGTCGCCGCCGAACTCGCCCGGCGCCGCCAGGCCGACCATGGCATTCAGGTTGGCACCGTCGAGGTAGACCCGGCCGCCGTGCTGGTGCACCAGCGCGCAGACTTCCTTGATCTGCGTCTCGAACACGCCGTGCGTGCTGGGGTAGGTGATCATGGCGCAGGCGAGCCGCTCGCCGTGCGCCTCGCACTTGGCGCGGAAGTCGTCGACGTCGATGTTGCCGCTGGCGTCGGTGGCCGTGACCACGACCCTCAGGCCCACCATCATGGCGCTGGCCGGGTTGGTGCCGTGCGCGCTGGCCGGGATCAGGCAGATGTCGCGCTGGCCCTGGCCCTGCGCGGCGTGGTAGGCGCGGATGGCCAGCAGGCCGGCGTATTCGCCCTGGCTGCCGGCGTTGGGTTGCAGGCTGACGTCGGCGTAGCCGGTGATGGACGACAGCCAGCGGCGCAGCTGGCGATCGAGCTCGGCATAGCCCTGGCGCTGATCGGCCGGGGCGAACGGGTGGATGTGGGCGAACTCCGGCCAGGTGATGGGAATCATCTCGCTGGTGGCGTTGAGCTTCATGGTGCAGCTGCCCAGCGGGATCATGCTGCGGTCCAGCGCCAGGTCCTTGTCGCTCAGGCTGCGGATGTAGCGCAGCATCGCCGTTTCGCTGTGGTGGGTGTTGAACACCGGATGCGTGAGAAAGGCGCTGGTGCGGCGCAGCGCCGGCGGGATCAGGTCGGGCGCGCCCTGTTCCAGCGTGGCCGCGTCAGGCAGTGCCTGGCCCGCGCCCGCAAAAGCCTGCCACAGCAGGACGAGGTCGGCGCGCGTGCTGGTTTCATCCAGCGAGATGCCCACGCACTGGCTGCGCAGCAGGCGCAGGTTGGCGCCAGCCCGCAGGGCGCGTTCGATCACGGCCTGGGCGGCATCGGCGCTGCCCAGGTCGATGGTGAGCGTGTCGAAGGCGCTGGCATGCAGCGGGGCCAGGCCGAGCTGGGCCAGGCCGGCAGCCAGCGTCGCCGTCAGGCGCGCCACGCGCCGAGCGATGCGGGTCAACCCCGCGGGGCCATGGTAGACCGCGTACATGCTGGCGATCACCGCCGGCAACACCTGGGCGGTGCAAATGTTGCTGGTGGCCTTCTCGCGCCGGATGTGCTGCTCGCGCGTCTGCAGCGCGAGGCGATAGGCCGGGTCGCCATGCGCGTCGATGCTTACGCCCACCAGGCGTCCCGGCAGGCTGCGCTTGAAGGCGTCCTTGCAGGCCATGTAGCCCGCGTGCGGACCACCCGCGCCCATCGGCATGCCCAGGCGCTGCGTGGTGCCGACGACGATGTCCGCGCCCATCTCGCCGGGGCTCTTCAGCAGGGTGAGGGCCAGCAGGTCGGCGGCGAGGATGAAGGCGGCGCCCTTCGCGTGAATCGCGTCGGCACTCTGCTGCCAGTCCGCCAGCCAGCCGCTGGATCCGGGATACTGGTTGAGCGCGGCAAAGTAGTCGTCGCCGTCGATGGCGGCGATCCATTCCTCCGTCGAGCGAACGATCTTGACGACGAAGTCGAGCGGCGCAGCGCGCGTCTGGATGACTTCGATGGTCTGCGGGTGGCAGTCCCCCGAGACGATGAACACGTTGCCCTTGGCCTTGACCGAACGGCGCGCAAGGGTCATGGCCTCGGCCGCCGCCGTGGCCTCGTCCAGCATCGAGGCGTTGGCGATGTCCATGCCCGTGAGGTCCATCACCATGGTCTGGAAGTTGACCAGCGCTTCCATGCGGCCCTGGCTGATCTCGGCCTGGTAGGGAGTGTAGGCCGTGTACCAGGCGGGGTTCTCCAGGATGTTGCGCAGGATCACTCCGGGCGTGTGCGTGCCGTAGTACCCTTGGCCGATGAAGCTCTTCATCTCGTGTCGGTTGCGCCTTGCGATCGCCTTCAGCTCGGCCAGCGCATCGGCCTCGCTTGCCGCCGCGGGCAGGTCCATCGGCGCGCTGCGCACGATGCTGCGCGGCACGATGGAGTCGATCAGGGCGCGGCGCGACGGTTCACCGATGACGGCCAGCATGCGCTGCTCGTCCTGGGGCGCAAGGCCGATGTGGCGGGCGACGAATTCACTCGGGTTCTCGAGTTCGGACAGGGTGGGGCGGCTCATGGCGGTGTGAAGCAAAAGAGTGGGGGCCGGAGGTATGCAAGCGGGATGCGAAAAAACATCCATGCGCAGGGGGCGCAGGGATTTCGCGGAGGACGCGGAAAAAACGTTTGAAGTCTCTTCTGCGTCCTCTGCGTGACCTTCGCGTCCTCTGCGTACGGATGCTCTGTTCTCGATGCCGGGTCCCATTGGACCCGCGCGAGTCACCCCGCGCTGAAGGCGCGGTAGGCGGCCTCGTCCATCAGTGCGTCCAGCTGCGCGGGATCGCTGAGCCTGACCTTGAAGAACCAGCCGGCGCCCAGCGGGTCGCTGTTGGCCAGGCTGGGCTCGGCACGCAGGGTTTCGTTCACCTCGGTGACCTCGCCGCCGACCGGCATGTAGATGTCGGCGGCGGCCTTCACGCTTTCGACCACCCCGGCAGTCTCTTTCTGAGCGTAGTTCTGGCCGACCTCGGGCAGGTCGACGAATACCACGTCGCCCAGGGCGTCCTGGGCATGTTCGGTGATGCCGACCGTGGCGATGTCGCCCTCGACGCGGATCCATTCATGGTCTTCGGTGTACTTGAGGCTCATGCTTGCTCCTGAAAAAGAGAGGGTGGGTGTCGGGAATCGATGCGCGCTGGCTCAGCCGCGGTAATAGCGCGTCGGCACGAACGGCGTGGCGACGACCTCCATGGGCACCGGCTTGCCGCGCACCATGGCGAACAGCTCGGTGCCGATGGTGGCGTAGCCCGGTCGCACGTAGCCCATGGCGATCGGCCGATCGAGCGTGGGACTGAGCAGGCCACTGGTGACCTGGCCGACGCTCTGGCCGTCCAGGTTCTGCAACTCGGCTGGCTCGCGCACGGGCACCCGCTGCCTGGCCATCAGGGCGATGCGCTGGCGCGCCAGCGGCGTGCGGCCCTCGAGCTGGGCCAGGATGCGTTCCGCGCCCGGAAAGCCGCCAGCGCGTGCGCCGCCGCTGCGCCGGGCCTTTTGCAGCGCCCAGTTCAGCCCGGCTTCGATCGGCGTGGTGGTGGTGTCGATGTCGTTGCCGTAGAGGCACAGGCCGGCTTCCAGCCGCAGCGAGTTGCGCGCGCCCAGGCCGATCGGCCGGACTTCGGACTGCGCCAGCAGGGCGCGTGCAAAGGCCTCGGCGCGCTCGCCCGGCAGCGAAATCTCGAAGCCGTCCTCGCCGGTGTAGCCGCTGCGCGTGACGTAGAGCGGCGTGCCCTGCCAGTTGTAGGCGCCGCCGGTCATGAACACCAGCGCGCGCACGCCCGGCACCAGGCGCTCCAGCGCCAGCGCTGCCTGGGGCCCCTGCAAGGCCAGCAGCGCCTGCTCCGGCATGGGGCGCACTTCGCAGCGATCGCCGATGCGCGCCTGGATGTGGGCGATGTCGGCCGCCTTGCAGGCGCCGTTGACGATCAGGAACAGCCGGTCACCGCCGCGGTTGACGAACATCAGGTCGTCCAGGATCGTGCCTTCCTCCGACAGCAGCAGGCCGTAGCGCTGCCGGTCGATGGCCAGGCCCAGCACGTCGACCGGCATCAGGGTTTCCAGGGCCGCCGCGGCATCGGGGCCGAGCAGTTCGAGCTGGCCCATGTGCGAGACGTCGAACAGGCCGGCGGCCTCGCGCGTGTGCTTGTGCTCCGCGATCAGGCCGCTCGGATATTGCACCGGCATCGCGTAGCCGGCAAAGGGCACCAGGCGCGCGCCCAGTTCGACGTGCAGCGCGTGCAGCGGGGTCTTCTTCAGTTCGGCGTCGGACATGCTGGGGGTCTCCTTCATGAAGGGGCAACCCACGACCCTTGCAGGTCGTGGCCATGCCCGGCTGTCCGCTTTACCTGAGAGATTCGCGTCGGCGATGCGGCGCTTGCTCCTTCGGTGGAAGGCCGCTGGCGCGGCCTTCTCTCTCCAGCAGGGGACGCCCGGGTCGCCCCGGACGCTTGCCAGTCCTTTTGCCTGAGCGTTTTGGCCGCGCCTCGCGCCTTCGGCGGCGTCACCGACGGCGGGTGGCGCACTCTCCTGACAGAGGCGGATTCTACGTGCTAACCGCGATACACCAGATCGCGCAGTGCCAGCGAGATCCAGGGCACGTAGGTGATCACCATCAGGCAACCCAGCACCACCAGCACGAAGGGCACGAGGTGCCTGATGATGCGGTCGAGCGAGACCCTGGCCACGGTGCAGACCGCGAACAGGTTGACGCCAAAGGGCGGCGTGATCATGCCCAGCGCCAGGTTGACCACCATGATCAGCCCGAAGTGCACCGGATCGACGCCGAAGTGCGCCGCCACCGGCGCCAGGATCGGCCCGAGCACGATGATGGCGGCGCTGGTTTCGATGAACATGCCGATGACGAACAGCGCGGCATTGACGCCGAGCAGGAACCAGTGCGGCGACTTCAACGTTTCGGCCAGCCACAGACCGATCGCCTCGGGGATGCCGGCGCGCGTGATGAGGAAGGCGAACAGGCCGGCATTGGCGATGATGAACATGATCACGGTCGACGAGATCACCGACTTGCGCAGCGCCTCGGCCAGGTCCTTGAGGCCGATCTCGCGGTGGATGCCGACGCCGATCACGAGGGCGTAGAGCACGGCCACCGCCGCCGCCTCGGTCGGGGTGAAGACGCCGCCGTAGATGCCGCCCAGCACCACCACCGGCATGAGCAGGGCCCAGACGGCCTTGCGCGTGGCCGCCAGCACGCCCATGCGGCCGTCGCCGTCGTGCTTGCCCCAGCCCTTGACCTTGCAGTAGAGCCAGATGAACAGCATCAGGCCACCGGCGATCACGATGCCGGGGCCGAAGCCGGCAATGAACAGCTCGCCGATAGAGACCTCGGCCGCCACGCCGTAGAGGATCATCGGGATCGAGGGCGGCACGATCACGCCGAGCTCGGCGCTGGTGGCCTGCAGCGCCGCGGCCCAGGTGGTCGGGTAGCCGGCCTTGATCAGCGCCGGGATCAGGATCGCGCCGATCGCGAAGGTGGTGGCCACCGACGAGCCCGAGACCGCGGCAAAGATCATGCAGGTGAGCACGCAGGTCATCGGCAGGCCGCCCTGGATGCCGCCGACGATGCTCTTGGCAAAGTCGACCAGGCGGCGCGAGATGCCGCCGGTCTCCATCAGGTTGCCGGCCAGGATGAAGAAGGGGATGGCGGCAAGCGGAAACTTGTTCAGCGCGTTGAACATCTCCTTGACGGAGATGAGCATCGGCGCGTGGTTGACCTGCATGCCGACGATGGCCGCGAGGCCGATCGACACCGCGACCGAGACGCTGAGCACGAAGCCCAGCATCATGGTGATGAGCATGGCGCCGGTCATGGCGTGCTACCGCTGGTGGCGCTCGGGCGCGCAATGACGCGGGTTTCGGGGCTGCCGCTCATTGCGCCGTCTCCAGTTCGAGGTGGCGCGGATCCAGGTAGTGGGCCACGATGCCCAGCATCGAGGACACCGCGCCCACCGGCAGCGCGATGTAGGCCCAGAACATCGAGATCGATTCCAGTCCGGCCATGCTCTGCACGCGACCGCGCAGCGCGTAGTCCCAGCCCCACCACAGGATGATCACCATCAGCGTCAGCGCCGCCAGCGAGATCACGAGGTCGAGCACGCGGCGCAGGCGCGGCGGCACGGCGCGGTAGAGCGCGTCGACGCTGATCATGGAGCCCTGGCGGAAGGCGATCGGGCAGGCCAGGAACACCATCCAGATGAGCGAGAAGCGGATCAGGACCTCGGTCCATTCGGCCGGCTGCTCGAGCACGAAGCGCATGAACACCTGGAACACGCCCAGGCCCGAGGCGATGGCCAGCATGGCGCAGGCCAGCACCAGGGCGATGCGGCTGGTCCAGTGTTCCACGCGCAGGATCAGGATTCTCATGATGCTTGGTGGCAGACGAAAACGCCCGCCGCGCGGTGCGGACGGGCGCTGTCGGCGGTCACGCCGGGGCGTGCCGCGCGGCGGACTGCTGGTCGCCGGGCATTACTTGTAGTTGCGGATGCGATCCAGGTTGTCCTTGCCGAATTCCTTCTCGAACTGCGCGTTCACCGGCGCCAGTGCGGCGACGAACTTGGACTTGTCGAGATCGTCGATCACCGTCATGCCCTTGCTGCGCAGGTCGGCCACGCCCTTGGCGTCATCCTCGTCCACGCGCGCGCGGTTGGCCTTGGTGCCTTCCTTGGCGGCCTCGATGAAGGCCTGCTTGTCCTCGGCGCTGAGCTTGTCGAAGGCTTCCTTGTTCATCAGGAAGATGCAGGGCGAGTACACGTGGCCGGTCAGCGACAGGTGCTTCTGCACCTGGTCGAACTTGGCCGAGATGATGACCGGCAGCGGGTTTTCCTGCCCGTCGACCGTGCCCTGCTGCAGGGCGGTGAACACCTCGGGGAAGGCCATCGGCGTGGTGATGATGCCGAAGCCCTTGTAGGCGGCGATGTGCACCGGGTTCTCCATGGTGCGCATCTTCAGGCCCTTGAGGTCCTCGGGCGTGCGCACGTCACGCTTGCTGTTGGTCATGTGGCGGAAGCCGTTTTCGGCCCAGGCCAGGCCGACCATGCCCTTGGGCTCGAACTTCTTGAGCAGGTCCTGGCCGATCGGGCCGTCGAGCACGGCGCGCGCGTGTGCCTTGTCGCGGAACAGGAACGGCACGTCGAGGATCTTGGTTTCGGGCACGAAGTTGGGGATCGGCCCGGTGGAGGTGAAGGTCAGCTCCTGCGTGCCCAGCTGCACGGCCTCGACCGATTCGCGCTCGCCGCCCAGGGCCCCGTTGTAGAAGGTCTGGATCTTGTAGCGGCCGTTGGTGCGCTTCTCCACCTCCTGCGCGAAGGTGTCGATGGCGATGCCCTGGTGCGAGTTCTGCGCCACGGAAATGTTGATGCGCATGGAGGTTTGCGCGCTGACACCGGCGGTCAGGCCGAGCGTCAGGGCGACACCAAGAACCAAAGCGTGAAGTTTCATGGAAGGGAACTCCTGAAGAGATGGCGGATGGGGATGACCGGGCGCAGGCAGACGCGCGCCACGCAGGTCGGCCATTATGGGCATGCAACGGCGACGCCGGTACGGGGTTTTCGCGTATTTCCCCACCGCTGGTGCTGGCAGTCACGCCTGCGTGCGCGGTGCCGCGGCGGGCCGCTGCCGCGGCTTCAGGAGCCTTTGTGGTCGCGAATGCGCTGGATGTTTTCGGCGCCGAAATCCTTCTCGAACTGCGCATTCACCCGGGCCAGGGCGTCGACGAATCGGCCCTTGTCGACGTTCTCGATGACCTGCACGCCATGCGAGCGGAAATATGCGACGCCGGAGGCGTCGTCCTTGTCGACGCGCTCCCGGTTGGCGCGGGTGCCCTCGCGCGCGGCGTCCAGGAAGGCCTGCTGGTCGGCCGCGCTCAGCTGGGCCCAGGCGCCCGGATTCATCAGCCAGACGCAGGGCGAATAGACGTGGCCGGTGAGCGTCAGGTATTTCTGCACCTGGTCGAACTTGCCGGCGATCATGATCGAGAGCGGGTTTTCCTGCCCGTCCACCGTGCCCTGCTGCAGTGCCGTGAAGACTTCGGGAAAAGCCATCGGCGTGGTGATGATCCCGAGGCCCTTGAATGCTGCCATGTGGACCGGGTTTTCCATGGTGCGCATCTTGAGCCCCTTGACGTCGGCCGGCTGGTTGATGGGGCGCACGTTGTTCGTCATGTGCCGGACCCCGTTCTCGCCCCAGCCCAGCGCCTTGAAGCCGTGCTTCTCGAACTTCGCCAGCAGCTCCTGGCCGATGGGTCCGTCCAGCACGGCGCGCGCGTGCGCCTTGTCGCGGAACAGGAAGGGCATGTCGAGGATCTTGGTCTCGGGCACGAAATTCGGGATCGGCCCCGTGGTGGAGAAGGCCAGTTCCTGCGTGCCCAGTTGCACCGCCTCGTCGTACTCGCGTTCGCCCCCGAGCGCGCCGCTGTAGAAGGTCTTGATGACGTAGCGCCCCTGGGTGCGTTGCTCCACCTCGCGCGCGAAGGTGTCGATGGCCACGCCCTGGTGCGAGTCCTGCGAAGTGGCGATGCTGATGCGCATCACCGTCTGTGCCTGGCTGGCACCGCAGGCCAGGCCCAGGGCGAGGCACAGGCCGATCAGGAAGTTGCGTGATTTCATGATGTCTCCGTTGGCGAGGTGTCGTGGCTTGCCGTCGCGGCCGCTCGGACCGGTGGGTGCGCGGGCTGCATCGGGAACCCGGTTGCCGCGGTCAGCCGGCACCGCGCATGCGATCGACCAGGGCGCGCACGGTTGCCTCGCTGGCCCCGACGATGCGCGCGTTCGGCCGCCCCGTGCCGAAAGCCACGGCCAGCACGATTTCATCGGCGCGCGGCGCGCCCGGGATCCGGACTTCCAGCGTGTCCATCGCGTCGTAGTGCCAGCCGTCATCGATGCCGCCCAGCACCACGTCGAGTGAAGCTCCGGGTCCGCCACGCTTGGCGTTGCCGGGGATCAGCGCGTAGCCGGCCCGGATTGCCGACCGCATCGCCAGCCCGATCCGGCAGTGGATCATCGCGGCGCCCTGCTCGAGGTCGCCGGCTTCGCCCACCAGCACGCCCTTGCCGAAGGCGATCGGCTTGCGCTCGCCCATCGCCTGCAGGCATTTCTGCACCAGGATCTCGCCGATGCGTGCCGACTCGGCGGCGCACTCGTCCAGGATCGCGGTGCTCGCGCTGCCCTGGTGCGGGTTGTGCAGCACCGCGCACGCGGCGACCTTGAGCGCCGGCGGAGCGACGGGCGTGCCCGAGGGCGGGTGGCTCTCGGCGACGATGAGATGCAGTTCTCGAATGTCCATGATGCTCCGCTGCGGGTTGGAAGATCGCCACGGCAAGTGGTGCAGTACCCGATCACCGCCCGCCGCGCGGGGTATGCGCAGGCGGTCGGGGTCGACCATCCGAACCATGGTCCATGCTGGCTGGGTGGCTGCAATCGATGATAGGAGCAGCCGACGCGTGGTCCTAGAACCACGCGTGGTCCAGGCGATGGGTCCAGGCCGGTGCCTGCGCGTGCCGCGGGTGAGCGGCGTCACGCGCGCGTCGTGCCTTCGTGGTGTCTTGCGGCAGTGCGCCGCGGCGTCTCGGCGGTCGTGCCTCAGCCGAGCAGCAGGGCGTCGTCGGCCAGCTCCTCGCCGCGCACCCTGGCGAACATGCGCAGCAGGTCGGGCACGTCCATGCGGGCACGCTCCTCGCCGGAGACGTCCAGCACCACCTGGCCCTGGTGCAGCATCACGGTGCGTTCGCCGACGTCCAGCGCCTGGCGCATGCTGTGCGTGACCATCATCGTGGTCAGCTGGTTCTCCTCGACGATCCGGCAGGTCAGGCGCAGCACGAAGTCGGCGGTGCGCGGATCGAGCGCGGCGGTGTGCTCGTCGAGCAGCAGGATGCGCGAGGGCTGGAGTGACGCCATCAGCAGGCTGACGGCCTGGCGCTGGCCGCCCGAGAGCAGGCCGATGCGGTCCGTGAGGCGGTTCTCCAGCCCCAGGCCGAGGGTGGCCAGGCGCTCCCGGAAGCGCGCGCGCTCGGCGCTCTTGACGGCACTGCGCAGGCCGCGGCGCGTGCCGCGCTGCTGCGCCAGTGCCATGTTCTCCTCGATCGTCAGGTCTTCGCAGGTGCCGGCCATCGGATCCTGGAACACGCGTGCCACGCGCTGCGCGCGCGACCACACGGGCTCGCGCGTGACGTCCAGCCCGTCGATCACGATGCGCCCCGAGTCGACGCTCAGGTTGCCCGAGATGGCATTCAGGAAGGTCGACTTGCCGGCGCCGTTGGAGCCGATCACGGTGACGAACTGGCCGGCCGGGATTTCCAGCGACATGCCGCACAAGGCGCGCGTCTCGATCGGCGTGCCGGCGTTGAAGGTGATGTGCAGGTCCTGGGCGCTCAGCATGTCGGGTCTCCGCTCACAGGCTGCGCGGCGCTTCCGCCGTCTTGCGCTTGAGCTGCGGGATGATGAGGGCGATCGTCACCAGCACGGCGGTCACCAGGTTCAGGTCCTGGGCCTTCAGGCCGATGAAGTCGCTGTTCAGCGCCATGGCGATGAAGAAGCGGTAGACGATGGCGCCGAGGATGGCGCCCAGCGTCGCCAGCACGATGCGGCGCGAGAAGATGATGCTCTCGCCGACGATCACCGCGGCCAGGCCGATGACGATGGTGCCGATACCCATCGAGATGTCGGCGCCGCCCTGGGTCTGCGCGAACAGCGCGCCGGCCAGGCCCACCAGGGCGTTGGAAAAGGCCATGCCCAGCAGCACCATGGCACCGGTGTTGATGCCCTGCGCACGCGCCATGCGCGGGTTGGAGCCGGTGGCGCGGATGGCCAGGCCGCGCTCGGTGGAGAAGAACCAGTCGGTGACCAGCTTGCAGCCGATCACGATCAGCAGCATCAGGGTCGGGCGCCACCAGAAGTCATCCATCCCGACCGGCTGGGTCTGGTTGAACACCGTGGGGTCGTTGATCAGCGGGATGTTGGGTCCGCCCATGATGCGCAGGTTGACCGAAAACAGCGCGATCATCATCAGGATCGAGGCCAGCAGGTCCATGATCTTCAGGCGCACGTTCAGCCATCCGGTGATGAACCCGGCCACGGCGCCGGCCAGGGTGGCCGCCACGGTGGCGGTGAACGGATCGCTGCCGCGGGAGATCAGCACCGCGCACACCGCGCCACCGAGCGGGAAGCTGCCGTCCACCGTCAGGTCAGGGAAGCGCAGCAGGCGAAACGAGATGAAGACGCCCAGCGACACCAGCGCAAAAATCAGGCCGATCTCGACGGCGCCCAGGATCGAAAACAGGGACATGGTGGAGTCGCGAAAGAAAAAGCAGGAGCCATGATGTCATGGCTCCTGCGTGCGTGGAATAGCGGCTTACCCCAGCCGCCTGCCGTCACTTGACCACTTCGGTGGCCGACTTGACCAGGTCCTCGGACAGTTTCACGCCCTGCTTCTCGGCCGCCCCGGGGTTGACGAACAGCTCCAGCTTGGTGCTGGTCTCGGGCTTGATGTCGCCGGGCTTCTCGCCCTTGAGGATGCGCGCCACCATGCGGCCGGTCTGCTCGCCCAGGTCGCGGTAGTTGATGCCCAGCGCCGCGATGGCGCCGCGCTTGACGCTGTCGGTGTCCGACGCGACCAGCGGCAGCTTGGCTTCCTGGCCGACCTTGACCAGCGACTCGTAGGCCGACACCACGTTGTTGTCGGTGTTGGTGTAGACCACGTCGACCTTGCCGATCAGGCTGCGCGCGGCGCTGCCGACGTCGACCGAGCGCGGTGCCGAGGCCTCGACCAGGTTCATGCCCTGCTTGGGCAGCAGTTCCTTGAGCTGGTTCACCACCACCACCGAGTTCGCCTCGCCCGGGTTGTACACCATGCCCACGCGCTTGGCGCCCGGCACCACCTGCTTGATCAGGTCGATCTGCTTGTCCAGCGCCAGCAGGTCGGACACGCCGGTCACGTTCGTGTGCGAGGCGTCCCAGTTCGGCACCAGCTTGGCAGCGACCGGGTCGGTGACGGCAGAGAACACCACCGGCACCGTCTTGGTGGCTGCCACCACGGCCTGGGCCGACGGCGTGGCGATGGCGACGATGGCATCCGGGTTGTCACCGACGAACTTGCGCGCGATCTGCGCCGCCGTGCCGGTGTTGCCCTGTGCGCTCTGGTACTGCCACTTGAGGTTCTTGCCCTCTTCGTAGCCGGCCTCCTTGAGCGCGGCCTTCACGCCGTCGCGCACGGCGTCGAGCGCCGGGTGCTCGACGATGGCCGTCACCGCGACCGATTTTTCCTGCGCGCTGGCCGGGGCGATGGCTGCCATGGCCAGCGCCAGTGCACCCAGGGTCATCCATGGCAACTTCTTCATTCGTTCATCTCCTGAATCTGTGTATTGAGCCGGTAGGGAACGGGCCACCGCAGGCGGCACCGGGCCCGAAGTGTACGACGCCCGGCGTGTCGCGTGAAAAGCGGCAGTGCCGGACCGTGCTCGCAGCGGGGGCGCGCCGGCGTCATCGCTCACATCTCCGCGTAGTTCGGGCCGCCGCCACCCTCGGGCGTGACCCAGACGATGTTCTGCGTCGGGTCCTTGATGTCGCAGGTCTTGCAGTGCACGCAGTTCTGCGCGTTGATCTGCAGCCGCATGGCACCGCCGCCCTTGGCCTCGTCGGGCACGAACTCGTACACGCCGGCGGGGCAGTAGCGGCCCTCCGGACCGGCGAACTTGGCCAGGTTGACGTTGACCGGCACGCTGGCGTCCTTCAGCGTCAGGTGCGAGGGCTGGTTTTCCTCGTGGTTGGTGTTGCTGATGAAGACGCTGGAAAGGCGGTCGAAGGTCAGCTCGCCGTCCGGCTTGGGGTAGTCGATCGGCTGGCACTCGGCGGCCGGCCTGAGCTGCACGTGGTCCGGCAGCTTGCGGTGCAGGGTCCAGGGCATGTGGCCGCGCAGCGCGTACTGCTCGAAGCCGTTCATCACCGTCCCCACCGTCAGGCCGTGCTTGAACCAGTTCTTGAAGTTGCGGTCCTTGTTCAGCTCGGCCGCCAGCCAGCTCTGGTTGAAGGCCTCCGGGTAGGCCGTGAGTTCATCGTGCTGGCGCCCGGCCTGGATCGCGTCGAAGGCGGCGTCACCCGCCAGCGAGCCGGTCTTGATGGCGGCGTGGCTGCCCTTGATGCGCCCGACGTTCAGGTAGCCGGCGTCGCAGCCGACCAGCGCGCCGCCCGGGAACACGGTCTTCGGCAGTGCCAGGATGCCGCCCGCGGTGATGGCGCGCGCGCCGTAGGACAGGCGCTTGGCGTTGACCTTGCCGGCCTTGTCGGTGAAGTACCAGCGGATGCGCGGATGCGTCTTCCAGCGCTGGAATTCCTCGAACGGGCTGAGGTAGGGGTTCTTGTAGTTGAGTCCGACGACGAAGCCGCAGTAGATCTTGTGGTCCTCGGCGTGGTACATGAAGGCGCCGCCGTAGGTGTGTTCGTCCATCGGCCAGCCGGCGGTGTGCATCACCATGCCGGGGGTGTGGCGGCTGGGGTCGACTTCCCACACCTCCTTGATGCCGATGGCGTAGCTCTGCGGGTCACTCAGCTCGTCGAGCTTGTAGCGCGCGATCAGCTGCTTGCCCAGGTGGCCGCGCGAGCCCTCGGCGAAGATCGTGTACTTGGCGTGCAGCTCCATGCCGAGCTGGAAGTTCTCGGTCGGCTCGCCGTCCTTGCCGATGCCGACGTTGCCGGTGGCCACGCCCTTGACGCTGCCGTCCTCGTTGTAAAGGATCTCGGCGGCGGCAAAGCCGGGGAAGATCTCCACGCCCAGGGCCTCGGCCTGCTCGGCCAGCCAGCGCACCACCCGCCCCAGGCTGGCGATGTAGTTGCCGTGGTTCTGCGCGAACGGCGGCAGGAACAGCCCCGGCACGCGCACGCCGCCCTTCTCGCTCAGGAACACGTAGGCATCGTCGGTGACGGGCTGGTGCAGCGGCGCGCCCTTCTCCTTCCAGTCGGGGATCAGCTCGCTCAGGGCCCTGGGATCGATCACCGCGCCCGACAGGATGTGGGCGCCTGGCTCCGAGCCCTTTTCCAACACCACGACCGAGACGTCCTGACCCTTCTCGGCGGCGCGCTGCTTGATGCGGATGGCGGCCGACAGGCCGCCCGGGCCGGCACCGACGATCACCACGTCGTAGTCCATGGCTTCGCGCGGGCCGTACTGCTGAAGGATTTGCTCGGGGGTCATGGGCAGGTCCTGGAAGGGGATTTGACGAAATGCCGAATCGGCCGGCTCGGCGGGCCGTCATGCGCGCCGGCCGCTGGGCCGATTCTATGCACCGGCGGGGCGCCCGGGTACGCCTGGGCGACAGGGTTGCCGGCGCCGCCCATCACCTCGGGTATTCTGCGCAGTTCCGGTCCCGGCATTTCCGGCCGTCGCGCACGTCCATCCTTTCCAAGGCATTCGCATGAAGATCGACCTCCCCGAACAGAAGAAGCTGGTCTACGAGATGACCATCCCCATCCGCTGGGGCGACATGGATGCGATGGGGCACATCAACAATGCCGTGTATTTCCGCTACATGGAGACCGCGCGCATCGACTGGTTCACCTCGCTCGGCCTGCAACCCGACCCGAAAGGCGAGGGCATCGTGATCGTCAACGCCTTCTGCAACTTCATCCGCCAGTTCGAGTATCCCGGCACGGTGCTGATCAGGACCTTTGTCAGCAACCCCGGACGCAGTTCGTTCGACACCTGGGCCACCATGGAACGTGCCGACCAGCCCGGCATCCTGTGCGCCAGCGGCGGTGCGACCATCGTCTGGGTCGACTTCCCGGCGCAGAAATCGGCCCCGCTGCCGGGCTGGCTGCTGGAGGCCGTGGGCTTGGCCGCGCCACGCTGAGCCCACTGCCGGGGTCGGCGCAAGGCCCATGAAAAAAACCCGCACGGCGCGCGCCGGCGGGTTCCTTCAAATCCTGGGGTGGCTGATGGGACTCGAACCCACGACAACCGGAATCACAATCCGGGGTTGTTGGTGTTTACGTGCGTTGATTGGTGTAGGTAAAATCCATGAAAATCAATGTCTTATCTGGTTTGTAGCCCGGACATGCGTTGATTGAAATACCGCAATATGGCGTCAAAATGCCTACAGATTGCCTACAGATTGCCTACAGATATGAAAACGCCACCGAGCAAAACCCGCCTGACAGTCCCCAAAATTGCCGCGTTCTCGTGTCCCGCAGGACGGGGACAAGCCTTCCTTTGGGACACACAAACGCCCGGCCTGGCGCTGCGCGTCAGTGCTCAAGGTCGGAAATCCTTTGTCCTGGAGGCACGCCTACGCGGCAAAACGATGCGCCTGACGATTGGCGACCCTGCGGCCTGGCCGCTGGGCGCCGCCCGCATCGAGGCCATGCGCCTAAAAATGCTGATCGACGCAGGCCACGACCCGCGCGAACTGGCCCGCCAGCAGGACGCCGAGCGCGAAGCCACCGAAGCTCAGGCCGAAGCCGAGCGCAAGGCTGCCGAAGCGCAGGCCGTAACCGTGGGCGAAATCTGGGGCCGCTACTTGACCGAGCGCCGCCCGCACTGGGGCGAGCGTCACTATCAGGACCACCTAGACATGATGCGCGCCGGTGGCGAACCCAAGAAGCGCGGCAAGGGCGTCACGACGCCCGGCCCGTTGCATCAGTTCGCCGCCGTGCGTCTGGTTGATATGGAGCCTGAGGCTGTGCAGGCATGGGCTGCCGAGGAAGCGCAGAGCCGCCCGACCCGCGCGCGCCTGGCGCTGCACCTGCTGCACGCCTTCCTGGCCTGGTGCACCGAGCAGCGCGACCTTGCCGACCTGGTGCCAGACAAGAACCCGGCCCGCAACCGCCGCGCGCGCGAAGTGCTGGGCAAGCCCCAGGCCAAGCGCGATGCGCTGCTGAAGGAGCAACTGCCGGCCTGGTTCGCCGCTGTGCGCGACATGAACAACCCGGCGCACGCGGCCTACCTGCAGGCGCTGCTGCTGACTGGCGCCCGGCCCGGCGAGCTGCAAGCCCTGTGCTGGGAGGATGTGGATAGCCGCTGGCGCAGCGTGGCCCTGCGCGACAAGGACGAATCCAAAGGCGGGCGCGATGGCTTCCGCCTGGTGCCCCTGACGCCCTACGTGCACTACCTGCTGGCGGGCCTGCCGCGCCGCAGCCTGTTCGTGTTCGCTGGTGCGACTGGTGCGCCGCTGCACCGGCCCAACGTGCAGCACACGAAGGCCTGCCGCATCGCTGGAATCGAGGGTCTGACACTGCACGGCCTGCGCCGCAGCTTCGGCACGCTGGCCGAGTGGCAAGAAGTACCCGCGGGCGTGGTGGCGCAAATCATGGGCCACAAGCCCAGCGCCACCGCCGAAAAACACTACCGCGTGCGGCCGCTGGACCTGCTGCGCGTGCACCATGAGAAGCTGGAGCGCTGGATTCTGGAGCAGGCTGGCGTGCAGTTCGACGCCAGCAAGGAGCCCGGCAAGCTGCGCGCCGTTATTGCGTCAATATCTTAAAAAAGGCATAATATGGATGCTTGGACGGTAGCACTGCACCCGCTGGCCGAATCCGAATTGCTGGCCCTGCCTGCCGACATGCAAGCGCGATTCCTGCGCATTGCGGAGCTGCTGGAGGAATTCGGGCCGCAGCGTGTGGGCCTGCCCCATGTGCGCCCGCTGGAAAGCAAGCTGTGGGAGATGCGCATGAAAGGCAGGGACGGCATCGCCCGCGCCGTGTACGCCGCCGTCCAGGGCCGCTGCCTGCTGGTGCTGCATGTGTTCGTCAAGAAGACCCAGGCGACACCACGCAAGGCGATAGACACCGCCCTGCAACGCTTGAAGGACGCCGCATGAAGACGCTGAAAGACCTGAAGACCGAACTGCTGGAGCACCCCGACACCCGCGCCGAATACGACGCCCTGGCCGATGAATCCGCCATGGCACGCGAGCTGATTGCTGCCCGCACCAGAGCCGGCCTGACGCAAGCCGAGGTGGCCGCGCGCATGGGCACCGGACAGAGCACGGTGGCCCGGCTGGAAAGCGGCAGGGGCACGCCATCGCTGCGCAGCGTGCAACGCTACGCCCAGGCCGTGGGCTATCGCGCCGTGGTGCGCCTGGTGCACGGCTGACCGAATCGCCCCAGCTAGGCAGGGCCGCAATCCTGCCGAAAAGCCAGTTCTCCCGCTGGCCTGCTGGGGCACTACAGACGGGAGCGCACCGGGGAGGGTGCAAGCCATGAGCACAGAAAAGACATTCACGCGCCGAGAGCTGCTGGATGCATTGTTGTCAGTGGGTGACGACGGTGACCCCTACAAATTCGAGCCAGACGGCATTTGGCTGGATAGCCCCCGTTCTGATTGGCACTCGCTCACACCGCAAGAGCAAGAAGACATCGCCGGATTTGACAGTGCAACAGCCAAGGATCACCCGCGCGACCCCGACCGCCTGCTTGTAGGGAGACCGCCGGCACCAGGCGACATGCTCCCTCTTCCGCTGCTGCCGTTCCCATTCACTTGCGTCGAGCTGCTGGAGTTTGAAGACGCCACAGGCAACGAGCTACGCAGCCGCTTACCGGCAGACGACGGCGAAGCACTGAAGCGGGCCGGCCATCTGAGGCAGCCGCAAGACCCAAGGCGCGAAGTCAAGCCCAACGCCGCCGACATTGTTCGCCTGCTCATCGGCGACCTGCGGCCCGAGGACATGGAGCCAGATGGGGACGAGGACGCCCAGGCGGCGCAAGCCGAGGCGAGCGCAGGCACTGCCAAGCGCGCTGCACTGGTGGCGCGCCTGGAACACGAATGGCCCACGATTGAAGCCGACTTGAACGAGGCCAGCCGCAACGGGCTGGGCAAGGCTGCCCGTGCTGGAACGCGCGGATTCTGGCGCGTGGAAAAGGCGCGCGAGTGGGCGCAGCAGCGCGGCAAGCTGCGACAGCAAGCATCCGTGCGCCCACTGAACAGCCCCTGGCCCGGGGCCGTGCGCAAGCACCGGATGGAGGTCTGAACTGGCGCCCCGAATCCGGGGCGAGTCTGGGCTTTTCATGGGCTTTTCATGGGCTTTTGCCGGATGAATCCGGGGCCGGAATAGTCCGCTGCCATGTCCTTCACCAATCGACATGGCACTATGGAAATCGCAGCATCCGAATCCCGCGCCGCTGGCGTGCAGCAGCCGCCGCTGGCGAGCATCACTCGCCCGACCGTTGACACGAATGCGGCAGCCTACTACCTGAATCGACGCCCCCAGACCCTGCGCGGCTGGGCATCTGCGGAGACATACCCGGAGGGCTTGGCCCCTATCCGCATCAATGGCCGCCTGGCCTGGCCGGTGGCAGGCATCCGCGCGGCGCTCGGGGTGTGACATGGCCCCGGCAAACAAAAACGCCCCGGAGCTGCAACCCCGAGGCGTCAAACAAACAACCACCAAGCGCCATCATTTTAATAGCACGGGCGACCGGTTTCAAGGCACCGACAACCCGCGCCACCTGCGCGCCATCGCCGCCCTCCTGCGGCGCCCCATCAGCCGGCAGGAACTCGATAGCCGCTCGGGTGCTGCCAATGGCCCCGACCTGGTGGCCGAGCTGCGCGCCCGCGGCCTGGAGGTGCCTTGCCAGCGGATCAGGTTCATCGACCGTGACGGCCGCGTGTGCCGCCCAGGCGTCTACTCGTTCACTGCCGTCGACCGGCGCAAGGTGTATCAGTGGCAGGCCCGTAAGGGTGCCGCATGATGACCCCGGACATCGAGCGCGCCCGCGCCGCGCTGGCTGCAATTCCTGCCGACCTGCCGCGCGATGAATGGGTGCAGGCTGGCATGGCTGCACAAGCCGCCGGCCTTGACTTCGACGCCTTCAACGACTGGAGCGCCCAGGCTGGCAACTACAACGCCCGGGACGCACGCGACACCTGGCGCAGTTTCAAACCCGGCAAGGGCATCGGCGCTGGCACCTTGTTTCGCATGGCTGCCGAACACGGACACCACGCCGCCGACAAGCCCCAGCAGAAAAGCCCCAGCAAGGCCCCTTCCCGGCCCGTGGCGGCGATTCGCCGGTCGGCCGCTGGGCAAGGCGCTGCTGAAGTTTGGGCGCGCTGTGAACCCGTTTCCGACCAGCACCCCTACGCCCATGCAAAGCGCCTGTCTGGTGAACCACTGGCCGGGCTGAGGCAAACGCCCCATGGCGACAGCCTGCGCATTGCCGGGCAGTCTGTGGCGGGTTGGTTGGTGGTGCCAGCGCATGGCGCCGATGGTGAGCTGCAGAGCTTGCAGTTCATTCCGCCACCCGGGGTTGGCAAGAAGCTGAACCTGCCCGGCGCCAGTATGGCCGGCGCCCGGTTCACCGTGGGCACGCCCGAACTGGGACAGCCAGTCTACTTGGCCGAGGGCATCGGGGCCGCATGGGCCTGCTGGCAAGCGACTGGCTGCGCTGCAGTGTGCTGCTTCGGCTGGGGCAACGTCGCCCGTGTGGCCGCTGACCTGCGCCAGCGTGACGCATCGGCCAGCCTTGTGCTGATACCCGACACCGGCAAGGAGGCCGACGCCGACGAAATCGCACGCGAGCATGATTGCCTTGTCGCCAAGCTGCCCGATGGCCGGCCGGACAACTTCGACGCGAACGACTACGCCCAGACCGAAGATGGCGACGCGCTGGCCCAGTTGCTGGAACAAGCCAGCGAACCGCCAAGCCCGCTGGAATCGCACCCGCTGGCGCAATTCGTGGAGCCGACCGCCGAGCCTGTCCCACCGCGCTGGCTGCTGCCGGGCTTCATTGCCGAAGGCCTGGCCGTGGTTGCTGGTGGGCATGGATTCGGCAAGACAACTGCCCTGCTGCCGCTGGCCCTGGCCGCCGCAGGCATCCATGAGCCGGGCTATCCGCTGGCTCCGAAGCACTGGCGCCATGTGGTCTACGTGACCGAGGATGTGCCCCAGGCGCAGCGCATCATTGCTGGCCTGACGAGCTGGCTGGGCGTGGCGCGCGAGCTGGTGGCCGAGCGCCTGCACCTGGTGGAGGCGCGCCGCCTGCCGCCCCAGGAAGTGGCCCAGGTGGGCGCGCTGTATCGTCGGCGCTTCACGCGCACCGCGCAAGGTGTGGAGCTGCCGCCGCTGGTGGTCCTGGACACTCAGGCTGCCGTGCTGGCCGTCGAGTCCGAAAACGACAACGCCGAGCTGTCCGCCGCCATTGCGGCATTGAAGCAGCAATTTGCCGGCCTGCCTGTGTGGTTGGTGGCGCACGTGGCCAAGGCAGCCATGAACCGCAGCGATGCCTTGAGCGCGAGGGGCGCGAGCGCAATCGAGGGCGACGCCCATCAGGTCCTGTTCCTGGTCAAGGAAGGCACCGACCACGACGCCACCCGCTGGCTGGTGCGCGGCAAAACACGCTTTGAAGCCCGCTGGCCCGAGCTGCAGGTGCACAGCTACATCGAGACTGTGCAGGCCCTGGACGCCTGGGGCGAGCCGGAGGAACTGGCGCTGCGCTGGGCGATTGCACGGCCGCCGGAAGGCACACGCCGGGAACTGGCCGACAAGGCGCGGCAGGAGGCCCGCCAGCGCGAGGAATCGGAGCTGCGGATGGCTGTTCGTGACGCCGTCCAGATGGCCTGGCAGGAGGGACACCCGCTAAGCCGCCGCGGCCTGCGTGGCAAGGTGCGCGGCAAGACCGCCGAAGTGGCGGGCTGCATCGAGGCTCTGCTGTCAGAGTCGTGGCTGGTGGAAATCCACGTTCCCGCGAAGGAGCGCGCCAATCCAGCCCGCTCGAATTTCCTGGTGAACCTGACCACCGATGAGCGCGACGCATTGCGCCGTGGTGAGCCCCTGCCAACGGAAAAAACCGCCGTTCCCGAGAGCTGGAAAAAGCCAATTCCGCTGGTTCCCGAGCCGGAGGCCGAAAACGAACCAGAAAGCGAGAAAGAGGCCACTGAATGACACCCCGCGCCGCTGGTTCCCGTTCCGCTGGTTCCCCTAAGGAAAAACCAGCGGGAACCAGCGGGAATGGGCTTGGTTGCCCCATTCCCCGCTGTGGTGGTTCCCATGACTTCTGGAACCACCGGGAACCACCGGGAACCACCGGGAACCACCGGGCCAATTCTGACGGGTATTTGCTGGCGGCCCACGACAGCCAGCACGACGAGGACAGCAAGCATGATTGACGCATTGATCCAAGGTCGCCTGCACGGCGCACCCCAGCAGCGCACGGGTTCATCCGGCAAACCTTTCACCACCGCCAAGGTCCGGGCACCGGCCGGCAACGGTGACAGCTTCTTTGTCAACGTCATCGTTTTCAGCACGACAGCGCAGACGGCATTGCTGGCACTGGGCGACGGCGACAGCGTGGCGTTGTCCGGCGAGATGACGCCAAAGGTCTGGCAGCCCAAGGACGGTGGCGAGCCACGCCCAGCCCTGGACCTGCTGGCGCACGCCGTGCTGACCCCCTATCACGTCAAGCGCCGGCGCGACGCCGTGGCGCCAGCGAAAGCCGAGCGCGCCACGGATGAAAGCTGGCACGCAGGCGCGCCGGAGTCGCTGGATTTCTGAGGCCCGCCTCTATTCTTGAAGGAGAAAACCCATGACCACTGCCCTGAAGTACGTCCATCAGCAACTGGCATCCACCGGCTTCGTCATCATCGACATCGAGGCCGCCATCACCCTGCGCCCTGACCTGTTCAACACCGGCATGGAAGCAGGTTTTCTGCTGGGAGAAGCCAAAGCGCGCAACCAATTCGCAGACGGGAACCTCAAGGTCAGCACGTACTGCGCTGAGTTGGAGGAACTCGGCCGCACCGTCACCGTGTTGGCGCGCTCCCGGCAGCGGCTGGAAGAACGCATCACCGAGCTGACGGGCTACACCGTGCTGGGGCTGCAGGCCGAGCGCCCGGATGACACTCGACCGAGCCAGGCCGAAGTCGCTGCGCAAGCACAACTCGAACGCGAACGGCACCGACAGGCGAAAGAGGCCGGGGAATTGGCCAAGCTGCGCGCCACGGCAGCGAAGGAACCGCCGGCACACGACTGTCCGCTGCGAAGGGAAATCCTGCGAGCACGTCAGGAAGTCAGCCGACGTGAGGAATCTGAACTGCGCCGGCCATCGCCATGATTGCCGTCAGCGTGCAGGCATTGGAGAATGTGTTTCCTTCTTCGAGGCTGATTGAATATGACCCCGACAGACGATTCTTCCGACGCGCCGATACCGGGCAGCAACTATCGCGAGAGCAATTGGCTCGCATGGTTGGACAATCCATCCGAACGCGACGTGGCTTGGCTGGCAGCCCGCCAGGAAAAGGTGAGGCAGGCTGGCGAACGGTTGCGCGCGCGGCTGTCTTCCGTGCCCTTCTACGCGAAGCGGGCAGCGGAGTGCAAGGAGACCGAGGGCTCGGAAGCTCCGTATTGGGAGGGCCTGGTGACGGGAACCTACAACTAGGCGTCCCGCTGATCCGGGCCATCATCCCGGCGAACTTGCCAAGTGATTTGGGGAAGCCCCTCCCGGCAGGGGGATGATGATGGGCAGCGGACGCAAGTACGGGAAGCGCTGCACCGACAACATGCGCAGCGTGGACGTGCGGAACCTGCGACGTGATGGGCTGCTCAAGCCGGGCTCGGTTTTCGAGCTGAGTTGGACGTGGCGCGGCAAGGCGGAGGCAGCCATCGCCGTGGCTGTGACTGCGGACCGAGTGCGGTTCGTCTATTGCAACAGTGAGCGTGGCGGCCCCTGGGAGGATGTGGATTGCACCGCCATGCTGGACCACACACCCATGCACTTCGGTGGCGTCCAGACTTGGTGGCGCTGCCCCTGCTGTCATCGGCGCGCGGCGCTGCTCTACGTGGGCCGCACGATGGCCTGCCGCCACTGCTGGAATTTGGCCTATCGGAGCGAGCGTGAGACGGAGGAAGACCGCGCATTGCGCCGAGCAGGTCGGATCCGCCGTCGCCTGGGCTGGGAGCCTGGCATTGCCAACGGGCGGGGTACCAAGCCCAAGGGGATGCATTGGCGAACGTTCTGGAAGCTGTGCGCCGAACACGACGCCTACGCGAATCAGGCGCTGGGGATGTTGCAGGCGTGGCTGCGGCGCAGGTAGACCCTGGACCTGATGCCCGCCCCGGTGCCGGCAGACAGGCCAAAGGTCAGGCCTGAACCCTGGCGTCATCAGTCAAAACCCGCTGCTGGCCCACAGTTGCGCCTGGCGAGGCGTCAGCACGTTGTCGGCTGTGATCCATTGCAGCCGGCTGCCGGTGCGCACGCCGACCTGCACCGTCCCCAGCACCAGGCGAACAGCCACAAGCGGGCCGGCCTTGCTGGGCCAGGGATGCAACGCCCAGCGTGTCGGGGCGACGGTTGCGGCCACGCGTTCCTGTCTGGAAGGTTCAAGCGCTGGCTGAACAGGAAGCGGATCATCACGCCAGCAATAGGCGCGCGGAGTGCGGACATACATGAAAGCTCCAGTCACAGCACCACACCCGCACGGGACCATCCCATGGGGCGGCAGGTGCTCAACTGGAATGGGTGCTAGTGCTCGGCTTTCATGGCAGCACGAATGGTAGCGCGATGGACGAACAAATTGAATCGCGGCGCATGTGAATCAGTGACGCGTGAAAGTGGCTTCAGGCCTATGTCGGCTGCAGTCGGTTTCCCGTTGTTTCTTTCCGGAACATCGGGGCCACGCCTGAGTGAATCTGCCTTGGTTGCGACCTCGCCGCGCGCCTGAGCCGCGTCGTATTCATCAGCCAGCCGCATCTTGGCCCGCGCTTGTACGTGGAGGAGGTTCGCACAGGCCGCGCTGAATTGGCGGCTGTGTCGGTGAGGAAATATCCCGCCACGATGAATGCCGAGAAAATTATCTCGACCCTGCATCCCAACGCCCGAAGCGATGGCAAGGACGCTCTCATTGTAATTGCCCCGACCTGGAGCCCGGCATCAGCCAGAGCTTCGCCGAGCGCCAGCCTGGCGACTACACGACCGCCGATGAGGCAATGAATGCAGCGCTCGCGCTACTCAAGGACCACCCCGAGGCCATCGGCGCCACGGCCCTGCGCAAATCCTGACCCATCCGCGCTGGTGGCGGCATCACCGCCCCGGCGCACAGTTCACGCTCGGCCTGAATTTGGCGAAAGTGCCTACGATGTGCCTACAGCACCCCGGAAAAGAAGAAGAACGCTATGCAAATGCTAGCGGGCTTTCATCATTGGGTGTGGGGTGGCTGATGGGACTCGAACCCACGACAACCGGAATCACAATCCGGGACTCTACCAACTGAGCTACAGCCACCGTAGCAAACCCTGAATTATAACGGCCAAGCGGCACGTCGAGCGCGCTGCGCTGCTTGTGGCGAGGTGCCCGGTCGCGCTGCCGGCGCCCTGCCGGTCGGGACAAAAAAGCCCCCGACCGGGGGCTGGTTTCGGCCGGCGTCGCATGAGACGCCTGCCGGCGCGTCTCAGTCGTTGCTGCCGCCCATGCCCAGCAGCACCAGCAGGCCCTGGAACACGTTGAACAGGTCCAGGTAGAGCGCCAGCGTGGCGCTGATGTAGTTGGTCTCGCCGCCGTCGATGATGCGCTTGAGGTCGTACAGCATGTAGAGGCTGAACACCCCAACGAGCAGCGTGCTGATGACCATCATGCCCGCGCTGGAACCGACGAAGACGTTGACGATGGCGCCGACGAACACCACCAGGGCACCCACGAACAGCCATTTGCCCAGGCCCGAGAGGTCGCGCTTGATGACGCTGGCCAGGCTGGCCATCACGAAGAACACGCCGGCGGTGCCGCCCATGGCGGTCATCACCAGTTCGCTGCCGTTCTTGAAGCCCAGCACGATGGCGATCAGGCGCGACAGCATCAGGCCCATGAAGAAGGTGAAGGCAAGCAGGGCCACCACGCCCATGGCCGAGTTCTTGGTCTTCTCGATCACGAACATCAGGCCGAAGGCGCCCACCAGGAACACCATCAGGCCGACGCCTGGCGTCAGCGTGGTGGTGATGCCCGTGGCCACCCCCAGCCAGGCGCCCAGCACGGTGGGCAGCAGGCTCAGGGCGAGCAGCCAGTAGGTGTTGCGCAGCACCTTGTTGCGCTCGGCCTGCGCCAGGGCGCCGCCTGCCGCGTAGCCGAATGGGGTCATGCGTTGATTCATGGGGGTGATTCTCCTTGCGTGATCACGGTCCGGACTGGCGTGCTTCGCCCGCCTTTGTCGCCAATTGTATGTAGAGTCCTGTTGCAACAGAAAATTCCCTTGCGCGGTCCGCGCCGCTTGGCGGCCGGAGGGGGCACCTTGCCATGCGTGCGCTATCCTTGCGCCGTGGGCACGGGCCGGATGGGCTGGCCTGCCTGAGCGGAAAGGCACGGATGAAGACCCAGTTTGTACTCGAAGCGGCCGATGTCAAGGCCATCGCTGAGGCGGCCGAGGCCGAGGCTCGGCGCAACCAGTGGGCGGTCTCGATCGCCGTGGTCGATGCCGGCGGGCACCTGCTGCACCTGCACCGCCTCGATGGCGCAGCGCCGATGACGGCGCGCATCGCGCCCGCCAAGGCGCACAGTTCGGCCATGGGGCGGCGCGAGAGCAAGGGTTTCGAGGATGTGATCAACGGCGGGCGCACGGCCTTCCTCTCGGTGCCCGGACTGGACGCGCTGATGGAGGGCGGGGTTCCGATCATCAAGGACGGCCAGTGCATCGGGGCCGTCGGCGTGAGCGGGGTGAAGTCCTCCGAGGACGCCCAGATCGCCCGTGCCGGCATCGCGGCGCTGGGCCTGTGATTCCGCGCCGGTTGTGACGCGCGGCGTGGCGCCGCACCGGGCGTTCCGGCCGGATCAGCGCTCCGGGCGCACCGCCTGCAGGATGGTGGTGGCGATCTCCTCGATCGACTTGGTGGTGGTCGACAGCCAGCGGATGCCGGCGCGGCGCATCATGGCCTCGGCCTCGGATACTTCCATGCGGCAGTTGTCCAGCGCGGCGTAGCGCGAGTTGGGACGCCGCTCGGCGCGGATTTCGGCGAGCCGCTCGGGCGCGATGGTGAGGCCGAAGATCTTCTTGCGGTAGGGGATCAGCGCCGGGGGCAGCTGGCGGCGCTCGAAGTCCTCCGGGATCAGCGGATAGTTGGCCGCCTTCAGGCCGAATTGCATCGCCAGGTACAGGCTGGTGGGCGTCTTGCCGCTGCGGCTGACTCCCACCAGGATGACATCTGCACCCTCCAGGTCGCGGTTGCTCTGGCCGTCGTCGTGCGCCAGACTGAAGTTGATGGCCTCGATGCGGTCGTGGTAGGCCTGGTCGCGGCTGATGTCCGAGAAGCGCCCGACGCGGTGCATGCTCTTGAGGCCGAGTTCGGTCTCCAGCGGCTGCACGAAGGTGCCGAACATGTCCAGCAGCAGGCCCTTGCAACCCGCACGCAGCACCTGCAACACCTCGGGATCGACCAGGGTGCTGAATACCACGGGGCGCTGGCCTTCGAGTTCGAACGTGTGGTTGATCTGGCGCACCACCTGGTGCGCCTTGTCGGGCGTGTCGGTGAACGGCAGGCGCACCAGGCGCGGCTTGATCTCGAACTGCGCCAGGATGGCGGTGCCGAAGGTCTCGGCGGTGATGCCGGTGCCGTCTGAGACGTAGAAAACGGTGCGGTGGCTCATGGCGTGCGTGTTCCTGCGGCGGGGCCCCCCTTGGGCACCCGCTTCCCTACAATGGCGGGCATTATGCGAATTTGCACGCCGCAGACCGAATGGAGGCCGCCGGCGCAGCTGGCCGCCGCCTCGCTCTGCCGCCCCGCGCGCGCTGGCCGGCCCAGGGCCCCGCGCGCCGCACGCCGCTTTTCAAACTCCGGAGCCTTCCCATGTCTGCACGTTTCGAGGCGACCGCACTGGTCGTACCGTTTGAGAACCTGAGGATGACCGATGTCGAGGCGGTCGGCGGCAAGAACGCCAGCCTCGGCGAGATGATTTCGCAGCTGCCCGAGGGCGTGCGCGTGCCCACGGGCTTCGCCACCACGGCGCATGCCTTCCGCCAGTTCCTCGCGCACCAGGGGCTGGCCGAGCGCATCAGCGCGCGCCTGGCGGCGCTGGACGCGGACGATGTGCGGGCCCTGGCCGAGGCCGGCGCCGAGATCCGCGGCTGGGTCGAGGCGCAGCCCTTCCCGGCCGAGCTGGAGCAGGCCGTGCGCGAGGCCTTCGCGGCGCTGTCGGGCGACAACGCCGCGGCCAGCTTCGCCGTGCGCTCCTCGGCCACGGCCGAGGACCTGCCGGACGCCTCGTTTGCCGGCCAGCAGGAAACCTTCCTGAACGTGGTCGGCATCGAGGCCGTGCTGCACAAGATGAAGGAGGTGTTCGCCAGCCTCTACAACGACCGCGCCATCAGCTACCGCGTGCACAAGGGCTTCGCGCACGACGTGGTGGCGCTGTCGGCCGGCGTGCAGCGCATGGTGCGCTCCGACCTGGGTGCCTCGGGGGTGATGTTCACCATCGACACCGAAAGCGGCTTCGACCAGGTGGTGTTCATCACCAGCAGCTACGGACTGGGCGAGACGGTGGTGCAAGGCGCCGTGAACCCGGACGAGTTCTACGTGCACAAGCCGATGCTGCAGGCCGGCAAGCGCGCGCTGATCCGGCGCAACCTGGGCAGCAAGCTGGTGCAGATGGTGTTTGCCACGCCCGAGGAAAAGGCCGCCAGCGGCCAGCTGGTCAAGACGGTGGACGTGCCGGCCGAGCTGCGCAACCGCTACTCGCTCAGCGAGGCCGAGGTCGAGCAGCTCGCCCGCTATGCGCTGGTGATCGAGCAGCACTACGGCCGTCCGATGGACATCGAATGGGGGCGGGACGGCCAGGACGGCCAGCTCTACATCCTGCAGGCGCGGCCCGAGACGGTGAAGAGCCAGGCTTTCGGCAAGACCGAGCAGCGCTACAGGCTCAAGAGCAGCGGCGCGGTGCTGGCCGAGGGCCGCGCGATCGGGCAGAAGGTCGGCACCGGACGCGTGCGGCTGGTGCATGACCTCGGCCAGATGGCCCAGGTCCAGCCTGGCGACGTGCTGGTGACCGACATGACGGACCCGAACTGGGAGCCGGTGATGAAGAAGGCCAGCGCCATCGTCACCAACCGCGGCGGGCGCACCTGTCATGCAGCCATCATCGCGCGCGAGCTCGGCATCCCGGCGGTGGTCGGGTGCGGCGACGCCACCGAGGCGCTCAAGGACGGCACCCTGGTGACGGTGAGCTGCGCCGAGGGCGATACCGGCCGCATCTACGACGGCCTGCTGGAAACCGAGGTGACCGAGGTGCAGCGCGGCGAGATGCCGCAGATCGGCACGAAGATCATGATGAACGTGGGCAACCCGCAGCTTGCCTTCGACTTCGCGCAACTGCCCAACGAGGGCGTGGGGCTGGCGCGTCTGGAGTTCATCATCAACAACAACATCGGTGTGCATCCCAAGGCCATCCTCGACTACCCGCAGGTCGACGCCGACCTGAAGAAGGCGGTGGAGAGCGTGGCGCGCGGCCACGCCAGTCCGCGCGCCTTCTACGTCGACAAGGTGGCCGAAGGCGTGGCGACGATCGCGGCCGCCTTCTGGCCCAAGCCGGTGATCGTGCGGCTGTCGGACTTCAAGAGCAACGAGTACCGCAAGCTGATCGGCGGCAGCCGCTACGAGCCGGAGGAGGAAAACCCGATGCTCGGCTTTCGCGGCGCGGCGCGTTACGTCAGCGACGAGTTCCGCGAAGCCTTCGCCATGGAGTGCGAGGCGATCAAGCGCGTGCGCGACGAGATGGGGCTGACCAACGTGCAGGTCATGGTGCCCTTCGTGCGCACGCTGGCGCAGGCCGAGCGCGTGGTGGCCCTGCTGGCCGAACAGGGCCTGGGACGCGGCGACAACGGCCTCAAGGTGGTGATGATGTGCGAGCTGCCGAGCAACGCCATCCTGGCCGAGGAGTTCCTGCAGCATTTCGACGGTTTCTCCATCGGCTCCAACGACCTGACCCAGCTCACCCTGGGGCTGGACCGCGACAGCGGCATGGAACTGCTGGCGCACGACTTCGATGAGCGCGATCCGGCCGTCAAGGCCTTGCTGCAACGCGCCATCGCCGCCTGCCTGGCGGCCGGCAAGTACGTCGGCATCTGCGGCCAGGGACCGAGCGACCACCCCGACTTCGCGCGCTGGCTGGCGGACGAGGGCATCGCCTCGATCTCGCTCAACCCGGACAGCGTGATCGGCACCTGGACCCTGCTCGCGCAGGCGGCCGAGGAGCGCGCGGCCGCGCGGCGCATCGCGGCATGAGGGACCCCATCCGGCCGTGGTCGGGCGTGCATGCCGGCGGCGTCGATCAGAACTTGCGGCTCAGGTAGCGCGAGCCGGCACAGCCGAAGCGCCACGGCAGTTCGGTGGCGCGCCGGATGCCCACGCGCGGCCCGCACACCACGTCCATCGGATGGCGCGGGTCCGGCGCCAGCACGCGAAACGGCGGCTGGTCCAGCGGCAGGCCGTACAGGTCCCGGGTGATGCCCAGTGCCTGGCCGACGCGGCCCGGCCCGGCGCACAGCAGGCGCTCGTCGTCGAGCCCGCGCCGCTCGCGCATGATGCCCAGCCCGCGCGTCGGTTGCAGGGCACGGATCAGCACGCCGCTGCCGTGCCCTTCGGGACCGCAGACGAAGTTCAGGCACCAGTGCAAGCCGTAGTTGAAGTAGACGTAGGCGTGTCCGGGGGGACCGAACATGGCGCGGTTGCGCGGCGTGCGCCCGGGGTGGCAGTGCGAGGCCGGGTCGCTTTCGTCGTAGGCCTCGACCTCGACGATCAGGCCGCCGACGCCGTCGACCAGCAGGGTGGCGCCGATCAGGGAGCGCGCGACGCTGGGCGCGTCGCCGGTGAAATCCTTGGGTTTGAGCGGGCGTGGCATGGATGGGCGAGTCGGGCTCGGGCGCGGGCGACTAAGATTGTCGATCAACCCGGATTTCCCGTCCGGGCCTGGGGCGGTCGCCGGCGTGCGGCAGACGCCCCCGGCCACGGGCACGCCGTGCAGGGGGTCCGGGCTCAATCCCCGATGCAAGGAGTCCCACCGTGTTCAAAGCCCTGTTGCTGACCAAGACCGACACGCCGCAACCGCAGGCCGCCATCACCGAGCTCGACGAGGCCCGGCTGCCCGAGGGCGACGTGCTGGTGCGGGTCAGCCATTCGACGCTCAACTACAAGGACGCGCTGGCCATCACCGGCAAGGCGCCGGTGGTGCGCACGTGGCCGATGGTGCCGGGCATCGATTTCGCCGGCAGCGTGCTCGAGTCCAGCGACCTGCGCTACAAGAAGGGCGATGCCGTGCTGCTCAACGGCTGGGGCGTGGGCGAGACGCACTGGGGTGGCCTGGCGCAGAAGGCCCGCGTCAGGGCCGACTGGCTGGTGCCGCTGCCGACCGGCATGACGGCCGAGCAGGCGATGGCGATCGGCACCGCCGGCTACACCGCCATGCTGTGCGTGATGCGCCTGCAGGAGCAAGGGGTGACGCCCGAAGGCGGCCCGGTGCTGGTGACCGGCGCCAACGGCGGCGTCGGTTCGATCGCGATCGCCATCCTCGCGCGCCTGGGCTTCACCGTCCACGCTTCGACCGGGCGGCTGAACGAGGCCGAGCACCTGAAGGCCCTGGGGGCGAGCGAGCTGGTCGATCGCGCCACGCTGAATGCACCGGGCAAGCCGCTGCAGAAGGAGCGCTGGGCGGCGGCGGTGGACAGCGTGGGCAGCCACACGCTGGCCAACGTCTGCGCCAGCGTCCGCTACGGCGGCGTGGTGGCGGCCTGCGGCCTGGCGCAGGGCATGGATTTCCCGGCCACGGTGGCGCCCTTCATCCTGCGTGGCGTGACGCTGGCGGGCGTCGACAGCGTGATGGCACCGTACGCCCGGCGCGTCGAGGCCTGGCGGCGCCTGGCGGCCGAACTGCCGGCCGCGTTGCTGGCAGGCAACACCACCACGATCGGGCTGGCCGAGGCGACCGAGGTGGCGCCGCGCCTGCTGGCCGGCCAGGTGCGTGGCCGCGTCGTGGTCGACGTGAACCGCTGAGCAGGCGCGCGGGGCCTGCAGCCCTATTCGATATTCTGCACCTGCTCGCGCATCTGCTCGATCAGCACCTTCATGTCGACGCCGATGCGCGAGAGTTCGAGCGCGGCCGACTTCGAGCCCAGGGTGTTGGCCTCCCGGTGCAGCTCCTGGATCAGGAAGTCGAGCCGCTTGCCGATCTCGCCGCCCTGGGTCAGCACGCGCTCGATTTCGTCCAGGTGCGCGGCCAGGCGCCCGAGTTCTTCCGCCACGTCGATGCGGATGGCAAAGGCCGTGGCCTCGGCAAGCGCGCGTTCCTCGGTCGCCGCGGCCGGAGCCGGGGCTTCGGCGGCGGCCAGGGCCTCGTTCCAGCGGTCGACGAAGCGCTGCTTCTGCGCCTGCACGACCTGCGGCACCAGCGGCTCGGCCTGCGCGGTCAGCGCGCGCAGCCCGGTGATCCGCTCGAGCAGCAAGGCGCGCAGGCGCTCGCCTTCGCGGGCGCGCGCCGCCAACAGGTCCTCGAGCACGGTTTGCGCCAGCGCCAGCAACTCGCGCGCGACCTCGCTGTCGTCGGCGCGCGGAGCGGTGGCCGCGGCCAGCCGCAGCACCTCGGCCACCGGAAGTCCGGGCGCGTCGGGCAGCCATGCGTGCACCTTGTCCTGCAGGCCCGCCAGACGTTGCAGCAGGGCGGCCGGGGGGTCGCCCAGCGCACCGGCATCGCGCCCTTCGAGGGTCACGCGCAATTCCACCTTGCCGCGCCTGAGGCGTTGATCGAGCAGGCTGCGCAGCGCCGGCTCCTGCGCGCGCAGCTCGTCCGGCAGGCGAAACGAGAGATCCAGGAAGCGATTGTTGACCGAACGCAACTCCAGCGCCAGGCCGGCGCGCGCAGTCTTCCACGCCATGCGCTCCGGGCCGTTGTCCGAGGCGGCTTTCCGGCCGCTGGCGTAGCCGGTCATACTGTAAACTGACATTACAAATTCCTCGGTGCCTGGCCTGACCGGGCGTTGCCAGGCCGCGTCTGCCAATTTTGGGGCGCGGCTGGGCAGGAGTTCGACAAGCGTTGCAAATTATGTCAAAAGTGAAGCCGGCGCCCTTGCCACCCGACACGGTGATCGGTGGTTATCGCGTGCTGCGCAAGCTCGCAGGAGGCGGTTTTGGCATGGTTTACCTGGCGCAGGACGCCAGCGGCCAGCAGGTGGCGATCAAGGAGTACCTGCCCGCCGCCCTGACCACGCGCGCGCCGGGCGAACTGGTGCCCCAGGTGGCGCCGGAGAAGCTGTCGCTGTACCGGCTCGGACTGAAGAGCTTCTTCGAGGAGGGGCGCTCGCTGGCGCAGATCTCGCACGCCTCGGTGGTCAGCGTGCTGAATTTCTTCCGCCAGAACGAGACCGTCTACATGGTGATGAACCACCTGGAGGGCGCCACCCTGCAGGACTTCATCGTCACGGCGCGCGAGCGCAAGAAGGACAAGGTATTTCGCGAATCGACCATCCGATCGCTGTTCGACGAGATCCTGCGCGGCCTGCGCGTGGTGCACCAGCACAAGATGCTGCACCTGGACCTCAAGCCCGCCAACATCTTCATCACCGACGACAACCGGGCGGTGATGCTGGATTTCGGCGCCGCACGCGAAGTCCTGAACAAGGAAGGCAACTTCACCCGACCGATGTACACGCCCGGTTTTGCGGCGCCCGAGATGTATCGGCGCGACGCCACCATGGGCCCCTGGACCGACATCTACGCGATTGGCGCCTGCATCTATTCGTGCATGCAGGGCTATCCGCCCAACGATGCGCCGCAGCGCCTCGACAAGGACCGCCTGTCGCTGTCGCTCACGCGCATGCGCGGCGTCTATTCCGACAGCCTGATCGAGATGGTCGAGTGGTGCATGGCGCTTGATCCCCTGTCGCGACCGCAGTCGGTGTTCGCGCTGCAGAAGGAGTTGTCGCGTGAAGGGGAGCGCCGCTACACCCGGCTGTCGGTGGCCGAACGCATGCGCCTGGGCCTGGACAACATGCTGACCGACACCAAGAAGAACCTCAAGCGCGCAACGCGCATCGGCACGCGCCTGCGCTGAGGCAGCCCGGATGCAATTTTCCATCTACCAGCTCAGCCGCATCGGCGGTCGCGAGAAGAACGAAGACCGCATGGGCTACAGCTACACGCGCGAGGCGGGGTTGTTCGTGCTGGCCGACGGCATGGGCGGGCATCCGGACGGCGAGGTGGCGGCGCAGACGGCGCTGCAGGCGTTTTCCGCGCTGTTCCAGCGCCAGGCGCGTCCACGCCTGCCGGACGCCGGTGGTTTCCTGTCGGCCGCGGTGATGGCGGCGCACCATGAGATCATCCGCTACGCCAGCAGCCGCGCCCTGCTGGACACGCCGCGCACCACCGTGGTGGCCGGCCTGGTGCAGGCCGGCATCCTGCACTGGGTGCACTGCGGTGATTCGCGCCTGTACCTGGTGCGCGATGGCCAGCTGCTCACGCGCACGCGCGACCACTCCTACAGCGAGGCCCAGGGCCAAGGCAACGGAGCAGGCCCCGTCAATCGCAACGTGCTGTTCACCTGCCTGGGCTCGGTGGCGCGGCCGATGTTCGACCTGGGCGGGCCGGTGCCGTTGCGCCCCGGGGACAGGATGCTATTGTGCTCGGACGGGCTCTGGGACAGCGTGGACGATGCCATCATTGTCGATGCGCTGGCAACGCGGCCGGTCGACGAAGCCGTGCCGGCCCTGGTCGACGAGGCGCTGGGCAATGCCGGCGCGCGTTCCGACAACGTCACGGCGCTCGCGATGGAATGGGAGACACCCGAGCCGGCGCGCGCCGACAGCGGGTTCACGCAGACCGCGCTGCTCGACGACGAAGGGTTTTCCTCTACCATCCAGGGCGATGACGTTGACACTTGGCACGAGGAACTGGACGACCAGGCGATCGAGCGCTCGATTGCCGAGATCAACGAAGCGATTTCACGCAGTGCCGCACGGCGCTGATGGCCGTGCCCGCTGCCATGGCGTGCCAGGCTGTGGCCCGGTTTTCAACTCCCCATGACTCCAGCTCCTGAATCATCCCCGCGTGGACGCGCCGACGGGCGTGCCGCCGACGCACTGCGTCCGGTGCGCATCACGCGCCGTTACTCCGCCTATGCCGAAGGCTCGGCGCTGATCGAATTCGGACAGACGCGCGTGCTGTGCACGGCTTCGGTCGAGGACAAGGTGCCGCCGCACCGCCGCGGCTCGGGCGCGGGCTGGGTGACGGCCGAATACGGCATGCTGCCGCGCGCCACGCACACGCGCGGTGACCGCGAGGCGGCGCGTGGCAAGCAGAGCGGGCGCACGCAGGAGATCCAGCGCCTGATCGGACGCAGCCTGCGCGCCGTGTTCGACCTCGAAAAGCTGGGCGAGCGCACGCTGCAACTCGACTGCGACGTGATCCAGGCCGACGGCGGTACGCGCACGGCCAGCATCACTGGGGCCTTCGTCGCCGCTCACGACGCCGTCGGCTGGCTGCTGGCGCAGCGCAAGATCGAGCAGTCGCCGATCCTGCAGCCGGTGGCCGCGGTGTCGGTCGGCATCGTCGGCGGCGTGCCCATGCTCGACCTCGATTACGGCGAGGACTCCGCCTGCGACACCGACATGAACGTGGTGATGACGGGCAGCGGCGGCTTCGTCGAAGTCCAGGGCACGGCCGAGGGCGCCGCCTTCACGCGAGCCGAAATGGATCGCCTGCTCGACCTCGCCAGCCAGGGGATCGGCACGCTGGTGGCCCTGCAGCGCCAGGCACTGGCGGCCTGATGGTGGCTGTCCGGCGGCCCATCCTGCTGGGTCTGGGCATGGCCCGATGAAAATCGTCCTGGCTTCGCACAACCCGGGCAAGCTGGCCGAGTTGCAGGCCCTGTTCGCCGACCTGCCGGTGACGCTGGTGCCCCAGTCCGAGCTCGGCATCGACGCGGCCGACGAGCCCTTTCGCACCTTCGTCGAGAACGCGCTCGCCAAGGCGCGCCACGCCGCCGCCGCTTCCGGCCTGCCGGCCCTGGCCGACGACGCCGGCCTGTGCGTCGACGCCTTCGGCGGCCAGCCGGGCGTGGACACGGCGTTCTATGCCACGCGCTTCGGCTACCCCAAGGGCGACGACCACAACGTGCGCGCCCTGCTCGAGCAGATGGAAGGCATCGACCAGCGCCGGGCCGCGCTGGTCAGCACATTGGTCGCGGTGCGCACGCCCGATGACCCCGAGCCGCTGATCGCGGTCGGGCGCGTGGTGGGCGAGATCACGCGCGCGCCGCGTGGCGAGCACGGCTTCGGCTTCGATCCGGTGATGTTCATCCCGGCTTTCGGCAAGACCTTTGCCGAACTGCCGCCCGAGGTGAAGAACGCGCACAGCCACCGCGGCCGCGCCGCCGCCGCCATGGCGGCGCTGATCCGCGAGCGCTGGCTGTGAATCCTGACGCCGACGTCGTGGCGTTGATGGGCGCGGGGCCGCTCAGCCTGCCGGCGCCGCCGCCGCTGGCGCTCTACGTGCACATCCCGTGGTGCCTGAAGAAGTGCCCCTACTGCGATTTCAATTCGCACGCGCTGCGCGCCGACGTCGATGCGGCCGCGCAGGAGCGGCGCTACACCGACGCCCTGCTGGCCGACCTGGAGACCAGCCTGCCACTGGTCTGGGGGCGGCCCGTGGTGAGCGTGTTCATCGGCGGCGGGACGCCCAGCCTGTTCGCTCCCGAGACGATCGAGCGCCTGCTGGCCGGCATCCGGGCCCGGCTGCCGCTGGAGCCCGGCTGCGAGATCACGCTGGAGGCGAATCCGGGCACCTTCGAGCGCACGCGCTTTGCCGCCTTCCGCGCCGCCGGCGTGACGCGCCTGTCGGTGGGCGTGCAGAGCTTCGACGACGCTCGGCTCAAGGCCCTGGGTCGCGTGCACGACGGCGCGCAGGCGCGCGCGGCACTGGAAGAGGCGGCGCGCAGCTTCGAGACCTTCAACCTGGACCTGATGTATGCGCTGCCCGGCCAGACCGTGCCGGCGCTGGAGCAGGACCTGCGCACGGCGCTCGGCTTCGCGCCGCCGCACCTGTCGATCTACCAGCTCACGATCGAGCCGAACACCGTGTTCGCGCGGCATCCGCCGCGGCTGCCGAGCGATGACACGGCCTGGGCCATGCTGGACCGCATCACCGAACTGGCGGGCGCGGCCGGACTCGAGCGCTACGAGGTCTCGGCCTACGCGCGCGCCGGCCAGCGCTGCCGCCACAACCTGAACTACTGGCGGTTCGGCGACTACCTCGGCATCGGTGCCGGCGCGCACGGCAAGCTCAGCTTCGCGCACCGCGTGCTGCGCCAGGCGCGGCACCGCCAGCCGGCAAGCTACATGGAGCGCGCCTTGGCCGGCAACGCCGTGGCCGAGGCGCACGAGGTGGCGGCCGCCGAGCTGCCGTTCGAGTTCATGCTGAATGCGCTGCGCCTGCGCGAGGGCTTCAGCCTGCAGGATTTCAGCGCCCGCACCGGTCTGCCTCGCGAATGCGTGGCGCAACCGCTGGCGCGCGCCGAGCAGCGCGGCTGGATCGTGCGCAGCGGCGACTGGGTGCAGCCGACGGTGCGAGGCTTCGACTTCCTCAGCGACGTGCAGGAGCTGTTCCTGCCCGAGCACTGACCCGAATCCGGCAGTCGGACGCCACCGCTGCGCCTGCCGCACGGGCGCTGCGTCAGATCTCGTCGAGCCGCATCGGGGTCGGGAACCCGGCGGCGTGCACCAGCGCTTCCAGCAGGCGATGCGGATGGTTGTGTGTGGTCACCATACGCAGCTGCGCTTCTTCCATGAAGCCGGCATCGACGCTGTGGCGCAGGAATTCGATCATCGCGTCGTAGTAGCCTGCCTGGTTGAGCAGGCCGACCGGCTTCTCGTGATAGCCGAGCTGGCGCCAGGTCCAGGCCTCGAAGAATTCCTCGAAGGTGCCGATGCCGCCCGGCAGGGCCAGGAAGGCATCGGCGTGCTCGGCCATCAGGCGCTTGCGCTCGTGCATGGTTTGCACCACCAGCAACTCGGTGCAGCCCCGGTGCGCGTGTTCGCGCTCGACCAGCGCCTGCGGGATGACGCCGATCACGCGGCCGCCCGCCGCCAGCGCGGCGTCCGCCACCTGGCCCATCAGGCCGCTGCGTCCACCGCCATACACCAGCTGGCCCCCGCGCTCGCCGATCCAGCGTCCGACCTGGGCTGCCACCTGCCCGAACGCGGGCTCGGCGCCGGCGCGCGAGCCGCAGTAGACGCAAATCGAGAAATTGGGGGGACGGGGGTGCTGGTTCGTCATCTTGTCGTGCAATCGGGAGACCGCCGCCGGGGCAGTCGCACGCCCTGCCGGTCGCGCAGGCGCGAGCATAGCGCTTGCGCCTGTCGGGTCAGTGCAGGAAGCGCTGCCACAGTGCCGCCAGCCAGATGCCACCGGCCAGCAGCAGGGCCAGCAGGACGGCAGCCGAACCGAGGTCCTTGGCGCGCTTGGACAGCGGGTGCCACTCGGGCCCGATGCGGTCGATGGCCGCCTCGATGCCGCTGTTGAGCAACTCGGCCACCAGCACCCAGGCCACCGATCCGGCCAGCAGTGCCGTCTCGACCCAGGTACTGCCGAGCCAGAATGCCAGCGGCACCAGGACGGCGGCTGCCATCACTTCCTGGCGAAACGCCGCTTCGCTCCAGGCGGCGCGCAGGCCTGCCAGCGAGTGCTGCAGGGCCGGGCCCAGGCGTGCCAGGTTCGCGCGCTGGCTGCCGGGCACCGGGGCGGACGGGTCGTTGCGGGGGTCGCCGTCGCTCATCGCGGTGCCCTCCGCGTCCGGCACCCGGGAGTCGCCTCCGGCAGGTCGGGACGCACGCTCACGCGGACTCCTCCTGCGGGCGCGGCCGCACGTCGATCAGGCGCGTGCCGGCCCAGGCGTCGTGCCAGAACTGACGATCCGGCCGCAGGCGGCTGAGCAAGGCCCAGGCCAGCACCCAGCCGAGCAGCAGCAGGGCCACCACCGCGCCCCCCGCCTGCATTGACGCGAGCAGGGCCAGGGGCGGCAGGAACCAGAGCCAGGCAAGCAGGTAGCGCAGCAGGGCGCGCGGCTGGGTGAGCGGCTGGCCGGCGCGGTCGACCACGCGGATGTGCCAAGTCTTCATGGCCAGCGTCTGTCCCTTGTGCCAGAACCAGACGAAATAGACGCCGCAGACCAGGAACACGAAGAACTGCAGGCCCAGGCGGTTGCTCAGCGCGTGGCGCGTCTGCGTCAGCGTGCCGAACAGGTAGCCGGCGATGAACACCACACCGAACATCAGCAGGCCCTCGTAGAGCCAGCAGGCCATGCGGCGCCGCAGCGACGGGGCGGCGCTGGCGGGCGCGGGCAGGGCGGTTTGAGGGCGGGATGGCGACGGCTTCATGGGACAGGAACGGAGCGTGATGCGGATTCGCGCTTGAATGACGGTTGATGCATGAGCGCGCCTCAATGGCGCCGCTTCGTCATGCGTCGCCCTGGCGCGCCCGGGCGTCATGGGCCACCTCGTGCAACGCGAAACAGCATCAGTTTCTCATGATGCACTGCATCACCCGCGGTGCATGAAGCAGGGCCCCTTCGATGGCCGCTGCGCGGGCCAGTCGGTGCGCCCGTGGCCGGGGTCTTCCGGGGCACGGAGTGCGTCGCCCTTGTTCAGTGGACCAGCGCCCCGCGTTCGTCACGCGCGGCGTCTGGAACCGCTCTGGTCCGATGGCCGTGGAGCAGGCCATGCCCGGGGCCGCCGTGGCCGGGATTTCCCTGGCCAGTCGCTGCGCCCCCTCGGACGGGAACGCGCGACACCGCGCTGCGCGTGAAGCCACGGCGGTGGTTTGCTTCAACGCCCGTTTTCCGCTGGCGGCGGCTTGGGCAGCAGCGTGTTGCGGTTGATCGGGCGCCGGCCGCGCACGCCCCGGTTCGCCTCGTCGGGCGGCACCGTCGGGCGCACGATCTGGCCTGGCGGCGCCGGTCGCAGCGCCGGGGCGGCACCCGCCGGCGGCTTCGGGCGCTCGCGTGCGAGTTGTTCGCGCTGTTCCGGCGTCAGGGCCTGGTACTCCTCCCAGCGCGTCCGCTTTTCCTCGCTCGGAATGCGGCGCGCCTCGCCGAAGTTCAGCCGCGCCCGCGCGCGCTGCGCGGGGCTCAGGCGCGCCCAGTCGCTCATGCGCCGCTGCAGCGTGGTGCGCTCGTCCGGCGCGAGCTGGTTGAAGTTCCGCGCCATCGCCAGCCACTTGCGCTGGTCATCGGCGCCCAGGCTGGACCACTGGTCGCGCAGCGGCCGCAAGGCCGCCCGCTGCTCGCTGGTGAGCGCGGACCAGGGCAGGCTGCCGGCGGCGGCGCTGGTCGCAGGCGCATTCCGTCCCTGTGCCAGCGCCGGCGCAGCGCCGGCCAGGGCCAGCAACAGGAGAGCGGTGGTTGCGACCGGAATGCGCGGCATGCAGGGTGTTGCTAGCGGGGCGTCGTGCTCGGGACGTCGCCCCGGGTCTTGAGGAACTGCAGGAAGCCGGGGTCGGTGTAGGCCTGCGGCGGCAGGTCGTCGGTCAGCAGGGCCTGGTCGACGCGGGCCGCCTCGCGCGCCCCGTCTTCATCCTGCAGGTTGACCACCAGCATCAGTCCGATCCCAAGCGCCGCCAGCAGCGCTGCCGTTGCCACGCGGCCGATGCGGTCGAACCGCTCGCCGCCCCGCAGCAAGGCTGCGCCGCCCGCGTCGACCACTTCGGCGGCCGCGGCTACGGCGCGCGGTGCCACGCGCGCCGGACCGCGCCGACGGCGCGCGACTGCCTGCACGCGCGCCGCGCGCAGGCGTTCCTGGACTTCGTGGGGCAGTTCGCTCGCGCCGGCGGCCAGGTGCGCCGCCAGCCGCAGGCCCAGGCGTTCCTGCAGGATCTGCTCGCGTTGCATGTCTCGATTCGTGTTCATGGCCAGATTCCCCTGGCGCGCAGCGCCCGCGCCAGCGTGTGGACGGCGCGCGAGCAGTGCGTCTTGACGCTGCCTTCCGAGCAGCCCATCACCGCGGCGGTCTCCGCGACGTCCATTTCTTCCCAGTAACGCAGCAGGAAGGCTTCGCGTTGACGGCTCGGCAGGGCCCGCAACTGCTGCTCGATCGCTTGCAGGATCTGGCTGCGCCGGGTCGCATCCTCGGCACTCTCGCCAAAGCCGGCCCCGCTGTTGCCCACCAGGGTTTCCAGCAGGTCGAAGTCCTCGCTGCCGTCGCCGCCATGGGTTTCGAACTCGCTCAGGTTCGAGAACAGGGCATGGCGCGTCTTCTGGCGGCGAAACCAGTCGAGCGTGCAGTTGGACAGGATGCGCTGGAACAGCAGCGGCAGTTCGGCCAGCGGCTTGTCGCCGTAGTGCTCCGCCAGCTTCATCATGCTGTCCTGCACGATGTCCAGCGCCGCCTCCTCGTCGCGGACGTGGTAGACGGCGCGCTTGAAGGCCCGCTTCTCGACGCCCTTCAGGAAGTCGCTGAGTTCTGATTCGGTCGCCAAGGACTTGAGGGAGGGGCAGAGGCGGCAGGCGGGCGTGGTCGGGGCAGGCGCTGCACTGGCCGCGCGCTGCTCCGTCCCGCGGCGTTGGGGCGCCCGGGATTATGGCATCGGTGCCTGCGTCGCCGCGGTGACGGGCTGCGCATCGGCAGATCCCGCGAAGTGCCATAATGCGAGGCTCAGGGCGGCAAGCGGCATGGGCCGGCCCGAGTCTCGAAGGCAAACGGATCACCGTCCGGCGGGCAATTCCGGGTCCCGCCCATGGCGCGTGGTCTCAAGTCCTGAAGCGGCCTCACGAGGGCTGGCAAGGGGCACCCAAGGTTTTTCGTCAGAGAAATTCTCGAAAGGTTGATCGACATGGAAATCTCCAAGGCAGAACTCAAGTCGGCTGCTGCTGCTTCGGCGCGCGGCGAGGCAGCGCAGTCTCCGCAGGAATTGCGCGGCGCCGAGATCGTGGTGCGCGCACTGCAGGCCGAGGGCGTCAAGCACGTCTGGGGTTACCCCGGCGGCGCTGTGCTGCACATCTACGACGCGTTCTACAAGCAGGACACCATCCAGCACGTGCTGGTGCGTCACGAACAGGCGGCGGTGCACGCGGCCGACGGCTACGCGCGCGCCACCGGTGACGTCGGCGTGGCGCTCGTCACCTCGGGCCCCGGCGTGACGAATGCCCTGACCGGCATCGCCACCGCCTACATGGACTCGATCCCGCTGGTGATCATCACCGGCCAGGTGCCGACGGCGGCGATCGGCCAGGACGCCTTCCAGGAATGCGACACCGTGGGCATCACGCGCCCGGTGGTCAAGCACAACTTCCTGGTCAAGGACGTGCGCCAGATGGCCGACGTCATGAAGAAGGCCTTCCACATCGCGCGCTCGGGTCGACCCGGGCCCGTGGTGGTGGACATCCCGAAGGACGTCTCGTTCGAGAAGACGCTCTACCACGGCTACCCCGAGCACATCGAGATGCGCTCGTACAACCCGGTCACCAAGGGGCACAGCGGCCAGATCCGCAAGGCACTGCAGTTGCTGCTGAAGGCCAGGCGGCCCTACATCTACACCGGTGGCGGCGTGGTGCTGGCGAATGCCTCGGCCGAACTGCGCACCCTGGTCGACCTGCTCAATTTCCCGGTCACGCACACGCTGATGGGCCTGGGCGCCTTTCCGGCGACCGACCGGCGCTTCGTCGGCATGCTCGGCATGCACGGCACCTGGGAAGCCAACAACGCGATGCAGAATTGCGACGTGCTGCTGGCGGTGGGCGCGCGCTTCGACGACCGGGTGATCGGCAACACGCGGCACTTCGCGCAGAACGAGCGCAAGATCATCCACATCGACATCGACCCCTCCAGCATCTCCAAGCGCGTCAAGGTCGACGTGCCGATCGTGGGCGACGTCAAGGACGTGCTGGCGGAGCTGATCGGCATGATCCGCGAGAGCGACAGCAGGCCCAGCGAGGCCGCGCTGGCCGACTGGTGGCGGACCATCGAGGGCTGGCGCGCACGCGACTGCCTCAAGTACGACCGCGCCAACCAGGACGTGATCAAGCCGCAGCACGTGATCGAGACGCTGTGGCAGCTCACGCGCGGCGTCGATACCTACATCACCTCCGACGTCGGCCAGCACCAGATGTGGGCGGCCCAGTACTACCACTTCGACGAGCCGCGCCGCTGGATCAACTCCGGCGGCCTGGGCACCATGGGCGTGGGCATTCCCTACGCCATGGGCATCAAGCTGGCCCGACCCGACAGCGAGGTGTACTGCGTCACGGGCGAGGGCTCGGTGCAGATGTGCATCCAGGAACTCTCCACCTGCCTGCAGTACAACACGCCGATCAAGATCGTCTCGCTCAACAACCGCTATCTCGGCATGGTGCGCCAGTGGCAGGAACTGCAGTACGCGGGCCGCTACAGCCACAGCTACATGGACGCGCTGCCCAATTTCGTCAAGCTGGCGGAGGCCTTCGGCCATGTCGGCATGCTGATCGAGCGACCGCAGGACGTGGAGCCGGCCCTGCGCGAGGCGCGACGCCTGAAGGATCGCACCGTGTTCATGGATTTCCGCACCGACCCGACGGAAAACGTGTTCCCGATGGTGCAGCCCGGCAAGGGCATCAACGAAATGCTGCTGGGAGCGGAAGACCTGTAGCAAGCCGGGACATGGCGCCCCCGGGGCGCCGCGACCTGTTCATCGACAGCCAGAGGAATCTATTGCCCGCCAAGCCGGCGCATTACCGTGCGCGGGGGAGGGCGGCGAAAAGAGGAATCGAATCATGAAACACATCATTGCTGTACTGATTGAAAACGAGGCGGGCGCACTGTCGCGCGTGGTGGGTCTGTTCTCGGCCCGTGGCTACAACATCGAGTCGCTCAGCGTCGCGCCCACCGAGGACGCCAGCCTGTCGCGCATGACGATCCAGACGCATGGCTCGGAAGACGTGATCGAGCAGATCACCAAGCACCTGAACCGCCTGATCGAGGTCGTCAAGGTGGTGGACCTGACGGAAGGCGCCTACATCGAGCGCGAGCACATGATGGTCAAGGTGCGCGCCGTCGGCAAGGAACGCGAGGAAATCAAGCGCACCACCGACATCTTCCGCGGCCGCATCATCGACGTCACCGACAAGAGCTACACCGTCGAACTGACCGGTGACCTGGCGAAGAACGACGCCTTCCTGAACGCCATCGACCGCAGCGCCATCCTCGAGACCGTGCGCACCGGTGCCAGCGGCATCGGCCGCGGCGAGCGCCTGTTGCGCATCTGATTTCCGGGGTGGCGCCGCCGCCCCGTCCGAACAACGCTTCAATCACCAAAGGAGAAACCCGTGAAAGTCTTCTATGACAAGGACTGCGACCTGTCGCTGATCAAGGGCAAGACCGTGGCCATCATCGGCTATGGATCGCAGGGCCACGCACACGCCCTGAACCTGAGCGACAGCGGGGTCAAGGTCGTGGTCGGCCTGCGCAAGGGCGGCGCCAGCTGGTCCAAGGTCGAGAAAGCCGGTCTCAAGGTGGCCGAAGTCGCCGACGCCGTCAAGCAGGCCGACGTCGTGATGATCCTGCTGCCGGACGAGCACATCGCCCGTGTCTATCGCGAGCAGGTCGAGCCCAACATCCGGCAGGGCGCCTCGCTCGCCTTCGCGCACGGCTTCAACGTGCACTACGGCCAGGTCGTGCCGCGCGAGGACCTCGATGTCTGGATGGTCGCGCCCAAGGCGCCCGGCCACACCGTGCGCAGCACCTACACCCAGGGTGGCGGCGTGCCGCAGCTGATCGCGGTGCACCAGGACAAGAGCGGCAAGGCGCGCGACCTGGCCCTGTCGTATTCCATGGCCAACGGGGGCGGCCGCGCCGGCATCATCGAGACCAGCTTCCGCGAGGAGACCGAGACCGACCTGTTCGGCGAGCAGGCGGTGCTGTGCGGCGGCACGGTGGAACTGATCAAGGCCGGCTTCGACACCCTGGTGGAGGCCGGCTACGCGCCCGAGATGGCCTACTTCGAGTGCCTGCACGAGCTCAAGCTGATTGTCGACCTGATCTACGAGGGCGGCATCGCCAACATGAACTACTCGATCAGCAACAACGCCGAGTACGGCGAGTACGAGACCGGCCCGAAGATCGTCACCGACGAGACCCGCGCGGCCATGCGGCGCGCGCTCAAGGACATCCAGACCGGCGTCTACGCCAAGAGCTTCATCGCCGAGAACCTGGCGGGCGCGCCGACGCTGCAAAGCCGCCGGCGCCTGAACGCCGAGAGCCAGATCGAAGTCGTGGGCGAGAAGCTGCGCGCCATGATGCCCTGGATCAAGGCCAACAAGCTGGTCGACAAGTCGAAGAACTGATCCGCCGGCCGCTGGCACGCGAGGGCCACGCAGTGCGTGGCCCTTTGCTTCACGCCGGGCCGCTACACTGGTTGCCCAGTCCGTGGCCGATGCCGGCGCGATGAGCGCGCCACGCGGCCCCGTCGATCCCCCCGCGCCTGCCGAGTGATGCCCGACACCCCAGACCCCCTGCGACCGCTGGACGAGCCCGGGCCGCCGCCGCGGCGCCGCAAGGGCATCTACGCGCTGCCCAACATGATCACGCTGGCGGCGCTGTTCGGCGGCTTCTACGCCATCGTGATGGCCATGAACGGACAGTTCGGCCAGGCCACCACCGGCATCTTCGCCGCCATGGTGCTGGACAGCCTGGACGGCCGCGTGGCGCGCATGACGCACACCCAAAGCGCGTTCGGCGAGCAGATGGACTCGCTTGCCGACATGGTCAGCTTCGGCGCGGCGCCGGCCCTGGTGGCCTACGTCTGGGCGCTGCAGCCGCTCGGCAAGGCCGGCTGGTTCGCCGCCTTCATCTACTGCGCCTGCGCGGCGCTGCGCCTGGCGCGCTTCAACGTCAACGTCGGCGTGGTCGACAAGCGCTATTTCCAGGGCCTGCCCTCGCCCGCGGCCGCGGCCCTGGTGGCGGGCTTCATCTGGCTCACCAGCGCCATGATCGAGGCGCACCGGGAGGTGCCGCTGTTCCACGCCCTGGTCTCGCTGCTCGGCGGCGCGCGCGTGGCACGGGGCGACTTCTCCTGGGTGATGTTCGCGATCACGCTGTTTGCCGGCCTCAGCATGGTGACCAACACGCCCTACTACAGCTTCAAGGACCTGCGTGGGCGGCGCAGCGTGCCGTTCGCGGTGCTGGTGGTTGCCGCGCTGGCGATCGCGCTGGTCAGCATCGAACCGGCGACCCTGCTGTTCCTGGTGTTCGTGGGCTACGCGCTGTCGGGCTATGTGATCTATGCCTGGCGCAAGGCCAAGGGACAGCATGCCAGCATCGTCAGCACCTCCACCGACGAGCCCGACGAACGCGGCCTGCACGGCGACTGATGGCGCCGCCCCGCGTGTGCTATATTTTCAGGCCATGAAGCAATTGCTGGCGCTACGACTACTGGCCATCTCGAACGGGCCGGTACGCTAGCGCGCGCAATTCTTTCCAGCAAAGGCCCGTTTGCACCCGCAGCGGGCCTTTTTGCTTCCGGCCCGCCGCCGCGCTCACGAGGCCGAACCCAGTCCATCCGGAGAACCCCTGCCATGACCGACAAGCTCATCATCTTCGACACCACCTTGCGCGACGGCGAGCAGTCGCCCGGCGCCAGCATGACGCGCGACGAGAAGCTGCGCATCGCGCGCCAGCTCGAACGCCTGCGCGTGGACGTGATCGAGGCCGGCTTTGCCGCCAGCAGCAACGGCGACTTCGAGTGCGTCAAGGCGATTGCCCAGGTGATCAAGGACTCCACCGTGTGCTCGCTCTCGCGCGCCAACGACCGCGACATCGCGCGCGCCGCCGAGGCGCTCAAGGGCGCGGCGCGTGGGCGCATCCACACCTTCATCGCCACCAGCCCGCTGCACATGGAGAAGAAGCTGCGCATGACGCCGGACGAGGTGTTCGAGCAGGCACGGCTGTCGGTGCGCTTCGCGCGCAACCTGATGGACGACATCGAGTTCAGTGCCGAGGACGGCTACCGCAGCGACCTCGACTTCCTGGCACGCATCTGCGAAGCCGTGATCCAGGAAGGCGCGACCACCATCAACATCCCCGACACCGTCGGCTACGCGGTGCCCGAGCTGTACGGCAACTTCATCAAGACGCTGCGCGAGAAGGTGCCCAACAGCGACAAGGCGATCTGGAGCGTGCACTGCCACAACGACCTCGGCATGGCGGTGGCCAACTCGCTCGCGGGCGTGAAGATCGGCGGCGCGCGCCAGGTCGAGTGCACCATCAATGGCCTGGGCGAGCGGGCCGGCAACTGCTCGCTGGAAGAGGTCGTGATGGCCGTGAAGACCCGGCGCGACTACTTCGGCCTGGAAGTGGGCATCGACACCAGCCAGATCGTGCCCGCCAGCAAGCTGGTGAGCTCGACCACCGGCTTCGTGGTGCAGCCGAACAAGGCGGTGGTGGGCGCGAATGCCTTCGCGCACGCCAGCGGCATCCACCAGGACGGCGTGCTCAAGGCGCGCGACACCTACGAGATCATGCGCGCCGAGGACGTCGGCTGGAGCGCCAACAAGATCGTGCTGGGCAAGCTCTCGGGCCGCAATGCCTTCAAGCAGCGCCTGCAGGAACTGGGCGTCGAGCTGGAGTCCGAGGGCGAGATCATGGCCGCGTTCGCACGCTTCAAGGAGCTGGCCGACCGCAAGAGCGAAATCTTCGACGAGGACATCCTGGCGCTGGTGAGCGACGAGAGCGTCTCGCCGCAGAAGGAGCATTACGGCTTCATCTCGCTGGCCCAGCACAGCGAGACGGGGGAAATGCCGCATGCCGAGATCGTGTTCACCATGGCCGGCAAGGAGGTGCGGGCTGCTGCCGAGGGCAATGGCCCGGTCGATGCCTCGCTCAAGGCGATCGAGTCGCAGGTCAAGAGCGGGGCCGAGATGGTGCTGTATTCGGTGAACGCGATCAGCGGCTCGACGGAAAGCCAGGGCGAGGTGACGGTACGCCTGCAAAACAGTGGCCGCGTGGTCAACGGCGTGGGGGCGGACCCGGACATCATCGTTGCGTCAGCGAAGGCCTATCTGAGCGCGCTCAACAAGTTGCACAGCAAATCGGATCGGGTCGCGGCACAAGGCTGAATTGTTCCTGATTTTTCATCCAGTACTTCAACAAGAAGACGCAAGCAATTGTTATTGCGTCTTTTTTTCTGAGTCTGTACACTCCGCCCCGAACGGATTTCGAGTTGGGATGGCGTGATGCAGGGGTCGGCGAGCAAACACAGGCAATTGGGCAGGACGTGGCGCCGATTCACGCTGCTGGTCGCGGTGGCGATGCTGGGTCTGCTGGGCGCGCAGGCGGCCCCGGCAGCCCAGGCGCGCAAGGCCGCCAGGCCCGTGGTCGCGGCGAAGGCGCAGCCGGCGCGCGCCGTCAGGGCGCCAGCCAGGAATCGGGCTCGCACCGGCACGGCACGCGCAAGCAGCCAGGCTGGCGCGGCCAAGGGCAAGCCGTCGCGCGTGGCGGCGCGCAAGACGCAGCGCAGCGCGCAGCGCCCGGCCACCGAGGCCCGTCGCACGCCCGCTGCGCGGGCTTCGTTCGGGCAGCTCGCGGGCCTGCATGAAACCAGTGATCCGCTCGACCTGAAGTCCAGCGTGGCGCTGGTGGTCGACCAGGACACGCACGAGGTGCTGTTGAGCAAGAACCAGCATGCCGTACTGCCGATCGCTTCGCTGACCAAGCTCATGACGGGCCTGCTGGTGTCCGATTCGGGACTGCCGCTCGACGAGGTGATCACCATCACGGAAGCCGACGTGGATACCGAGAAGGGCAGTCGTTCGCGTCTGCGGGTGGGCACGCAGCTCACGCGCGGCGAGTTGCTGCACCTGGCCCTGATGTCGAGCGAAAACCGTGCCGCCCACGCCCTGGGACGCACCTATCCGGGTGGGCTGGCGCGCTTCGTGGCGCTGATGAATGCACGCGCGCTGATGCTGGGCATGATGGACACGCGGTATGTTGAACCGACCGGACTGTCCAGCGCCAACCAGTCGAGCGCCCAGGACCTGGCCCTGCTGGTCGCGGCTGCGTCGCGCGACCCGCTGCTGCGCCAGCTGAGCACCTCGCCCGGCTCGGAGATCGCGGTCGGCTCGCGCGTGCTGCAGTATGGCAACACCAATGGCCTGGTGCACGACCCGGACTGGGACATCGGCGTGCAGAAGACGGGTTATATCTCCGAAGCCGGCCGTTGCCTGGTGATGCAGGCACGCATTGCCGGGCGCAAGCTGGTCATGGTGTTCCTCGATTCCACCGGCAAGTACAGCCGGATCGCGGACGCCGAGCGCGTGCGGCGCTGGGTCGAATCGCTGGGCCATGCGGGCGGCGCGATGGCTGCGCACGCGAACGCCGGGTAGGGGCGCCCTCCATGCGGCGCGGTGTTGTCCGCGCGGGCCTGGCGCGCGCCGCGCCGGACGGGGAACTGGCGGGGCGGGGGCCGGTTGTCGCCTATTTGCCGTGTCCGAGCGCTGCTGAAATCTCGCGCACGGTCTGCTGCAGCTTGCTCACCCAGGCATCGTCCAGGCGCCCAGCAGGGGCGGAGATGGACAGGCCGGCCACCAGTTCGCCCTGGTCGTCGTGGATGCCGGCGGCCATGCAGCGCACGCCGGTTTCGAGCTCCTCGTTGTCGTAGGCAATGCCCATGTGACGCGCGCGCACCAGTTCGCGCTCCAGGGCCGGCAGTTCGGTGATGCTGTTGCGCGTGTGTCCGGCCAGGCCGGTGCGCGTCGCATAGGCGCGCACGCGCTGCAGGTCCTCGGTGGCCAGGAACAGCTTGCCCACCGAGGTCAGGTGCAGGGGAGCATGGCCGCCGATGGCGCGCACCACCTGCATGCCCGAGCGCTCGCTGAATACACGCTCGATATAGACGATCTCATCGCCCTGGCGCACGCTCAGGTTGACCGGCTGCTGGGTGAGGCGGTGCAATTCGCGCATCGGCGCCAGTGCCGCGTCGCGTACCGACAGGCGGCCCTTGACCAGGTTGCCCAGCTCCAGCAGGCGCATGCCCAGGCGGTAGTTGCCGGGCGTCGGACGATCGACGAAGCGCCCGCACGCCAGGTCGTTCAGGATGCGGTGCGTGGTGGACGGGTGCAGCCCGGCGCGCTCGCTGATGTCCTTGAGCGACATCGCCTCCTCGCGCGAGGCCAGCACGTCGATCAGGGTGAACATGCGCTCGATCACCTGGATCGTGGGCGTCAGATGGGTTTCGGGCTTGGGTCGGGGCATGGCCGGGTCATCGGTGCGGGCTGCTGCGTCAGCCCCGGGCGCGTCGCGCCGTGATCTGGATCGGGGCGCGCGGGACCGGCGCCTCGTCGCTGCGCCACTGGCCGCCCAGCAGCCGGTCGAGCGGGCGGAAGCGCGCCTTGTAGGCCATTTTCGGGCTGTGCTCGATCCAGTACCCGAGGTAGACATAGGGGAGGCCGAGATGCCGTGCCTGCTCGATCTGCCAGAGGACGCCCCAGGTGCCGTAGCTGGCGTGCGGGTCCGGGTCGTAGAAGGTGTAGACGGCCGACAGGCCATCGCCCAGCACGTCGACCACCGATACCATGCGCAGCGCGCCGGGCTGGGCGGCGTCCGCGGGCTCGCGAAACTCGACCAGCCGCGAATCGACGTGGCTTTGCAGCAGGAACTGCGTGTACTGGTCGATGCTGTCGTGGTCCATGCCGCCGCCCGTGTGGCGCCGCGCCTGGTAGCGCAGGTAGAGCTGATAGTGCTCGGGCACGTAGCCCAGGCGCAGCACGCGCGCCTGCAATCCGCCATGGCGCGCGCGCGCGCGCCGCTGGCTGCGGTCGGGCTGGAACTCGCGCACGCGCACGCGCACCGGCACGCAGGCCTGGCAGCCGTCGCAGTGCGGTCGGTAGGTGAACATGCCGCTGCGCCGGAAGCCCAGTCGCACCAGTTCGCCGTAGCGCTCGTTGCTGATCAGGTGACTGGGCGTCGCCACTTGCGAACGCGCCATGCGCCCGGGCAGGTAGCTGCACGGGTAGGGCGCCGTGGCGTAGAACTGCAGTGTCTCGAGCGGAAGATCCTTGAGGTGCGTCACCGCGGGCTTGACTGGGTGGAAAGCAGGTGAGCCCAGTATACGGGCTCGAAGCGCCAGGGTGGGGCGGGTTGGTCGACCAGCCGGCCCAGGGCCTGGAGGAACTGCTCGCGTGGCATTTCCGCCGCGCCGAGCGAGGCCAGGTGCCCGGTGTTCTGCTGGCAGTCGATCAGGGGCAGGCCGTGCTCCCGGCACCAGGCGACGAGCGCTGCCAGGGCGATCTTGGAGCCGTTGGCCGCGCGCGTGAACATCGATTCGCCAAACACGGCGCGCCCGATGGCGACACAGTACAGGCCGCCGGCAAGTTCGCCATCGATCCAGGTTTCCACGCTGTGGGCGTGGCCGGCCCGGTGCAGGTCCAGGTAGGCGGCGCGCATGTCGGGTCCGATCCAGGTGCCCGACTGACCGCGGCGTGGTGCCTGGGCGCAGGCCGTGATGACACGCGCGAACGCGCTGTCGAAGCGGATCTCGCAGGCCGGATTGGCGGCGAAGTGCTGCACCGCGCGACGCAGCGAGCGGTGCAGCCGGAAGTTCTGCACGGTCAGCACCATGCGCGGATCGGGGCTCCACCAGAGGATCGGCTCGCCGGCGCTGTACCAGGGGAACAGGCTGCTGGCGTAGGCCGCGCGCAGCGTGGCGACGTCGAGCGCGCCGCCGGCCGCGACCAGGCCGGGCGCGGGCGAGCCCGCAGGCCAGGCCTGGCGGGGCGAGGGGAAGGGGTCGCCAGGTGCCAACAGGGCGAGCGGCGGCGTTTCGCTCATGGCGCGCTCACAGCTTGGGTGACCAGGGCACGCTGGCCTCGTGCACGCCGAAGTGGCCGCGACGCCGGTCCGCGAAGAAATACTCGAGGGTCCAGCGTACCGTGAGAAAGGCGATCTCGTCCCAGGGCATGTCGGCCTCGGCGAACAGGCGTGCCTCCAGCGACTCCTGGCCGGGGGCGAACCGATCGTCCAGCAGCGCGGCGAGGTAGAAGAAATGCACCTGGCCGACACGCGGGATGCTGATCGCGCTGAAGAAGGCGCCCATCTCGATGTGGGCGCCGGCCTCTTCGTCGGTCTCGCGTGCCGCGCCCTCGGCCATGGTTTCGCCCAGTTCCATGAAGCCGGCCGGCAGGGTCCACTTGCCCAGGCGTGGCTCGATGGCGCGCTTGCACAGCAGCACGCGGTCGCCCAGGTAGGGCACCGTGCCGACCACCATCAGCGGGTTGACGTAGTGGATCTTGCCGCAGGCCGGACACACTGCGCGTTCGCGCGTGTCGCCATCGTCGGGGATGCGGTGGACGACCGGCGTGCCGCAGACCTGGCAGTATCGGATCGGGTCGGAGGACTTCACACAGTCAGTTTAGGGCAAGGCCTGGCAGCGCACGGCCGGCCGGCGTGGCCAGCCCGCGCGATGGCGCCGGCCAGCGCGACGGTGCATTCGGCTTCGACGCGGCCGCCCCGGCGCCTTTCGCGCCATTCGTTGCGGATACGGCACGTCGCCGTGAATTACCACGACTTCGCTCACAAGGCGTTGCAGTTGAATCGAAGCGATTGGCAGCGCCTGGCTTGGCTGCTGGTTTAATCAGGACGTTGGCAGCACGCCGGGCGCGTGCCGCCAAGCGTTTCTGGAGAACCCATCGAGGAAAGGATGTCGACATGATCCATCGAATGCAGATTCCGGCGCGTGGCCTGGCCCTGACGGCCACTGCGGTGCTGTTCGCCATCACGGGCTGCGCCAACATGACCGAGACCCAGCGCGGTACCGCCATCGGTGCCGGCGTCGGCGCCGTGGCCGGGGCCATGATCGGGAATGGCAAGGGTGCCGCCGTGGGGGCGGGCGTGGGCGCGCTGGGTGGCTACGCCTGGTCCAAGTACATGGAGAACAAGCGCCAGCAGATGCAGCAGGCCACGGCCGGCACGGGGGTGCAGGTGTCGCAGACTGCGGACAATCAGCTCAAGCTGCACATCCCGAACGACATTTCCTTCGATACGGGGCGCGCCGACCTCCAGCCGCGCCTGCGGCCGATTCTCGACCAGTTCGCGCAGGGCCTGGGCGAGCAGCCGGGCATGGAGGTATTCATCGTCGGCCATGCGGATTCCACCGGCAGCGACGCCATCAACAACCCGCTGTCGCTGGCGCGCGCCAACAGCGTGCGCGACTACCTCGCGGCGCGGGGCGTCGATTCGCGCATCATTCGCACCGAGGGCCGCGGCTCGCACGAGCCCATCGCCAGCAACGATACGGCGGCCGGCCGCGCGCAAAACCGGCGGGTGGAGATCTTCCTGGCGGAGCGTGCCGACGTCGCGGGCAGCCAGCCGGTGCGCTGAGGCCCATGGCCGGATGACGTCGCGCCGAGGCGCTATAGTCATCCGCCATGCGGCTGCACAATTACTTTCGCTCGTCGGCTTCATTTCGGGTGCGCATCGCGCTGCACCTGAAGGGCCTGCCCTACGACTACGTGCCGGTGCACCTGGTCAAGGGTGAGCAGAAGAGCGCGGCCTTCGGCGCGCTCACGGCCGAACATCTGGTGCCGGTGCTCGAACTCGACGATGGCCGGCGCCTGACGCAGTCGATGGCCATCATCGAATATCTGGACGAGACGCACCCGCAGCCGGGCCTGTTGCCGGCCGATGCCGGTGGCCGCGCGCGCGTGCGGGCGCTGGCACAGGTGATTGCCTGCGAGGTGCATCCGCTGAACAACCTGCGCGTGCTCAAGTACCTGGTGCACCAGCTCCAGGCCGACGAGGCCGCCAAGATGGCCTGGTACCGGCACTGGGTGCGTCTCGGGCTGGAAGCCTACGAGGCACACCTGGCCGAACAACCCGGGCGCTTCAGCCACGGTGATGCGCCGACCCTGGCCGACTGCTGCCTGGTGCCACAGATCTTCAACGCCCAGCGTTTCGACTGCGATCTTGCCGGCCTGACGCGCATCATGGGCGTGTTCGACGCCTGCATGGCGCTGGAGGCGTTCCAGCAGGCCCAGCCGTCGGCCTGCCCCGACGCGGCGTAGTGGGGTCCGCCTGGCTGGTGCCGGACTGGCCCGCGCCCGACGGGGTGCGTGCGGTGTTCACGCTGCGCGGCATGAATGCCCGCGACGGTGCCTCGCGAGGCCCGTGGCGCTTCTTCAACCTGGGCGACCATGTGGGCGACGACGCGGCCGCGGTGGCGACCAATCGCGTCCGGCTGCGCGACGCCCTGGGCGCGCGCCCCGTGTTTCTGCGCCAGGTGCATGGCACCGGGGTGGCGACGCTGGCGGGCGACACGCCAGACGGCATCAGCGCCGACGCCGTGCTGACCAGCGAGCGCGCGCTCGCCTGCACCATCATGGTGGCCGACTGCCTGCCGGTGCTGCTGAGCGACGCGCGGGGCCAGCGGGTGGCGGCGATTCATGCGGGCTGGCGCGGCCTGGCCGCGGGCGTGCTTGAACAGACGCTGGCGCGCTTGCGGGCTTCGTCGGCATCCGGGCCGGCGCCTGGCGCGGGCGCGTCGTCCGGCCCGGACGTCCTGGCCTGGCTCGGACCCTGCATCGGCCCGGAGGCGTTCGAGGTGGGCCCGGAGGTGCACGCGGCCTTCGTCGATGGCGATCCGATGGCGGCTGCCTGCTTCATTGCGGCCCGGCCAGGCAAGTATCTGGCCGACCTTCAGGCGCTGGCGCGCCAGCGCCTGCAGCGCCTGGGCGTGTCACGCGTGTACGGCAACGACGGCGGCTCCGCCTGGTGCACGGTGGGCAACGCGTCGCGCTACTTCTCCCACCGGCGCGACCAGCGCACGCTGGGCGCCACCGGCCGCATGGCGGCCTGCATCTGGCGCCATTGATAAGAAAGTGCAATACATGTCATCATCTGTCCACGCGCCATGGCGCACGCGCCAGGGGCAGCATGTCCATGGGCGATACTGGAGCTTGTGCCGACAGGGCCGATCCAGCGCAGCGCAGTACCGAAACGAACGACCAGGAGACATCGGATGACCCCCGATCAAGCGATTTCCATGTGGCAGCAGTGGGCGAGCAGCATGACCCAGATGCCGAACCAGGCACCGCAGGCCGGATTCATGACGGGTTGGACCAAGGCGCTCGAGCAGTTGCAGTCGTTCAATGGTGCGGGAGCGGGCGCCGGCACGCCCCGTGCCCCGAAGATCACCTTCCCCCCCGAGCGGCTGGCTGAATTGCAGCAGGACTATGTGCGCCAGGCGACCGAGTTGTGGAACCAGTCGCTGCAATCGAGCCTCACCTTCAAGGACAAGCGCTTCGCCGGCGAAGCCTGGGAGCGCAATCCGCTGGCGGCCTTCTCGGCCGCCGTCTATTTGCTGAACACGCGTACCCTGATGTCGCTCGCCGAAGCCGCCGAGGCCGATCCGAAGACCAAGGCACGCCTGGTGTTCGCGGTCGAGCAGTGGGCCGCCGCCGCGGCGCCGAGCAACTTCCTGGCCTTCAACCCCGAGGCGCTCAAGGAGGCGGTGGCGAGCAAGGGCGAGAGCCTGGCGCGCGGCGTGCAGAACATGCTCGCCGACCTGCGCCAGGGGCATGTCTCGATGACCGACGAGAGCGTGTTTGAACTGGGCAAGAACGTCGCCTCGACCGAAGGCGCCGTGGTGTTCGAGAACGAGCTGTTCCAGCTCATCGAATACAAGCCGCTCACGGCCAAGGTGTACGAGCGACCCGTGCTGCTGGTGCCACCGTGCATCAACAAGTTCTACATCATGGACCTGCAGCCTTCCAACTCGCTGATCCGCTATGCGGTGAGCGAGGGCCACCGCACCTTCGTCGTCAGCTGGCGCAATCCCGACCAGTCGCTGGCCCAGGCGACCTGGGACGACTACATCGAGAATGCGGCGATCAAGGCCATCCAGACCGTGCGGGACATCACCGGTGCCAGGCAGATCAATGCGCTCGGCTTCTGCGTCGGCGGCACCATCCTCACCACCGCCCTGGCCGTGCTGGCGGCACGCGGCGAGAAGCCCGTGGCGGCGTTCACCCTGCTGACCACCCTGATCGACTTCAGCGACACCGGCGTGCTGGACGTGTTCGTCGACGAGGCCATGGTGCGCCACCGCGAGAAGCAGATGGGCAAGGGTGGCCTGATGAAGGGCCAGGACATGGCCAGCACCTTCAGCTTCTTGCGGCCCAACGACCTGGTGTGGAACTACGTGGTCGGCAACTACCTGAAGGGCCAGACGCCACCGCCGTTCGACCTGCTCTACTGGAACAGCGATTCGACCAACCTGCCCGGGCCCTTCTACACTTGGTACTTGCGCCACACCTACCTGCAGAACGACCTGATCAAGCCGAACAAGGTGACGGTGTGCGGCGAGAAGATCGACCTGCGCAAGATCGACATCCCGGTCTACCTGTACGGCTCGCGCGAGGATCACATCGTGCCGATCGGCGGCGCCTATGCCTCGACCCAGGTGTTCCCCGGCGCGAAGCGCTTCGTCATGGGATCGTCCGGCCACATTGCCGGCGTCATCAACCCGCCGGCCGCGAAGAAGCGCAGCCACTGGCTGCGCGAGGACGGCGAATTTCCGCCGAACGTGAACGACTGGGTGGCTGGCGCCACCGAACATCCGGGCAGCTGGTGGGACGACTGGTCGGCCTGGCTGGCCAGCCATGCGGGCAAGCAGGTGGCCGCGCCCAGGTCCTACGGCAAGGCACCGAAATACAAGGTGATCGAGCCCGCCCCGGGGCGTTATGTCAAGGCCAAGGCCTGAGATGACACACGCCCCGTGTCGTCGCGCCCCACGTGCTCGCCGCGCGGGCCGGGAACCGATTCATGCGCCGCGCGAGCGGCGCATGCGGGATGGAGACTGATTCGATCGTCAGAAGCGGCTTCCAGCGCTTGTTCGGCAAGCGCGGGCAGCCTTAATTTCAGGAGAAAGCAGCAATGGAAGAAATCGTCATCGTTTCGGCGGCCCGTACCGCCGTGGGCCGGTTCGGCGGCAGCCTGGCCAAGGTGCCGGCGCCTGAACTGGGCAGCATCGCGATCAAGGCGGCACTGGAGCGCGCCAAGGTCGGGCTGGACCAGGTGGGCGAGGTCATCATGGGCCAGGTGCTGGCGGCCGGCAGCGGCCAGAACCCGGCGCGCCAGGCGCTGCTCAAGGCCGGAATCACCAAGGAAACGCCGGCCATGACCATCAACGCCGTCTGCGGCTCGGGCCTGAAGGCCGTGATGCTGGCGGCGCAGGCGGTGGCCACCGGCGACAGCGAAATCGTGGTGGCCGGCGGCCAGGAGAACATGAGCGCCAGCCCGCACGTGCTGCTGGGCAGCCGCGACGGCCAGCGCATGGGCGACTGGAAGATGATCGACTCGATGATCGTCGACGGCCTGTGGGACGTCTACAACCAGTACCACATGGGCATCACGGCCGAGAACGTGGCCAAGCAGGAAGGCATCACGCGCCAGATGCAGGACGAACTGGCGCTGGCCAGCCAGCACAAGGCCGCCGCGGCGCAGGACGCCGGCAAGTTCAGGGACGAGATCACGCCGGTCAGCATCCCGCAACGCAAGGGCGACCCCGTCGTGTTCGATACCGACGAGCACCTGAACAAGAAAACCACGGCCGAGGTCCTGGCCGGCCTGCGCCCGGCGTTCGACAAGGCGGGCAGCGTGACGGCGGGCAATGCCAGCGGCATCAACGACGGCGCCGCCGCCGTGGTGGTGATGACGGCGAAGAAGGCGGCGGTCCTGGGCCTCAAGCCGCTGGCGCGCATCGTCAGCTACGGCATGAGCGGCCTGGACCCGGCCACCATGGGCCTCGGTCCGGTGTCGGCGACCCAGAAGGCGCTGGGGCGCGCGGGCTGGCAGGTTGGCGACGTCGACCTGTTCGAGCTGAACGAGGCCTTCGCGGCCCAGGCCTGCGCCGTCAACAAGCTGCTGGGTGTCGACCCAAAGAAGGTCAACGTCAACGGCGGTGCCATCGCGCTCGGTCACCCGATCGGTGCCAGCGGTTGCCGCATCCTGGTCACGCTGCTGCACGAGATGCAGCGCTCCGGCGCGAAGAAGGGCCTGGCCAGCCTGTGCATCGGCGGCGGCATGGGCGCGGCGCTGGCGGTGGAGCGCGCCTGATGGTGGCGGGCGATCCGGCCGCAGGATCGTCCAGGCACCACTTTTTGGGTTAGATTGGCGTCGTCGCGCCGTGCGTGCCGACAGCCACCGATTTTCATAGGTCCTCTAGGAGACAGCACATGAGTCAGAAAGTAGCGTACGTCACCGGCGGCATGGGCGGCATCGGCACCGCCATCTGCCAGCGCCTGCACAAGGAGGGCTTCAAGGTCATTGCCGGTTGCGGCCCGACGCGCGATTTCCAGAAATGGCTGGACGAGCAGAAGGCGCAGGGCTACACCTTCCACGCCAGCGTCGGCAACGTGAGCGACTGGCAGTCGACCGCCGATGCCTTCGCCAAGGCCAAGGCCGAGCACGGACCGATCGACGTGCTGGTGAACAACGCCGGCATCACGCGCGACCGCATGTTCCTGAAGATGTCGCGCGAGGACTGGGACGCGGTGATCGACACCAACCTCAACAGCATGTTCAACGTCACCAAGCAGGTGGTGCCCGACATGGTCGAGCGCGGCTTTGGCCGCATCATCCAGATCAGCTCGGTGAACGGCCAGAAGGGCCAGGCCGGCCAGACCAACTACTCGGCGGCCAAGGCGGGCATGCACGGTTTCTCGATGGCGCTGGCGCAGGAACTGGCCAACAAGGGCGTCACCGTCAACACCGTCAGCCCCGGCTACATCGGCACCGACATGGTCAAGGCGATCCGCCCCGACGTGCTCGAGAAGATCGTCGCCACCATCCCGGTCAAGCGCCTGGGCACGCCCGAGGAGATCGGCTCCATCGTCGCCTGGCTGGCCAGCGACGACGCCGGCTTCACCACGGGTGCCAACTTTGCCTGCAACGGCGGCCTGCACATGGAATGACGGCGCGCCGTGCCTGAGCACCGAACCCCGCTGCGGCGGGGTTTTTCGTGGGGGAACGGGATAATCGCACCATGCCCGTTGTCTGCGCTGCCACTGCTCCGAACCCCTGGCGCCTGTCCGTGGCGCCCATGCTCGACTGGACCGACAAGCACTGCCGCTACCTGCACCGCCTGCTGACGAAGCGCACGCGTCTCTACACCGAGATGGTGACCACCGGCGCGCTGCTGCACGGGGCCGAGCGGCGGCACCTGCGCTTCGACCCGGTGGAGCATCCGCTGGCGCTGCAACTGGGCGGCAGCGAGCCGGCCGAGCTGGCGCAGTGCGCGCGCATTGGCGCGCGCTGGGGCTACGACGAGATCAACCTCAACTGCGGCTGCCCGAGCGAGCGCGTGCAACGCGGCGCCTTCGGCGCCTGCCTGATGGCCGAACCGGCGCTGGTGGCCGACTGCGTCAAGGCCATGGTCGACGTCGTCGATGTGCCCATCACCGTCAAGCACCGCATCGGCGTCGACCGCGTGGAGAGCTACGACTTCGTGCGGGACTTCGTCGGCACGGTCGCCGAGGCCGGCTGCCGCGTCTTCATCGTGCATGCGCGCAACGCCTGGCTCAAGGGCCTGAGTCCGAAGGAAAACCGCGAAATCCCGCCGCTGCGCCACGAGCAGGTCCATCGGCTCAAGCAGGACTTCCCCGATCTCACCATCGTGCTCAATGGCGGCGTCACCAGCGACGCACAGATTGCCGCGCACCTGCAGCATGTCGACGGCGTGATGCTGGGTCGCGAGGCCTACCACCATCCCTGGATCATGAGCCGCTGGGATGCCGACTTCCTGGGAGGACAGCCTTGCGCACTGACGCCGGACGAGGTCGAGTTCGAGATGGTCGATTACATGGCGCGCGAACTGGCCGAGGACGGCACGCCCTGGTCGGCCATCGCGCGCCACATGCTGGGCCTGCACCATGGCCGGCGCGGCGCGCGCCTGTGGCGCCAGGTCTGGAGCGACCATCGGCTCAAGCCCCTGCCCGCAAGCGAGGTCGCGGCGCTGGCGGGCGCCCATCTGGCCCGTGAGCTGGCGAGCGCCGCCTGAGCGCCCGCAACCCTCCGCGCGGCATCAGCGATCGGCCATCCAGCCCTGCGCCAGCGCGCCCAGCGCGAGGCCGGCGATCGCCCACAGCAGCGTGAGGTTGCCTGCGCCCAGTCCCGCGATCGCCGGGCCGGGGCACACGCCCGTGAGGCCCCAGCCAATGCCGAACAGGGCCGCGCCGACCAGCGTGTCCCGGTTCCAGTCGCTCGGGTGCACGCCGAAGGCGCCTCCCAGCAATGGCTGCTTCAGCAGGCGTGGCAGCAGCTTGTAGGCGAGCAGCGTGACCACCACGCCGCCGCCCATGACCAGGGCCAGGCCCAGGTCCTGCAGTTGCAGGAAGCTCAGCACCACCTCGGGGCGGATCATGGTGGACAGCGCCAGCCCGAAGCCGAACAGCGCGCCTGCGGCCAGCGTGGCCAGTCCCTTCGCCGTATTCATACCAGCCACCTCGTCACCAGGTTGGCGGTCAGGAAGGCCGTGGCCATGAAGGTCAGCACGGCCAGCGCCGAAGGCCACTGCAGCGATCCCAGGCCGCAGATGCCGTGCCCCGAGGTGCAGCCATGACCCAGACGCGCGCCGTAGCCGGCGATGAAGCCGCCGACGAGCAGCAGCCACCATGGCACGCCGGTGGTCTCGGGCACGCCGCCGCCGCGCCACAGCCACCAGGCAAAGGCTCCCAGGATCAGCCCGAGCGCGTACTCGAGCCGCCAGCCGCGCGTGTTCACCAGTCGTGGCTGCTGGAAGAACGGGCGCCGCAGCACGAACGACCAGGTGCTGGAAAACACCGAGCTCATGCCGCCCACGCGCCCCGTGAGCAGGAACAGCAGCGCGACGCCGCCGCCCACGCACAGGCCGCCGAACAGGTAATGCTGCCAGCCCAGCGGAAAGGGAGTCTGAAGGATCGTCATGGGCGGAATCGTAGCAACGCCGCGCCGCCACTGCACACGTCAGGGTGGTGCCGGCAGGCGAGGCGGACGCCGCCGCCGTGGGTGCACTGCTTACAACCAGGTCTGCCCCGGCCCCGGACTGGTCTCGATGGTGAACTCCGGCGTGCCGCCCAGCACCAGTCCCAGCACCAGGCTCAGCAGCGACATGAAGATGCTGGCCCAGAACGCGGTCCAGAAGCCGTCCAGGTGAAAGCCGTTCACCAGCCGTGCCACCAGCATCAGCACCAGGGCGTTGATCACCAGCAGGAACAGGCCGAAGGTGAGCAGGGTGAGCGGCAGCGTCAGGAATACCAGCAACGGCCGCACGATCGCATTGGCCAGGCCCAGCAGCAGGGCCGCCACCGCCAGCGCGCCCGTGCCGTCGAAGCGCAGGCCCTTGAACACGTGCGAAGCCACCCACAGGCCGAAGGCCGTGATGGCCCAGTGCAGGAGGAAGGGGGTGAGGTTGGCGAGCATGGGCGCCGATGGTAACCCCGTCTGATGGAGTGTCGGCTGTTGCAGGTTTGCCGGTCGATCTGGATGGGTGGCTGAGCGGAATCAGGTCAAACGCCGGGCCAGTATCTTCTGCGACTGGTGTCGGGACAGGTCAGCGTGGCATCGCCGCCATGTCCGTCGCGGCGCCGCTCATCGGCAGGGTGTATGTGCAGCGCGGGTAGTTGGTGCAGCCCCAGAAGCGAGAGCCGGTACGGCGCTTCTTGCGTTCCACCAGCTTCACGCTGCAGCTCGGACAGGTGGGGCGCCAGTATTCTCCTTCGAAGGCCACCGCGAGCAGCGCGGCCTGCTGTTCGGGCGTGCGCTGGCCGATCAGCCGCAGAAGCCCCGCGCCATCCTGCGCGTTGATGCCGTTGGCCCGAGCAAAGGCCAGCGCGTCGGCCGTGAAGGTGGAGCTGGTCGCATAGGTGCCGCGCTCAACCTTGTGCGCCGCCATGGCGCCCAGGAATTCGCGCACCGCGCCCACCGGCACCGGCTTGCCCTGCCAGTGCTTGCACTGCACCACCGCCACCGGCCCGCTGGCGTTGCGCGAGTGCAGCCAGATGTCCACGCCGCCATCCGGCCCGTGTGACTGGGCGCGCGTTTCGAACCCGGCCTGGGCAAACAGCGCTTCACATACGGCTTCGAAGCGGCGCCATTCGATGGCCTGGAAGACGTCCGCGCTCCATTGCGTCAGGCGTTGATGGGGTGGTTCGCTGGCAGCAACATCGGGCGAACGCGTGACCCCTGCCCCGGATCCAGCGCCGATCTCGCCTTCGCCGTCGAGGATCCGGCGGACGGCCTGCTGGTCGTAGGCTGGTGCCGCGCGAGGCGCGCCTTGTGTGGGCGTGGAGCGCCGGGCGGGTTTCGCAGACGCACTGGTGGCACCGCGCTTG